>NZ_JBSHCT010000013.1:0-228797 GCF_053615935.1 Nocardiopsis sp. NPDC055879
GTCAGGGCGCCATCGCGCAGCCAGCAGTACCGGTAGTCCCAGTTGCGGACTCCGCCGATCTCCTCGGGTAGGGAGGTGGTGGCGGCGGCCATGACTCCGCCGGTGGGGGTGCACAGGCCGCGGAGGGTCAACGCCGATCGGGCCGCCAACGAACTCTCCGTACCGGGCAGGGACAGTTCATGGACCCATCTGGTCCACTCCTTCTCCGTGTGGGCCCGACGTTCGGGTTCGGGGGTGGGGTGCCAGGTGAGCAGATCCGATCCGCAGCGCAACTCGAACACGATCGGCTCCCCCGGCACGGGGTGGATGGTGGCCCGGGCCGTGTCCTGGCCGCCTTCGCGCTCGATTCGCCATTCGACGCCGGGAGCGCGCAGCACCAGGGGTTCGTCGGTGCTGTGGACACGCAGTCCGTCGTCCTCGACGACGATACGGACCGGGGCGCGGCCGAAGTCGGGACGCGGCGCGAACTCCACGGCGATGGGGGTGGAGCCTTCGACCACGCGGATGAGGTCGGTGCGACCGGGTTCGGTGTCCTGGGCGAGGTAGTCGGTGACCTCCAGCCGCGACCAGCGGGTGCGCACGGTCATGGTGTCGGGCACATAGCGCTGCCCCAGGGGCATGCGCCCGTGCACGGGGCCGATGGCGAACACCCCGGCTTCGGGTCCGCCGAGGAGTTCGGCGAACAGGGCGTTGGAATCGGGTTCGGGATGGCAGAACCACAGCAACCGAGCGTCCGGCCCGAGCAGGGCCACGGACGAGCGGTTCGACAGCATGGACATGCGCTCGATCGAGACCGGACGCTCCCCCGGTTCGAGGTCGCGATGGATCTCCGGCATCGTTTCGAGTTCGGCCGCACCCTGTGTGAGCGTCATCCCGCCACCTTCCTCGTGAACTTCCCGGTGGGACGAAGCTAGGTCTGCGGGATGCACGAGCACATCGGGTTTCATCGGATCTTAGGAGTGGGCTAAGGAAGGCTTAAGGTTCTGGGCCTCCCTCGCCACCAGGGAAAACCCTTTGCTTCGGACCGTGATCGCGTGGAAGCCTGCGGTGGCGACGCGAGCGGGCGCGTTGTAACGATGAAGGGGAATTCGTGGGTTACGTCGACGTCAACCAGGTCTCGCACACCCTGCCCGACGGGCGGGTGCTGCTGGACGAGGTCTCGTTCCGGGTCGGCGAGGGCTCCAAGACCGCCCTGGTCGGCGCGAACGGGGCCGGCAAGAGCACCCTGCTGCGGCTGGTGCGCGGTGAGGTCGTACCGCAGTCGGGCGCGGTGACGTTGGACGGTGAGCTCGGTGTGATGCCGCAGTTCGTGGGGCACGTACGGGACGCCACCACCGTGCACGAGCTCCTGGTGTCGGTCTCCCCCGCGTCGGTTCGACGAGCCCACGCGGACCTGGAGCGGGCCGAGGAGGCCATGATGCTCTCCGAGGACGAGAAGACCCAGATGCGCTACGCCGAGGCGATCGCGCGTTACGGCGACGCCGGCGGGTACGAGGCCGAGGTGGTGTGGGACCAGTGCTGTGTGGCGGCCCTTGGCGTTCCCTACACCGAGTGCCGTTGGCGTGAGGTGCGCACCCTCTCCGGGGGCGAACAGAAACGCCTGGTCATCGAGGCGTTGCTTCGTGGTCCGGCGCCGGTGCTGTTGTTGGACGAGCCGGACAACTACCTGGATGTTCCGGGCAAGCGCTGGTTGGAGGAGGCCCTACGCGCCTCACCGAAGACCGTCCTGTTCGTCTCGCACGACCGGGAACTCCTCAGCCGGGTCCCGGATCGAATCGTCACGGTGGAGCTGGGCGCCGCGGGCAACAGTGTGTGGGTGCACGGTGGATCGTTCGAGACCTACCACGAGGCCAGACGGGAACGCTTCGCCCGGTTGGAGGAGCTGCGGCGTCGTTGGGACGAGGAGCACGGCAAGCTCAAGAGCCTGGTGTCGATGTACAAGCAGAAGGCCGCCTACAACTCGGACATGGCCTCCCGGTACCAGTCGGCGCAGACCAGGCTGCGCCGGTTCGAGGAGGCGGGCCCGCCCCAACAGCAACCTCGGGAGCAGAACCTGCGGATGCGGTTGCGCGGCGGCCGCACCGGTAAGCGGGCGCTGGTGTGCGAGGGCCTGGAGCTGACGGGGCTGATGCGCCCCTTCGACCTGGAGGTCTGGTACGGGGATCGGGTGGCGGTGTTGGGTTCCAACGGGTCGGGCAAGTCGCACTTCCTGCGTCTGTTGGCCGGCGGAGGCGACGACCCGGAGTCGTCGCTGGTGCCCGAGGAGGAACGGGAGCGTATCGAACCCGTGGCCCACTCGGGCCGGGCCCGGCTGGGCGCCCGGGTGCGGCCGGGATGGTTCGCGCAGACCCACGAGCACCCCGAGTTCGCCGGGCGCACGCTGCTGGACATCCTGCACAACGGCGAGGGCACCCGGAGCGGGGTGCCGCGCGAGGAGGCCGGTCGGGCGTTGGACCGGTACGAGTTGGCGCTCAGCGCCGACCAGACCTTCGACACGCTCTCCGGTGGCCAGCAGGCGCGCTTCCAGGTCCTGCTGTTGGAGTTGTCGGGGACCACGATGCTGCTGCTGGACGAACCCACCGACAACCTGGACGTGGTCTCGGCCGAGGCGCTGGAGTCGGCGTTGGAGCTCTACCAGGGCACGATCCTGTCGGTCACGCACGACCGATGGTTCGCTCGCGGCTTCGACCGGTTCGTGGTGTTCGGCGCGGACGGGAGGGTCTACGAGGCCGAGAAACCGGTGTGGGACGAGGGCCGAGTGGAGCGCGCCCGGTAGAACCGGCATAATTCGGACTCGACAACCGAAGATTCCGAAGAAGGCACCGCATGCGCCATCCCCCAGGCATGACGCGCGCCCTGACCCTGCTGCTCTCCCTGGTCGCAGTGGTGGTCATGGCGCCCGTCTCCCCCGGCCACGCCTACTCCTCCGAGGCCTCCCCCGCCTTCTACGCCCGCATGCTGGACCATCACGACGGTGTGTTCGTCAGCGAGGAACTCGCCGGGTACATGGACCGGTCCGAAGTCTCGGAAGACCTGCGCGCGCGGGTGGCCGAGGCGGAGGTGGACCTCGACGTCCTGGTCGTCGCCCATCCCACCGACGAGGACATGCGCGCGCTGACCGATGCGGTCGCCTTCTACAGTGAAAGGTCGTTGGTGGTGTTCTCCCCCAACACCAACCACGTGGGCCTGACGATCGAGAAGTACTCGGGTCTCCCCATAGCAGCCGCCATCTACACCACCTACACCGGCGCCTACCCGGAGGACCCTCGCGACCAACTGGACCGGATGCTGCGCGCCGCGGACTACGCGGACCTGGAGGAGCGCACTGCCAAGGCCCAGAGCGAATACGTCGAACTGGTGGGTGGGACCCAGGAACCGGACGCCGCCGCTCCGGGCCTGGTTCCCCAGCGTTGGCTCGCCCGTACCTGGCCCTCGACCGTGGGTGCGGCGATCACGATGGTGGGTGTCGCCCTGATCGTCGTCGCGGGCGTGACGGTACTCCGTCGACGTCGGGAGGGCATGTCGTGAAGTTCCCCCGCCTCCTGGCCGGGCCGATCGCCCTGGCCATGCTGTTCCTTCTTCCCGGCGTACCGGTCCTCGCGGACACCTCCATCGAGGGGCCTCGCGGTGTCGAGGAGATCTCCGACCTGTCCCGGGTCACCCGGGTGGCCGAGGCACTACGGAGTGATCCCCTCTATCTGAGCCATCTGGTGCCCATGCGGCCGGTCGACGAAGAGGAACTAAGCGACATGAGTGCGGAGGTGGCCGGTGCGTTCGACGGCGAGGTCCCGTTGTACGTGGTCATGTACGCCTCCGTGCCCACCGACGAGACCGGCGGCCGGCCCACCCTGTTCCTGCACGCCCTGCACGAGGTGAGCGGCGCCGACGGTGTGTACGTCGCGGTGACCACCGACGGGCGTTCGGCCACGGCCGCCTTCGACAGTCCCATCACGCCCGTTCTCGATGAGGAAGGTCTCGGCCCCGGTGCCCGCCCCGCGGTGACCCTCTCCAACGTCCTGGCGATGCTGGAGGAGTCTCCGAGGACACCGGTGGAGGCCACTCCCCTCACCTCGGACGCAGCGCCCACACCTGTCCAAGAGATCTACGAGACGGCGTCGGACACCGCCCGATTCTGGGACCTGTCCCTTCCCGGGGCGATCGTCGGTCTGATCATCGCGTTCGTCCTGCTGCGGTTGTCCGCCACGAATGTCTCACCACCACCCGGACCGAGGTTCGATTCCATCGACCTGCCACATCATGCACGCAAGTGGTTCACCGTGGCGGCTCGTGGCTCCCGGTGGCGGATCCGGCGCAGGCTGGCCCGGGAGTTGCTGCTCCTACGCCGTGAATTCGAGGCGACCCCCGCTGGGCATCCGGGGCTTCCCCGTGCCCGTGAGGCCTACGACGCCTCCGGGCTGATCGGCTCCGCCCAGGGGCTTCCGGTGACCGCACTGGTCTGCGGGATGGTCCTGGCCCGGCAGGGACGCCGGGCACTCGTCTCCCCCCATGAAGGCGAGACCATCCCCTGCCAGGTCAATCCGCTGCATGGCCCCGCATCACGACCGCACTCCTTCTACCTCAAGAACCGACGGCGTAACTGGCGAGTCTGCGAAAGGTGCCTGGACGCGCGTGTACGTCGACAGGAGGCCATGCTCGTCCGCCACGCACGGGGTCTCCTGCCCATCCACGACATCGACGACCCCTGGGCGCGGGTCGCCCTCGCCAAGCAGGAGCCCTTCGCGCGAGCCCGCGCACTGATCGGAGTCTGACCCGTGTATCGAACGCTTCCGGCTCTGCTGCTGGTTCTGCTCGTGCTGTGGCCCGCAGCCGCGGCCATGGCCGACACGAAGTCTTCACTGTCACCGTCGACCGTCGCCGAACACCTGGCCGAGGACCCGGTGTACGTGCATCCCTCCAGGGACGCCGTGCTCTCCGACGAACAGGCTCGGGAACTGCGCGAACGCATCGTCGACGAGGGCCTGAACGTGTACATCGCGGTGACTCCATGGCGCGAGGCCCCGAAGTCGATGGTCACCGCACTGCCCGGTCGGGGCGAGGACCCGGGTGTCTTCCTGGCGGTCGGTGCCGGCACCTCGGTGGTCGGGACCCGTTCCGGAGGCAACCGAGCCGAGGTGTCCCAGGGTGCGCTGGACCAGACCCTGGAGGTGCTCGAACAACGGCCCGACATGATCCGGGCCGACCTGGAAGAACGTCTGCATGTCGCCTTGGACATGCTCGGGGACGAACGGGTGGCGGCGCGTGAGCACGCACGCCTTTCCGCGGGTCCGGTGCTCGACCCGCGTCTGGCCACCGCCCTCTTGTGGGGCCTGGCCGCGCTCCCGCTGCTCGCGTTGGTGGTCTGGGGGATGCGTCGCCGATCCCGTCGTCCACTGCGGGTGGTGCCGTTGTCGGAGGCCGTAGTGGGAACGGTGGACTCCACCGAGCAGGAGACCACACGGCGGGAACTGGAGCCGGCGCTGGTCTCTTACGGCCGTCGGGTGTCCCGGTTCTCCGGGAACCACGCGCGGGCGACCACCGCTCTGGAGGCCTACGAGGCGGCCGCGAAGGTGCTGGACACGGCCGAGGACATGGCGGATCTGGTGGGCGCGCGCGTGCTGCTGGATCACTGTGAGGCCGCGCTGTCGGGCGACTCCACGCCGCGGCACTGCTTCTTCGATCCCCGGCACGAGGGCCAGACGGGCAAGGCCCGTTGGCGGGCGCCGGCCTCGCACCGTTCGGTCACGGTGAGGGCCTGTGCGCGCTGCCGACGCGACTTGAAGGAGCACCGGGTCCCCATGACGGTCCTGGCATCGAGCGGGCGCGTCGCGGTGCCCTACTACGCGGTACCGGCGCGGGAGAGCGTGTGGGCGGCGACCGGGTACGGAACGCTGGCCCCCGACCTGGCGGCTCGGGTGCTGCGGGGTGACGACCGGGGGTGAACCTGGCCGGCGGCGAGAGGGCGTTCTTCGTCACGTCGATTCGGGGATGAGCGGGGTCGCGGGGTTCGATCCGTGGCCCCGTTCGCGTCCCCGGGATGGCCCGGGAAGGCCGCCGGGTGAACGGATGCGGGGTCTCTCTCGGGGGTTCGGGTCGACCGCCCTCGATCACCCAAGGTCATTCACCCACTTCCGTGCGCTTTGGTGTGTTCCTCTAAGAGTTCACCCCTAATTTGCGCACTTGTTCGGATCATCCGATGATTCATGACGAGACCGCACGATCCCGGAAGGCCCCACCACGATGAAGCCCGACCCCGCCATCAGCGAGCGCCCCGAGGACGAACGTCCACCGCTGCGGCTGATGATCACCTACGGCGTCCAGCACATCCTCGCCCTGTACGCCGGGGTCATCACCCCACCGCTGATCATGGCCGCGGCGGTGGGTCTGGATCCGGTGGAGAGCGGCCTCATCATCAGCGCCGCCTTGCTGGTCAGCGGCCTGATGACGCTCATCCAGACGCTGGGCGTGTGGCGCTTCGGCATGCGCATGCCCCTGGTCATCGGCGCATCGTTCATCCCGGTGACCGCGATGACCGCGATCGGGGAGTCCAACGGCCTGCTCGCGGTCTTCGGCGCCTCCATCGTCGCCGGGCTGTTCGGCGTCCTCATCGCGCCGGTGATGGCGAGTCTCATCCGCTTCTTCCCGCCGGTGGTCACCGGCAGCGTGATCACGGTCGTCGGCCTGTCCCTCATCCCGGTGGCGGTCGGTTGGATCACCGACAACTCCGAGGACAACGTCCCCACCGACACGGGCCTGCTGTTGGGCGGGGCGACCCTGCTGATCATCCTGGTGCTGTCCAAGGTGCTGCGCGGTGTGTGGGGCAGGGCCTCCATCCTGCTGGGCCTGGTGCTGGGCACCCTGTTGGCCGCCGCCCTGGGCGCGGTCGACTTCGCCGCGGTGGGCGAGGGCGCGGTCTTCTCACTACCCACGCCCTTCCACTTCGGGCAGCCGGAGTTCCAGGTCGCCGCGATCATCACGATGTGCATCATGATGGTCGTCATCCTGTCCGAGGGCATGGCGGACATCCTCGCCGTCAGCACGGTCGTGGGTTCGAAGGTCGACGGCCGTCGCCTGGCCGACGGCCTTCGGGCCGACGCTCTCACCGCGGTCGTGGGCCCGCTGCTCAACTCCTTCCCCGGCAGCACGTTCAGCCAGAACATCGGCCTGATCGCGCTGAACAAGGTCAAGAGCCGCTACGTGGTGGCCACCGGAGCGGTGCTGCTCGTGGCGATGGGCCTGTTCCCGATCCTGGGCCGGGTCGTGGCGATGATCCCCTCCCCCGTCCTGGGCGGCGCCGGCCTGGTGCTGTTCGGCTCGGTGGCTGCGGCGGGCATCCAGACCCTCGGCAAGGTGGACTACGAGGACAATCAGAACCTGGTCATCGTGGCGGTCTCGCTCGGGTTCGGGATCCTGTCGATCGCCGCGCCCGACTTCTTCTCCGGGTTCCCGGAGTGGGCGACGATGATCCTGCACTCGGGGATCGTCACCGCCACCGCCTCCGCGCTGGTGCTCAACGTGTTCTTCAACGTGCTGGGCGGCACCGGTCGAGCGCGCCGGGCCGAACCCGCTCCGGCGGGCTGAACCCACTCAGACGGGCATAAACACCACAAAGCACATGTAAGCCTGGCGCACCGGCATCATCACAGGTCAGAAGGTTGCTCTGATTCTTTTTACTGAAGGGCCGGTCTCCCGGATGGGAGACATTTGGGAGATCAGCCCCCAGTGGCCCCCGAAGGGACCCCATCATTGATGTCTTTACGGTACTGCTCTTCGAGTATGGGCGCCATCACGAAGAGGTGATCACGTTCCACCTCGGTCAGGGAGCTGACGCTCCCTAGCCACCGCGCTTCGAGCACTCTGAGTACTTGTTTCAGCATCACGGGGGTCACGTGTTCATAGACCTGGGCCATCCCCGGGAGCTTGTGCCCCAATCGAGCGGCCCGCGCCACCTCCGGGATCCCGTCTTCAGCCAACCACGTGCGGTGAGTGTGTCGACCGGCTTCATGGAACGTGATCCCCTCAACAAGTGACTGCCGCATCCATGCCTGCTCGTTCGGGTCCCCATCCCATGCCGGACGCCAGAACCGGTACTGGAAGTTGGTCCGGCGAAGCCATCCTCCACTAAGAGCTCATCTCATTTGGATTCTCGATAACCTGGACCGGTGTCGATGGTTGAGCGTTTGGTGCCGGACGGACTGTGGGAACTGTTTCAGCGGGTGGTGCCCGAAGCACCCACCCGACCTCAAGGTGGTGGGCGGCGCAGACACGGGGACCGCGAGGTCTTGGCTGCGATCATCTTCGTGGCGACCACCGGCTGCACGTGGGCCCAACTCCCACCGGTATTCGGCCCCTCCGGGCCTACCGCACACCGGCGTTTCACTGAGTGGAGCCGGGCCCGTGTGTGGGCGAAGCTGCACCGCCTGGTGCTGGTCGAGCTCGGTTCCCGTGGTGAGCTGGACTGGTCGCGGTGTGCAGTCGACTCGGTGAACATGCGTGCTCTCAAAGGGGGGAGCTGACAGGTCCGAATCCTGTCGATCGGGGCAAGAAAGGGTCGAAGATCCACTTGATCACCGATCGGACCGGGCTTCCGATTTCGATGGCGATCTCGGGTGCGAACCTGCACGACAGCCAAGCGCTGCAACCGCTGGTGCGAGCGATACCGCCCATCAGGTCCAGGCGAGGCCGCAGGCGACGCAAACCGGCCAAGCTGCACGGCGACAAGGGCTACGACTACAACCACCTGCGCCGATGGCTGCGTGAACGCGGAATCGTCCATCGCCTGGCCCGCAAGGGTGTGGAATCCTCGAAGCGGTTGGGGAGGCACCGCTGGCAGGTCGAGCGCACCATGGCCTGGCTGGCCGGATGCCGCCGACTCCACCGCCGCTACGAGCGCAAAGCCGAACACTTCCTCGCGTTCACCGGTATCGCTTGCACGTTGATTTGCTTCCGCAGACTTTCCAAATGAGATGAGCTCTTAGGGGGAAGCCGATCATGGGTGCCTGCCTCAACCGGATCGATGTTCTCTGAGGCCCCAGCCTGCTCCTGCACCACATGCAGGTGCCGACCCCCCTGGGGCTCCTCAGTAGCAGTCTCCGCATCCGTATGGTCCTGGAGAAGACGTTCATCACCCATGTGCGTACGCGCTGCGTCAGCACTGCGTACGCTCCGCGCTGCCGTGCGGAACGCTCGCATGAGCAGCTCATACGCACCGATCAGCGCGAAGCTCGGCCAGGCATGGATGATCCTCGACCACATGGTGGGGTCGGCCACCGCCACGTTGGCGGCCAGGGAAGCGCCGGGGCCAATGATGAACAGCGTCCAGGGAAGCAAACCGCCTTTGCGGCCGTTACGGGCGTCGCTGAGCAAGGTCATGGAGGAGGCGACGATCATGCCGTCCACCGACAGCGGGAACAGGGCCGCGCGCCACTCGGGCTCTCCATGGCGCAGCGCCAACTCGTACATGTGCGAGTACGAGACCACAGCCGCGATCACGGCCAGCATCAGAACAGCGACGATAGTGGTCCAGCGGGACCAGCGGGAAGAATCCATCACCGGTCACCGCCCGACAGGTCGAACTCGGTGACCAGACGGACCCGACGCTCAGGTGAGGTCGTGCTTACCTTGGGGCCATAGGAGAATCGGACATCTCCCCCTCCGACTCGAACCCCCACTTCCCGCAGGAATCAGCCCGGTCGGACGCACGGCCCCTGCTCAGACTGCGGCCCCTAGCCGCCCCCGCTGACCACGCTGCTTCACCAACCTGCCCCAGCGCGGTTTGTGCTCGAAGGTCATTGCGATCTGATCCCCTGTAGGCAATGCCCCGTGCTCCCTCTGATGATCCAGAACCCATCGCCATGCGCGGACTTGGGTTTCAGGCGGCGTTGGACGGGTCTCTTCGGCACCGTCAAGCACGCCCGTCTCCTGCTCGCGAACGACGTACAGTCCCGCTTCCTCCGTCTGCGACTTTTCCCCGGGAAGCAAAGGAAAGTCGTCTTCGCTGCGCGTACGCTCCGCTTTCGCATTGCGTACGCTCTCAGCCGCCGTGCGGAACTCGCGCATGAGCAACTCATACTCACCGATCAACGCGAACGAGGGCCACGCATGGATGATGCGCGACCACATCGTCGCATCGGCAACCGCGACATTCGCTGCCAGTGAAGCTCCCGAGCCAATGATCAACAGAGTCCAGGGCAGGAGCCCGCCCTTGCGGCCGTTGCGAGCGTCGCTCAACAGCGTCATCGAGGAGGCGACGATCATGCCGTCGACTGACAGTGGAAACAGAGCCGCGCGCCACCCCGGCTCGCCATGGCGAAGGGCCAATTCGTACATGTGGCTGTAGCTCACCACCGCAGCGATGAGCACCAGCAGCACAGCGGCGATGGTGACCCAGCGGGACCAACGGGGAGAAGTCATTGCACTCACTCCCCCGCGCCCTGACGCTCAGCCCGCGAACCGTGGTACCCGTCCCTGCGGACCTTGGCGTGAGCAGGGAGAAGTTCAATCTGTGGTCCCTCGATCACAGACTGGAGGTTCGCATTGTGTCGGGCTGGGTGCGCCATAAAACCCCAGTTCAGACGGGGTGCAACGGCCTCACCCTCATCGTCCGATCCCACTGATGGGGCCAGGATGGGGCCAAGGTGGAGCCGGCCCCCGACGCACCCTTCGTGCAGTTCCTCGCTGATGGGCTCTGCCCGAATCGCGCAGCACCAGCCACGCCGTGCGCTCCGCCGCTTCCCGCGCCACCTGCGGCAACACCGTGGAATAGGTGTCCGCCGTCAACACGATGCTCGCGTGCCCCAACATCGCTTGGACCACCTTCAGCTCCACCCCCGCCGCCAACGCCAACGTCACCGCTCCATGGCGCAGGTCGTGCAACCGCACCGGCGGCAACCCACTGGAGATGTTCAGCTTCCGAAACAGGCGTGACAACCGCTCCGGAGCCAGCGCGCCGCCCCGCAGGGCGGTGAACACGAACCCCCGCGAATCCCACACCCGCCCCTGCCCCCGCGCTTCCTGCTGTCGGTGCCACTGGTGGCGGCGCAACACCCCCAAGGTGGTGTGGTCCACCGACAGCATCCGCCGACTCGTCGCGCTCTTGGGAGCCAGCTCCACCAACCTGCCCTGATGGGACTGCAGCTGGCGCTCCACCCGCATCGTCCCCCGCACCAGATCGATATCGGGCCAGCGCAACCCCACGACCTCACCCCGACGCACCCGACGCCGACCACCCGGGAGATGGTCCAACTCCAGCGCGAAATACCAACTCCCGTGCCCCTGCCGAGACAGCCCGGGGCACCGGCCCTCCCGAGCCTTCACACCCCTCACACCACGGCACCCGCACCGCTTGTACACCCAACCCGATCCAGACATAACGAACACCCCCACAACCAGTGTCCGCCCCAGAACGAGATAGAGGCGATGCCCCGTGTCCACGGGTGAGTGACCTTCAGGGTCGCTCCCCCACTTCCCAGGTGACGGGAGGCGATCCCGGCACACGCCAGAACCTCCATGACACTCGGCACGAAACGGACTAGTCGCGGCCCGGCAGGGATCGACCGGAACGGGCCCGGTCCCTGCACAGCACCACGGGCCCTCTCAGCCACATGCATTGTGTCCCCTGGTCACACGGCTATTGACCGCATAACTTCGAGACAGGGGCACCTGCGTCGAGGGGGCACACATGGGCTCGGTCACCGTTCTCGCTCTACCGTTCACCGGACGGTGGTCGGTCCGCAACAGTCCGATGCGGCGCGTGCCCAGCCATGGCACGGCGGCCTTCGCCTCTCGCTACACCATCGACTTCGTCGGGGTCGACGAACAGAACCAGTGGTGCGGGCGAGGGACTGGCGCAGCGTGCTGGCCACGGAACCACCGGAGCGTTTCCTGCCCCACGGCCGTCCGGTCCTGGAACCCATCGACGGCATGGTCATGGCGACGCACGACGGTGAATACAACCACAAAGCACACAGGTCCGTTCTGGCCCGGGCGCCCTACGTGTTGGGCCGACCCTCCCGGGAGGCGCGGGGCGCACCGGCCATGATCGACAATTTCGTGGTGATCGCCTAACCCGATCTGTCGGCCCATATCCTCCTGGCCCATCTGCGCCGAGGAACGTTGGTCCTGGAGGCCGGCGACCAGGTCGGCGCCGGTCAGCAGATCGCCGAATGCGGTAACAGCAGCAACACACTCCAACCCCACAGGCACGTCCCCAGGCCATGGACGGTCCGGACCCGAGGCACGCGCAGAGGCTGTCGGTGACCTTCGCCGATTTCCGGGAGTGGGTCCAGCGGGGTGGATCCGCCCCACCCTGTGGAAGCCGGTCTGTTGGGCGAGGACTCGGTCGTCGAACTACTCCCCCGCATCTGCTCCGCCCCGACCCGGCGGCGCAGCTCCCCTGATTTTCACAAGAACCACTTGTATACAATCGGGTTATAACTTACGTGATTGCTCAACCGTGCGTGGACGTGCTGGATCGGTCCTGCATCGACGAATGCCCGGTCGACTGCATCTACGAGGGTGACCGGATGCTCTACAGCCACCCCGACGAGTGTGTGGACTGTGGTGCCTGCGAACCGGTGTGCCCGGTCGAGGCGATCTACTACGAGGACGACCTGCCCGCGGAGTTCGGGGCCTACCTGGTCGATAACGAAGAGTTCTTCACACAGCCCCTGCCGGGCCGCAAGGACCCGTTGGACTCACCCGGTGGCGCCTCCAAGGTCGGCGTGGTCGGGGTGGACACGCCCCTGGTGGCGAGTCTTCCCCCGCAGGCCGGGCAGTGAGGCGCCAGCCCACGGAGCCCCAACGGGACCGACGCACGGCAGGACGCCGGGAGCAGGTGTTACGGCTCCTGCGTAGCGCGAACCGACCGTTGGAGATCACCGAGATCGCCGAGCGGCTCGGGGTGCACCACTGTCCGTTCCTTGAGCTTGCCACGGCCCGGCCTGACGTGGTGTGCCCCTGCGCCTGGGCTTGATGCAGGGGCGATGGAGGCATGGGGATCGCCGGCCACGGTCGAGCGGCTCGAGGTCTTCGTCAAACCCGACCTGTACGCGACGCACCTGAATACCACGGATACGCCGTGAGGGCCCTGAGACACCGGGAGCCCACACGGCGAGGTCCGGGCCGGAGGACGCGGCCACCCGGACACGGTGTTGCGGCTTCAGCCCGTCGGCGTCGCGTTCAACGCCTCGCGGACGGCGGTCAGCGCCCCCTCGGGGGCGTCCCAGAAGACCATGTGACCGGCGTTCACGACCTCCACCAGACGCGCCCCGGAGTTGGCCGACGCCGCCTCCTTCGCTCCGGCCGCGTCGACGACCGGGCTGTCCGCGCCGTACACGAGTGTGGTGGGCTGCGGGACCGAGTCCCAGTAGTCGAAGAAGTCCTCCGTCTCGAATCCACGGTGGGTGGCGTCGATCGACTCGGAGGCGCAGCTGGCCAGCCACCGCGCCCGCAGCTCGCGCTCGCGCAGCGTCCAGCGCGGCCAGAACCCGGCCACCTCCTCGGCGTCGGTGCCGCGCCGGGCCTGTTCCAGCTGCTTGCGGAAGGCTTCGAGGGTCGTGGGGTAGGGACCGCGCCCCGGCCCGCTCATCGGCGGGTCGACCAGGATCGACCCGGCGTAGGCGGCACCGGGACGGATCGCGGCGGCCGCGGCGATGCGCGCACCCAGCGAGTGCCCCAGCAGGACCGTCCGGCCCAGCCCCAACCCTTCGACCGCGGCCTCGACGTCGTCGGTGTAGGCGCCCAGGCTGTAGTCACCGTCGTCCGGGGCGTCGGACAGGCCTCGGCCCCGCAGGTCCACGACCACAGGCCGGACCAGGTCGGTGAGTCGGCGGGCGACGAAGTCCATGGAGATCGCGGGGCTGGTGATCCCGGGCAGGATGAGCACACTGGGCCGCTCCTGTACCCCGGAGGTCTGCTCGACGGCCCCGTAGTCGAGCGCGTGCAACCGGAGGCCACCCGAGCGGAACCAGCGCCCAACGGCGGGAACGTCGGCGAGGTCGGCGAGGGCCTCCTGGTGGATCGGTCTGTCGGACATGGTCGTTTCCTCCTGGAGATGCGGGTGGGGGCGGCTCATGCCCGGGCCTGGAAGAGGTAGGTCCGGGCGTCGTCGAGCCCGACGACGTCGGCGTACTTGGCGTCCAGATCGAACAGTGCCGCCTCCTGCGGGCCCTCAGCCCGGTCCCCCACGCAGTCGCGCGGGACCAGTGCGGAGAAACCCGCCTGTACGGCGTCCACCGCGGTCGCGCGCACGCATCCGCTCGTGGTCGCGCCGCACACCAGTACCGTGTCCCTGTTCAGCCCGGTGAGCATGGTGGCCAGTGGCGTGCCGTCGAAGGCCGACGCGCCCTTCTTCACAATGAGGGGGTCGCGATCACCGCGCGTCAGCCGTGGGTCGAGCTCCACGGCCGAGCTGCCCTCGCGCATTCCACGCATGCCCGGGGCCTTGTCCAGCCACCGGTACCAGTCGCCGGCGATCTCCTCCTCGGAGTAGGCGATGACGGTGTAGATGACCGGGACCGAGGCGGCGTGGGCGCTCTCCACGAGGCGGGCGGTGGAGTGCACGGTCGAGGTGAGGTCGGCGCCGCTGGGGAAGTCCGGTTCGGTGAACCCGCGGCTCAGGTCGACCACGACCACCGCGGGGCGCGTGCCGCGCCGCACCTGGGAACCGAAACCGGCCTGAGCGTAGGTGTCTGCCGTCGAATCACCGTAGGTGTCCAGTTCAGCCACGGCGAACCTCCTTCAGCAGGGCGATCTGTTTGGACTGCGAGGCAAGCTTGCCGATCAGGAGACCCTGTAGCACCCCGACGGCGAAGGCACCGACATACGGGATCAGCTTCTTGGTCCTGGGGCCGACGAGCAGACCCAGACCGTCGAGCTCGTCGCCGGCCGTCGCGGGAGCAGCAGCGGCGACCGGCTGCCCCTGGGCCGGGACCTGACCCGACGGGGCGGAGGCAACGGCGGGCTCCGCGCCCGACCCCTCACGCAGCATCCGGGAGAGGTTGTCGGCGAACTGCTGGAGCAGCCGGTCGGAGACGGCCCCGATTGCGGCCTTGCCGAACTGGGCGATCTTCCCGCGGATCAGCAGGTCGGCCTCAATGTTGAGGACGGAGCCTCCGTCGCGTTCGACGACACCGAGGGTCACCGCGGCTTCGGCGTCGCCGCTGCCGCCGGCCTCGGAACCGCGTGCCTGCACCCGCAACGTGCGCTGGTCGGCGTCGACGTCGAGGAAACGCACCGTGCCGGAGTAGGCGGCGCTGATCGGCCCCACCTTGACCTTGACGTTTCCCTGGTAGGTGTCGCCGTCCCGGCCGTCCAGCGCCGCACCGGGGACGCAGGTCACGATCCGTTTGACGTCGTTGACCGCGGTGAAGACCTCCTCGGGGGAGGCCTCGACGAATGTGCTCTTCTCCAGGATCATGCCCGGCTCCTCTCATCGGCGGGGCTGTCGGCGGATCGGGCGCACACGGCGCCGCAGGCTTCCCTGCGTTCGTCCGCGCACGCCCCGATGGCGTCGACGATGGTCTGATAGCCGGTGCACCGGCACAGGTTGGAGGAGGCCGCTTCCCGGATCTCCTCCCGGGTGGGTTCAGGGTTGTCGGCCAGGAACCCTTCGGCCAACATCAGGAACCCCGGTGTGCAGAAACCGCACTGAAGCGCGTGGTGCTCGGAGAACTTGCGCTGCAGGTCACCCAGGCCGTCGGGACCCGCGAGCGACTCCACGGTGCGGATCTCCCGCCCCTCCGCCTGGACGGCGAACATCAGGCAGGCGCGGGCCGGTGACCCGTCGACCAGGACGGTGCAGGCACCGCACACGCCGTGTTCACAGCCCACGTGGGTCCCGGTCAGGCGCAGGTCGTGGCGCAGGACGTCCACCAGTGTGCGGCGTGCAGGCGTGAGCAGTTCGTGTTCCTCACCGTTGACGGTGAGGGTGATCAGGAGACGGTCGGTCATGAGTGGGCCTCCAATGCGTGCTGCACCTGTTCCGGGGTGATGGGCGTCGCGTCGAACTCGACTCCGGTGTGGCGCAGGGCGTCGTTGACGGAGTTGACCACCGCCGCCGGGGCGCCGATGGTGCCGCCCTCTCCGCTGCCCTTCGCACCGCTCTCGGTGAGCAGGGAGGGCGTCTCCAGGTGGCTGATCGCCACGTCGGGGATCTCGGCCGCGGTGGGCACCTTGTAGTCGATGAAGCTGGCCGCCGAGGGTTCGCCCTGGTCGTCGTAGGTGATGCGTTCGTACAGGGCCCCGGCGATGCCCTGGGCGATCCCTCCGCGGGCCTGGCCGTCGACGACCTGCGGGTTGATGGCCACCCCGCAGTCCTCCACGCAGAGGTAACGCAGGATCTCCACCTTCCCGGTGCCCGGGTGCAGTTCGGTGACCACGGCGTGGGTGGAGTTGGAGAAGGTCCCGTCGCCCGGGGTGTCGAAGTCGCCGGAGCCGGTGAGTCCGGGCTCGGTCGCCTTAGGCAGCAGGTTGGGCCGCAGGTAGGCGATGTCGGCGATGTCCACGTAGCTGACCGCCTGGTCGGGGTCGTCGATCCGGCGGACCGTGCCGTCGTAAAGCTCGACGCCGTCGGGTGTGGTCTCCAGCATGTGGGAACCGAGGTGCAGCAGTTTCTCGCCGAGCCGGTCGGCCGCCCGGGAGACGGCACTGCCACCGATGGTGATGGAGCGGCTCGCGAAGGTGCCCCATCCGTAGGCGATGCGTTCGGTGTCACCCTGCTGGATCTTGACCTGGTCCGGGTTGAGCCCGAGCCGGTCGGCGGCGATCTGGGCCATGGTCGTCTCGTGGCTCTGGCCGTGGCTGAGTGTGCCGGTGCTCACCACCACCGTTCCGGAGGTGTCCATCCGGGCCTCGGCCAGGTCGTATCCGGGCACCACGCTCATCTTGCGCTTGGCGAAGGCGTCCGAGCCGTAACCGCTGCGTTCGTTGAAACAGCAGTAGCCGATGCCGATAGTGCGCCCCTGCGCGGCGGCCGACTCGCGCAGTTCGTACCAACCCTCGTCCTTGACCAGCCGTTCGGCCAAATCGAGTGCCTCCAGGTAGGAACCCGGGTCGTAGGTGATGGCGTTGACCCCGGTGTAAGGGAACTGGGTGATCACGTTGCGCCGGCGGATCTCCACCGGGTCCATGTCCAGCTCCCGGGCTGCGCGTTCGAACAGCCGCTCCATCGTCATCACGAACTGCGGCCGGCTCACCCCGCGGTAGGGGGCGGTGGGTGCCTTGTTCGTGGTGATCCCGCGGGCCCTCACCCGATAGGCGGGCACCTTGTAAACGCCGGGCATCTCGGCGGAGGCCATCAGCGGCTCGATGCCCGCGGTGAAGGGGTAGCAGGAGTAGGCCCCCATGTCGCAGACGATGTCGGTGTCCAGGGCAAGGATCTTGCCCTCGGAGTCGAAGGCGGCGCGCGCGTCGTAGTGCTGTTCGCGGCCCAGGAACGAAGCGGTGAGCGCGTCCTTGCGGTCCTCGATCCACTTGACGGGCCGTCCCACGCGCAGGGCGGCCGCGGCCGCCGCGATCTCCTCGCGTCCGACCACGCACTTGATACCGAAACCGCCACCCATGTCGCCGACCGTGACACGTACCCGGTTCTCGGCCAGGCCCAGCGAGCGAGCCATGGCGGTGCGGACCGTGTGGGGCACCTGGGTGCAGGTCTGCACCAGCAGGTTCTCGTCGCGTGCCTGCCAGGAGGCGACGACGCCGCGTGTCTCCAGCGGCAGGGCGTTCTGCCGGCTGCTGCGCGTGTCGACCCGTACCACGCAGTCGGCCGAGGCGAACACGTCGTCGATGCCCTCGGTGGCGAACATGGACACGTCCAGCAGCGTGTTGCCCGGGACCTCGTCGTGGACGGTGGGTGCCCCTTCGGACAACGCGACCTCTTCGGAGGGGACCGCGTCGAGGGCCTCGTACTCCACCTGTGCCGCTTCGACACCGTCCTCGACCGCGTAGGCGTCCTCGGCGATGACGATGGCCACGGGTTCACCGGCGAACCGGACTCGGTCCCGGGCCAGGATGGGCATGGCGGTGGGAACGAACTCCTCGAGGGGCCGGTCCAGGACCGCGGTGATGTCGTTCAGGTCCAGGTCGGCGGCGGTGTAGGCGGCGATCACCCCGGGAACACGGCGGACCTCGGACAGGTCGACCGACAGCAGCCGCCCCGAGGCGACCGTGGCGCGCACGAACTGGGCGTGCGCCATGCGCGGCAGGGTGATGTCGTCGACGAACGTGCCCGCGCCGCTGAGCAGGCGGGTGTCCTCCTTGCGGCGGACCGCGGTTCCGGTCCAAGCCCCCTTCTCCGGGGCTACATCGGTGCTGGTCATCGGGCAACGGCCTCCTCGCATGCACGAACGATGAGTGTCCGGGCCAGGACCCGGCGGTAGTCAGAGCTGCCGTCGGCGTCCGACGGGGGGTCGATCGCCGCCTCGGCCGCTTCGGCGCACGCGGTGAACAGTTCGGGCCCGGCCGTGCCGCCGTCCTGGAGCACCGCCTCGGCCTCGGGTACGCGCACCGGGACCGGGGCCACCCCGCCCAGGGCCACCCGGCCGCCGCGGACGGTGCCGTCCGCGGCCAGGTCGAGGTCGACCGCGGCAGCCACGGCCGCGAAGTCCCCGGCGCGTTCGGCGAACTCGGTGAGCGCGCAGTGCGGAGCCGGCTTCGGAAAGACCACGTCCACGATGATCTCGTCGGGTGCCAGGGTCGTCATGTAGAAGCCGAGGAAGAGGTCGGCGGCCTCGATGGTGCGCTGCGCGCCCCCGGGGCCACGGACGACGACCCGGGCGTCGAGCAGGACCGCCAGCAGGCACCACTCGGCGGTCGCGTCCCCGTGGGCGAGACTGCCGCCCACCGTGCCCAGTGTGCGGATCGGCAGGTGCCCCACCCAGGCCATCGCCTCACGCAGGACCGCGTGGTCGGTGCCGATGACGGAATCGGGTGCGGTCTCCACGGCCCGATGGGTGGTGAGGGGGCCGATGTGCAGCCCTTCCTCGTCGGTGCTGATGGTGGACAGGCCGGGAAGAGCCGTGACGTCGACCAGATGGGCGGGCCTGGCCAGTCTGAAGTTCATCATCGGGACCAGGCTCTGCCCACCGGCGATGATCTTGGTGTCGTCGCCGAGCTCTGTGAGCAGGTCGACGGCCCCGTCGACGTCGCGGGCGCGGTGGTAGGTGAATGCGGCGGGCTTCATGGGTCTCCTCAGCGGATGAACTGGTAGGAGAAGGATTCGGAGTCGGAATCGTCGAGCGGTGTCCCACGCCACAACAGTTCGTAGGAGATCGCCGATTCCCCGTGGAAGTCACGGAGCTTGCGGTCGCGTTCCTCCTGCTCGGGACCGTCAGGCAGGTGGTACAGCTCCATGTTGGCCAGCGACGCCTCCTGGACCATGCCGGCCCGGTGCGCGCGGCGGGAGACGTAGCGTGCCAGTGCCTCCGGTGCTTTGTCGACGGTGACCGCGCCCAGCTCCTCGGCCAGGACAGCGGCGTCCTCCATCGCTTGTGAGGCGCCCTGGGCCTGGTAAGGGAGCATCGCGTGGCAGGCGTCACCGAGCAGGGCGATCCTTCCGTTCACCCAGACCGGGTCGGGGCGGCGGTAGTAGAGCGGCCAGGCGCCGGTGCTCTCGGCCTTGGAGAGCATGGTGGCCACCCGGTCGTCCCAGCCGGGGAAGGCGTCGGCCAGTTCCTGGACCGAGGTCGGCACCGAACTGTGCGAGGCGAGTTCGGGCGGGCACGGCACGATCGCCACCACGTTCAGGTACTCGCCCCCGTTGATCACGTAGTGCACCAGGTGGCGCCCGGGCCCGTACCAGATGGTGCTCTGGAACCGGTCGACCAACCAACGGGTGGCGGGGTCGGCGGCGATTTTGTCCCCGGGGATGAGGGCCCGGTAGGCCATCTCACCGGAGAACCGCAGCGTGTCGGGGAAACCGGCCGCGTCACGGACGCGGGACTTCAGACCGTCCGCGCCGATGAGCACATCGGCGGTGTAACGGCGGCCGTCGGCGGTCACCGCCACGGGACGTTCGGGGTCGCTGTCGTCGACGTCGGTGACCGGGCTGTTGATCTCCACCTGTACGGGGGGACCGGCACCCGCCGGGTCGGTGCACGCGTCCAGGATGACGCGGTGCAGGTCGGCCCGGTGGTAGTGCCAGTAGGGAGCGTTGAACTCACGCTTGCACCGGTCGCCCAGCGGGGTCTGACCGATGACGCTGCCGTCCTTCCATCGCCGCCGGACCTGGTCCTGCGGTTCGGTGCGGATCTCCTCGAGCTTCTCGCGCAGGCCTAGGTGGACGAGGATCCGGCTGGCGTTGGGTGCGGACTGGATTCCGGCACCGACCTCGCCCAGTTCGGGGGCCTGTTCCAGGACGGTGACGCGCAGACCGCGGCGGCGCATGGCCAGGGCGGCCGTGAGGCCTCCGAGGCCACCTCCGGCGATGACCACTTCATAGGACTGACGGGACGACATCCTTACTCCAACAGGTGTGAGAGTGCGATTAGCCACAGGGGGTCGATGTTCTAGCTCTGGCGGATCAGCTGGTCGTTCTCACCGATCCAGGACATACGGCGCATGGGCAGGTAGACCAACCAGGCGACCAGAGCCGGTAGGACGAAGTGGAAGGCCGCGATGAGCAGCAACACCTCGGTGCTGAAACCCATCGTCTCGACGGTCATGAGTGGACCGACGAAGCCGGAGGTGCCCATACCGGCGCCGGCAGCGTTTCCCTCCATCGCGAAACCCACCGTCGCGATGGGGGCCAGTACGGCGCCGGCGACCGTCGGTGGGACGAACAGGAGCGGGTTGCGCACGATGTTGGGCACTTGCAGCATCGAGGTGCCCAATCCGAGCGAGACCACCCCGCCCCAACCGTTCTCCCGAAAGCCGGTGACCGCGAGGCCGATCATCTGCGCTGCGCACCCGATCGTCGCCGCCCCTGCCGCGAGTCCGCTCAGGTCCAGCATGACCGCGATGGCCGCGCTGGAGATGGGCAGGGTGAGCGCGATGCCCATGAGGGCGGCCACCACGACGCTCATCAGCACCGGCTGCTGTTCGGTGGCCCACATGATGATCTGGCCGAGTCCGCGCATCCCGCTGTCGATGGCCGGGCCGACCACCCACGACACCCCGAAACCGGTCAGTACGGTGACCGACGGGGTCAGCACGATGTCCAAGCGGGATTGTCCGGAGACCAGCTTTCCGACCTCGGTGGCCAGCACCGCGGCCAGGAAGGCCCCGGCGGGGCCGCCCAGTTCGGCACCGAAGGCCCCGGTGGCCACCGCCGAGAACAGCACCAGCGCCGGTGCATTCAACGAGTAGCCCACGGCCGCGCCGATGGCCGGCCCCAACATCGCCATGGTCATGACCCCGGCCTCGGTCAGCCAACCGATTCCGGCCTGGTCACCAATGGTCTCCAGGATCAGGCCGATGATCAGCGACGAGAACAGGCCCAGCGCCATGTAGGACAGCGCCGTGACGAAGTACGTGTGCAGCGAGGGGTGGACCCCCCGGGAGGCGAGGAACTCTCTCATGTCAGGCCCCGGGGTGGTTGCCACTCAGCAGACTACCGGCGTCGGGGACCTCGGTCCGCAGGCCGAGCTCGCTGAGCAGCCGGTGGGTGGTCGCGGTCGCCGCCGAGAGCACGGGCAGGTTCACGCGCTTCTCCAGGGCAGGGATCGCCGGCAGCGACGGCATCTGCACACACGCCGAGGTCACCAGCGCATCGGCCCGGCTCAGGTTCAGCCGTTGGCTGTGCTGTTCCAGATCGGCCGGGTCGAGCCCGGCGACCGCGAGGTTGTCGGACACCTCCAGGCTGACCGCGTCGACCACCTCGATCCCGCTGTCCTCGATGTAGTCGGCTACCATCTTGGTCAGCGGCTTCATGTAGGGCGTGATGATGGCGACGCGCTTCGCCCCCAGCGCCGAGATCCCCGACAGCAGGGCACCGGCGCTGGACACGACCGGGGCCGAGGCGCCCTCGGCGTCGAGTACATCGCGGATGGTGTCCTCGGCAGTGCAGTGGTAGCCGGGGCCCTGGGCCATGATGGCGACCAGGCACGCCGACGCCACGGCGTGCGGCCGCGCGTCCGCCAGCTCGGCGGCGGCGCGCTCGCTCTGCTGGTTCATCGACCGCAGCTGCTCGGGCGTCACCTGCTGCATGCGTGTTCGTGCGCTGTGGAAAGTGAAGCGTTCCTCGGGTCGCTCCGTCTCCCGCGCGCGGAGCATGCGCGGAAGTTCGGTCTCCATGGTCAGGTTGGAGCTGGGAACGACCAGGCCGATCCGGTAGTCGGTCACCGGTTCCTCCTCTGTTCAAGGTGCACGGCAGTGCGGGCAGGGGTCAACGGCGTTCGGCGGGACGCATCTCGGGCACGGTGATGTCACCGTCCAACACGATCGGCTCGCCGTCCAGGAAGAGACTGCAATTGCGCATGGGGATGTCGAAGTGGCAGGGAGTGTCGTTGGGCCCGCCCAACTCGTTGTTGGGACCGATGGAGAACATGACGTTGCCGTAGAAGGACCGCAGCTCCATGCCCATGCCTCCGGGGAACTGCGTCAGGCCGTGCCATTGGGCGCGCTCGTCCAGCCCCCAGCCGACGTGGGACATCCCGTAGCCGCGGGGATCGTTGAAGGAGGCGATGTAGGACGACAGGAGTTCGGCGTCCAAGCCGCCGCGAATGTCGGTGATGAACCCCTTCTCGATCGTCAGGGTCACCGGCGACTGCACATAGGTGTTGAACGGCAACAAGACGTCGCCCGGCGAGAGAACGATGGTCCCGTCCACCCCGTCGTCGGCTGCTCCGGTGAACACGAACGCGGCCGGCCAGTGGTCCCACCGGCCCGGCTTGTCGGTGTAGCCGTACTCGCTCATGGTGGGGTACACACCCAGCCGGTAGGTCACGTCGGTGCCGCCCGGACTGGTGATGCGCATGGTCTGTGCCTTGGAGAGGATCTCGGCGCCGACCTCCACCCGCTCTCGCAGTTCGCGGGTGGGCATCAGGCGGGACAACAGCTCGGGCGGCTCGACCACCGTCAGGATGCGGGTGCCGGCGCCCTGGATCTCGAACTGCTCCTTGCTGAAGAGCAGGAACGTGAGGTCGATGAGCATGTCGGCCTGTTTGAGGGCGTCGACTGCGACCTGGTTGCCGGCCAGGCCGGATTCGCCGACCGCCCACGCGCCCGCGTCACCGCGTGCGCTGGGCAGCCGCATGTGGAACGTGTTCGCGCCGAGTTCCTGGGCGGCGAAGAGGAAGGCGTCGGCGTAGGAGGCGCGTTCGTCCCCTTGGGAGAGCACCGCCAGGGTTTCACCGTCGCGAACACCGCTCAGGGACAACTGGCGTACACACAAGTCATTGAGGTTGTTCTGGTCCATGGCTCCTCCAACCGTGGGTGGTTTGCCGCGGACGGGCGTGGCTCGGGGCCGCGACCGCCCGCAGATCATCCGTACCCGGATAATCCGTATACTGACTATCTACATGTAACCCAGCTCACGTCAAGAGGTTCTGTGAAAAGTCTGGTTCGCGTGATGTGTCTGCAATGTTCGCCTGGAGGGTGTCGTGACGACTGCGGTTCCTCGCGATATAGGGTCGCCCTCGGGCTGACCGGGAAGCGCCGCGTCATCCGGGCCGACGACACGTCCAGCCCGGCGTAGAGGCCACGATTCGAAGGAGAGAACAGTGGGTGATAGCGACCGGATGGAGCACACGCGCCACACGGGGCAACAGAGCGAACCACACCCCGAAGTGCCCCCCGAGCTGCTCACTGCCCCCGGCTACTTGATACGGCGGCTCTACCAGACCTACACGGCGCTGTGGGTGAGCGTCGTCGACTCCACGCTCACCGGCCCGCAGTTCGCCGTGATGCGCGCGATCCAGCGCACACCCGGGGGCGACCAGGGGTCGTTGGCGGTCATGGCCGCGCTCGACCGATCCACCATGGCCGATGTCGCCCGCAGGCTGGACCGCCGCCAGCTCATCGAGCGCCGCACCTGCACGAGCGACACACGGCGCAAGCTTCTCTACCTCACGGCTGAGGGGGAACGGATTCTCGCCGAAACCGCAGTACACGCGGCCCACCTCGACGAACTGTTGTTGGCCGGGTTCTCCTCGGAGGAGCGCGCGCGAGTGGTGAACGACCTGCGCAACCTCTCCGACGCCTGGGAACGCCTGGCACACAAGCAGGACCTTTCCTCGGACGAGTGAAGCTCAGGGCTCGGCTCGAAAGTCATCGGTATGCCCGACCGGGTGTTCGTAGCAGATGAGGGCGCGGGGGACGCCGAGCACGGCCGGCAAGGTGGAGGTCTCGCGTCCCCGGCGCGGGTTCGGCCAGGCGGTCTACCGGGGCCGCGAGCGGGCCGCGATCTTCGGCGGGACGGTACAGGCGGCCTCGACCAGGATCTGGCTTCGTGACATGACCCGTCCAAAAGATGTCACGGACGCCTGGTGACCGGAATGCTTTCTCGGTGTCGCCCTCTTCCATCCACCCCAGGTTCGGCCCGTGGGTGACGGAAGGCGATCCCGGCACGAGACAGGGCGTGACTCGCGGTGCGCTACACGGTGTGTGCGTTTGGACCACGCACGGACCAGGTGGCGTGGAGAACGGCCAGACACGACGCGGTCAGCAGCAGTGCGGTACTGCCGATGAGCGCGGCCCGCAACCCCAGGAGAGCGAGCAGTCCGCTGGTGGCGATGATGCCGATCGCGCTCGCCGTGCGCAGGAAGGCGAACATCTCCGCTCGACGGTCGGGCGGTGCGAGTTCGTCCAGGACCAGCGAGTAGAAGGTCCCCAGGAGCGGCAGGAAGAACCCCAGGACCGCCGCGCCCGCCAGGGTCAGGGCGATGTGTTCCCCGATGAGGATCACCCCGGACGCCGCGGTGCTCACCGCGAGGAAGCAGGCGACCTTCCAGCGTTCCGGCATACGGTTGCGGAAACTGACCCATACGCCGCCGATGACCGCGCCGACGCACAGTACGGAGGCGAAGAGGAAGGCCCAGCCCGGTGCGAGTCCGAAGGAGAGCGCGAACGACACGGCGCCGACCTCGACGGCCGCGACCGCACCGCCGCCCGCGGCCGCGCAGAACAGCCAGAGAAACGCCTCAGCCGGGACCCGCTCCTTACCGCCGGCGGCCGAGTCTTGGTTCGGTCCGCGTGCTTGCGGAATCCGGGGCGTCAGAAGGATCGGCCCCACCCCGAGCGCGGTGATGACCGCCATGGCCCATACCGGGGAGATCGCGCCGAGCAGGGACGCGAGCACGGGCGACAACGCGAAGTTGATCTCGTTCAGCGTCGCGGCCACGCCCAACGCCCGGGGCAGCCGGTCCGGGGTGACCAGGTGGTTGAGGAGGGTGCGCTGGTATCCGTAGGCCGCTCCGTTGACGGCGCCCGCGGCGACGACCGCGATCATGAGGAACGCGAACGGGGCGCCCACGGCCGCCAGCACGGTGACCGCGGCGAGAGCGATGGTGCGCACGGCGATGAGGGCCCGTAGATAGTGCACGCCGTTGAAGCGCCTGCCCAGGCGTGACACGGGAACGGCGCCGAGAATCTGTGCCGTGGTCATGGCGAAGACCATCGCGGCGCCCGACTCGACCGAACCCGTCAGGGGTAGGGCCAGCAGACCGAAGGCGATGGGTGCGGCGGCCTGGGGTATTCCGAGGGTGCCGTAGGCGGCCTGCCATCGTAGGATGCTGAGCTTGGGCTGCGACGCGCCTGTTTCCGGCGACGGCGGAATCGCTTGGGTCCGGGTCATTCGCGCCTCTCACCTTGACGTATGCGTATGGCAGGCCGGTCGGTACGGTGACCGAACGAGGGCATGGTGAGCATTATAGTGCCCACCTTGGGTGCGTCCTGAGGTACTGACTGAGGGGTTCATGAGCGAGCGGATTCGACCAGAGGTCGTCGTCCTCCTGGGCAACCGCATCCGTGCGGTGCGGCGAGGCAAGGACCTGAGCGTGGTGAGGCTCGCCGAACTCAGCGGTGTGAGCCGACGGATGCTCACGCAGATCGAATTGGGTCAGGCGAACCCGAGTCTGGCGACGATCGACCGGATCGCGTCCGCGCTGGGCACGACGTTCCCGGCACTGGTCGGTGTGCTCGGGGAGGGTTCCCCCGAGGGGGTCCAGGTGTGGTCGACCCCGACCGGGAGTTGGGCGTGCCTGCTACAGGCGGTCGAGTCGAGCCAGGTGTTCGTCGAGCTGTGGAAGTGGCACCTGGTCGAGGGCGATCGCTATCACGCCTCTCCCGCCATGAACGCGCCCGAGTCGATGGCGCACGTTCTCCACGGCCGGCTTCGGGTCCGATCGGGGTCATCGGACCTGAACGTCACCGAAGGAGGATCGGCACGGATCGAGAACACCGCCGACTACACGTTCGAAGCGGATACCGACGTCGCCGTCTTCCTGTGGGTGGTGACGATACCCCGCACGCCGAACTAGGTGTTCCCCATGGGCGCGTGGCACTTCCATCGCCCTTCGGCGCGCCCGAGAGCACGTCGCGCGGGCCCTTTGATCCCCGGCGGAGTCCACCGGAAGCTGAAGAATGTCCAGGCGCTCCTCGTGTGTTCTGCGCCGGGTTCACTGGACACGGACCCACCGACGACCGATCGTTGTTCGCCACCTTCACGCAGGCCATCGGTGTGGCCGCGTCGGTGAGTTTCGCCCAAGGCACGGTCCTGTTCGCCGGCATGGGTTCCACAGGCGAGTGAGAAACGCTAAGTTCCACGGCGCTCCTCCTCGGCTCCCTGCTCCTGGTAGATCAGGAGCTGGTACCCGGGCACGCTGGCGACGTTGAAGGCGTGGAACTCGATGCCCAGTGGACCCCGGGCGGGGTGGCGCAACACCTTCGTCTCATGGGTCTTGGGCCGCACGTCGTGGCGCGCCCACAGACCGGGGAACTCCGGGCTCTCGGCCTCCAATCGGTCGAGCAGCTCCCGGAGCCGGGCGGGAGCCACGGAGAAGTCGGCGCTGGCGCGCAGGTTGGCCACGGTCGCCTCGGCGGAGGCCTGCCACTCGACGAAGAACCGGCGACCCTCGGGGTCCAGCAGGACCATCTCCAGCAGGTTCGCGGTCTCCTCGAAACCGGCGAACAGCTCCTGTGCCCGGGTGTTCATCGCCAGGACGTCGAGCACCGGATCCAGCACGATCGCGCCCGAGTGACTCCACGAATCCATCAGGTTCAGCAACTCCGCCGGCACCGGCTGGATCGTCGCCTCTTCACCGAGTCGGTGTGCCGCACCGGCCAGGGCGTACAGGTGCCGGTTCTCTGCCTCGGTCAGCCGCAGTGCCCGGCAGAGGCCGGCGAGGACCACCTCCGAGGGGCGGGTCTCCTTGCCCTGCTCCAAACGGCGGTAGTAGTCGACGCTCACTTCGGCGATCGTGGCGACCTCGTCGCGGCGCAGGCCGGGAACACGGCGCTCGCCCGTCGCGGGCATTCCGACGGCCTCCGGTGTCACCTTGGCGCGGCGGGTCATGAGGAACCGGCCCAGCTCAGTGCGTGGCATGCCCTGAGCCTACTGACGAGCACGGCGCGAGCCCCGGCTAGCGGGGGGCCGTACCACTACCCCCCGGCTCGGCGGAACCGACCGCATGCTTGTCGACATGAACACAACGCAGAGCATCCGGCCCTCCGCCCAGGTCGTCTCCGGAACCCGGCTCGCCGGGCGTGTCGCCGTGGTGACCGGTGCCTCCAGCGGCATCGGTGAAGCGACCGCCGTCCGCTTCGCGGAACTCGGCGCGAAGGTGGCGCTGGTGGCCCGCCGCGGCGACCGGCTCGACCAGGTCGAGGACCGCATCCGTGCCGGTGGCGGAACCGCCCTGGCCTTGCCGACCGATGTCACCGACCGCGCCGCCGTCCTCGCGACGGCCGACCGGGTCGCCGACGAGCTCGGCTCGGTCGACCTCGTCTTCGCGAACGCCGGTGTACAGCTCATCTCCGGCATCACCGACCTGGCCACAGCGGACTGGGACGCCCAGATCGACCTCAACATCAAGGGCGTCATGAACACCATCCAGGCCTTCGTGCCGTCCCTGGAGGCGGCCGCGAACGCCGACCGCAGCGCCGATCTCATCACGACCTCGTCGATCGCCGCCGTCCGGATCCTGGAGGGATTCCAGGTCTACTCGGCGACCAAGGCCTACGTCACCCAACTCACCAGGCTGCTGCGCACCGAGTTGGGCCGCAAGAAGATCCGCGTGGCGACGATCGAGCCGGGCATGGTCGACACCGAACTGCCGGACCACGTCACCGATCCGGCGGCGAGCAGGCTCATGGCCGACCTGATCACCCGGATCGACGTCCTCTCGTCAGAAGACGTCGCGGAGACGGTCGCCTTCATGAGCGCGGTCCCCAAACACGTCAACCTGACCGAGATCACGATGCTTCCGACCGAGCAGATCATCTAGCACGGAGGAAACGAGGCCGGGGTGGCGGATCCAGGATCGGGGCGGGGTAACGGCCGCGATGGCCCTGGCTCCTCAGTCGACGGGGAAGTCCAGGTGGACCTGGGACGAGCACTCGGCGAGACAGCCGCCGATGGTGAGTTTGCCACCGACGGGGGCGGCCGGGAAGTACAGGACCGCCTGGGTGGCGGTACCGGCCCTCAGGGAGTACTCGCCCACGGTCTCCGCCACCCGGCTTCGAGTGCCGTCGGGTGCCGTGTAGGTGGCGCCGGGCAGGTCCAGGTCGACGTCGTCGACGGTGGTGAACTCGGCGGAGACCACCAGGGTGTCGTCGGTGATGGTCTGGTAGGCGGTGAGCAGGACGACGTCGACCCCGGCGGAGCTCGCCGCGACCCCGTGACCGCTGACCATGCGCTCTCCCGGGTCCTGACCGTCGATCCGGAATCCGGTCAGGAGGTCGTCCTCCCCGACGGTGAAGTCGGTGAAGTCCGCGCAGTCGTCGGCCCCGGGGAGGCACATCCGGAAACCGTCGGGGACGGGTTCCAGGGACGCGTTGTCCAGGAGTTCGCCCGCCTCGGCCTTGGCGGCCGTCACCTGCGCGTAGTGGCGCAGGTAGGTGTGGGCGGTGGAGTCCTCCTCGGCGAGGGTGAGTCCCTCGCGCATGCCCTCGGGGTCGCTGAATCGGACCAGCGCCGTCATGTACTCGGCGGCCTCTTCGGCGTCGACGCCCCGGCCGGCCTCGACTCGGGGGGCCGGGGCCGTTCCCTGCGCGAGACCGCAGCCGGTGAGGAACAGCAGGGCCGTGGCCACCACCGCCGTCGTCCTTCGTGACATCTCCTCGCACCCCCTCGGACCATCGATCCTAGGGTGAAATGCAGCTTCCTGTCTGTTTTCTATACTTCTTGAATGTTTTGTGACTGCGTCCTGAAACGCCCGTGGCGTGGACCGTCGAGGGGACGATCCACGCCCTTTCGATCGCTCAGGGACGCAGCAGGACGGGAAGTTCCTTGAGGCTGTTCACCAGAATGGAGGGGTGGTTCTCCAGCTCGGAGTCGTCGACGGCGAGCTTCAGGTCCGGGAAGCGCTCGAACAGCAGCGGGAGGGCGATCTGGCCCTCCATTCGCGCCAGGTGCGATCCCGGGCACACGTGCGGGCCGTAGCCGAAGGAGATGTGACGGCCCTTGTTCCGGGTCAGGTCGAAGGTGTCGGGGTGCGGCTCCTCGCCGTGCTCGGCGCGGTCGCGGCTGATGGCCCCGTAGGAGGTCATCAGCGCCTCGCCCTTCTTGATGGTGGTCCCGCCGATCTCGATGTCCTCGGTGGCGAAGCGAAAGACGAAGTTGGAGGTGGGCGGGTCGAAGCGCAGGGTCTCCTCCACCACCGCGTCCCAGCCGACCTGGCCCTTCTTGACCAGGTCGAACTGCTCGGGGTGGGCCAGCAGGGCGCGGACGGCGTTGCACAGCAGGTTGACGGTGGTCTCGTGACCGGCGGCGACCACGACCTGCAGGGTGCCGCGCACCTCCAGGTCGGTGAGGGAGTCGCCGTTCTCGCCCGCGTTGAGCAGCTCGGTGGTGAGGTCCTCCGCCGGGTTGGCGCGCTTGTGGGCGATCATGTCGTCGTAGTAGCGCTCCAGGGTCTTGTACGTGTGCATGAACTCCTCCGGCGTGGTGACCGCGCTGAAGAACTGCACGTACATGTCGCGGAGCCAGTCGTGCTCGGCGGCGTCCACGCCGTAGAGCTCACCGATCACGTTCATCGGCAGCTTGAAGGCGAACTCGCCCTTGAGGTCCAGGCGTCCTCCGTCGGCCTTGGCCTCCATGGCGTCCAGTAGCTCGGTGGTGATCTCCTCCACGCGCGGGCGCAGACGCTCGATGCTGCGCGCGGAGAACGCCTTGGCGGTGAGCAGACGCAGCCGCTTGTGCTCGGCGCCGTCGGTGCCGAGGAGGTTGGTGGGCGCGGGCGGGATGGTGCTGAGCAGCGGCCAGGCCTCGGGGATGCGGCCCTGCTGGAAGTCCTCCCAGTGCGCGATGTCCTTGACCAGGCGCGAGTCGTTGAGGGCGGCGCGACCGGCCTCGTGGTGGGTCACGGCCCAGGCGGACACGCCGCCGGGCAGGTCCACACGGGTGATGGGACCCGCGGCGTACAGGGCCTCGCGTTCGGCGCGCAGGTTCTTGACGTAGGGGTCGAGGGTGACTGTTCCAGAGGATCCATGCTGTACGGGGCAGGACATCAGAGTGCTCCTCGTGGGGGCGCGGGGGTGAAGGTGACCGGAAGGGACAAGACGCCGCGTACCCAAGGGGACGGGCGCCACCGGAGCTCTTGAGCGGGGACGGCGAGTTCCAGGTCGGGGAGTCGGTCCATGAGGACCTCGATGCCGGTGATCGCGATGACCTCGGCGATCTCCTGGGCAGGATAGGGGCAGCGGTGCGCGCCGTGTGAGAACGACAGGTGGGCGTGGTTGCCGCGATCGCCGGCCGCGGTGGGCGCCGAGCGCACGTCGGGGTCGTGGTTGGCCGCGGCCAGTCCCAGGAGGAGCATGTCGCCGCCGCGGATCGACGTTCCACCGAGTTGCACGTCGTGTACTGCGTAGCGGGCGGCGTAGATCTGCGTGGGGGTGTCCTCCCACAGGACCTCGTTGAGGGCTTCGCGGGCGCTGCTGCGCGCCCCGACGATCGAGGCCGCGAACCGGTCGTCGGTGAGCATCAGGCGCAGGGCGTTGCCCAACCACTCGGTGGTGGGCTGGTTGCCGCCGCCCAGGACGACGATGAGGTCGAGGATGATCTCCTCGACCGTGTACGCGGCGGGGTGGGCGAGCATCCGGGAGACCAGGTCGGGCCCGGGCTCGGCGCGTCGCCGGGTCACGATGTCGGCCATGAGACCGATCAGGGACTCTCGTGCCTTCATCGTGTCCGGACCGCCGTCGATCATCGTGGTCATGATCTCGGCGAGGTGGTCGCCACCGGCGTCGTCGAGACCGTAGATCCACCCCAGGGCCTGGGCGGGCAGCCGGGCCGTGTAGGCGGTGCGCAGGTCCACGCCGTCGGAGGCGCAGAATCTGTCGATGAGCCGGTCGGCCATGCGGGTGACGTTGGTGCGCAACTCGTGCGCGTCCACCGCCGCCAGGGCGTCGTTGACCGCCTCTGACCGACGCCTGTGTTCGGCGCCCTCGGCGTACAGGATGGTGGGGCTGCGCATGACCAGGGGGTTCAGCGGCCAGTCGGGCGGGATCAGGTCCCAGGAGTTCCACCGTTCGGAACTGCGTTGGAACACGTCGGTCTCGGTGAGGACCTGGTGGAGTTCCCGGTAGCCCACGACCAGCCACGCGGGGACGTCGCCCTCCATGGTCACCGGGACCACCGGGCCGTATTCGGCGCGCATGGCCCGGTACAGGCCTGCCGGGTCGGTCTCGAACTCGGGGCCGTGCAAGGGGACACGGCCTTCGACGATCGGGCAGCCGCTCATCGTCGGCCCTCCTTCACCAGGGTGCGGACGTGTTCGACCAGGGCGATGAGGACCCGCTTGGCCGAGTCGCGATCGCGGGCGTCGCAGCGCAGCAGGGGCACGGCCGGGTCCAGGTCCAGGGCGGCGCGCACGTCCTCCAGGGGGTGGTCGGCCTCGCCGAAGTCGTTGTGCGCCACCACGAACGGGGTGCCCTGGGCCTCCAGACGGTCGATGGCGTAGAAGCAGTCCTCCAGGCGGCGTGTGTCCACCAGGACCACCGCGCCCAGGGCCCCGGAGAACAGGCGGTCCCACAGGAACCAGAATCGTTGCTGGCCGGGGGCGCCGAACAGGTACAGGACCGAGGTGGCGTCCATGGTGATGCGCCCGAAGTCGAAGGCGACCGTGGTGGTGCCCTTGGCCTCGACCCCGTTGAGGTCGTCCACCGAGGCGCCCGCGCTGGTCATGGTCTCTTCGGTGGTCAGGGGCCTGATCTCGCTGACCGAACGCACCATGGTGGTCTTGCCGACCCCGAAGCCGCCGACCACGGCGAGTTTCAGGGCCTGGGCGGCACCGGCGGGAAGTCGGGTGCCCGGGACGCCGAGGGTTCCGTCGGCGGGTGCGGGTTCAGAGGTCGTGGAGTGCAACGAGCACCTTCTCCAACACGTCCGGGGAGGTGAGCGGGTGCGCCGGTGAGGGCGCGGGGGTCGGATGGCGCGCGGTCACCCGACCGGTGTCGATGAGGTCGGTGAGCAGGATGCGCACGACCGTCAGGGGCAGACCCAGGTACGCGGCGACCTCGACCACCGACAGGGGGCTCGTGCACAGGCGCAGGATGTGTGCGTGCTCGGACTGCATCCCGGGGGCGGGTTCGCTCTCGGCCACGATGAGGGTCACCGCGTCCAAGGTGTCGTCGACGCCGCCGCTGCGCCCGGAGGTGATGACGTAGAGCCGGTCCGGGCCTTCCTGACGCGGCGAGGGGCTCACGCGGTCCCGGCCCGGGCGGGGCTGGACAGGTATTCGCCCAACTGCTCGACCAATTCGCTCATGTTGTGGCCGACCAGCCCGGGGTCGGCCTCCTCCGAGGTGATGACGGCCAGGTGGGCGCCCTGTCCCGCCTCAACGATGAACAGCAGACCGCCGTAGAACTCGGCCATGGCCTGGCGCACTCCGCCCCCACCGTTGCCGAACTCCTTGGAGGCGCCGTGGGCGAGGCTCTGGAGCCCGGCGGCGATCGCGGCGAGGTGGTCGGCGCTGTCCGTGCTCAGACCGGAGCTGTGGCACAGCTTGAGTCCGTCGCGCGAGAGCACGAGGGAGTGGCGGGTGCCGGGGGTGCGTTCGAGGAGGCCTTCGAGCAGCCAGGTGAGCTTGTCGAGATCCATCAGGTGTCCTTGGATGAGTCGGCCGGGCCGCGTACGGCGGAGCGGAACGCGCCGAACCCCTTCGGCGAGGTGGAGGGGCCGGTGTCCGCGGGGGTGTCGCTGTCGGCGGGGGCGGCGGTCCGGGTGCGTTCGACGGCGGCGAGGGTCCGGCCGCGTCGACGCTGGGGCAATCCGTTCGAGAGCCGGGGCTCGGGCTCGTCGGTGGGGGTCGGTTCGTCGGAACCCGTCGATGTGGCGGGCACGTCGGACGGGGGCGTTTCGGTGGTCACCCGGACCCGGGTGTTCGGCGCCGGGTCCGTCGTCGCCGGCAGCGGTTTGATGAGGCGCTGCGGCAACAGCAGGACCACCCCGGTGCCGCCGCGGGAGGAGGAACGGTAGGCGACCGACAACCCATAGCGTTGGGCGATCCTGCCGACGACCGCCAACCCCAGGCGGGTTCCGGAGATCGTGGTGATGTCCGAGGCGCTCTCGACCATCCGCCGGGCACGGCGCAGGGCCTCGTCGCCCATGACCAGACCACCGTCCTCGACCATGATGGCCACCCCCGCCTGGACCTCCTCCACGTGGACGTGGACCTCGGCGGTGGGCGGGGAGAACTTGGCGGCGTTGTCGAGCAGTTCGGCCAGGGCGTGGATGACCCCTTCGGCGGCGAACCCGGCCACGGCCAGTCTGGAGACGCTGTGGGTGCGCACCCGCCGGTAGGCGCCGATGCGACCCATGGCGCCGCGCAGGATGCTCTCCATCGGGATGGAGCGGCTCCAGCGGCGGCCGGAACGGGCGCCGGTCAGGACGGCGATGCCGTCGGCCATGCGACCGGCCTGCGCGGTGGTGTGGTCCAGGTGCATGAGGTCACCGAGGATCTGGTCCCCGCCTCCGACGTCACCGTGCCGTTCCTGCATCGCGCGCAGGTCGGCGAGCATGGTGGTGGTCAGCGCCTGGACCCGGCCGGCCGCCGTGGCGCAGGCGGCCATCGCGGCGGAGCGGCGGCGTTCGGCGGCGGAGATCTCGGTGGCGGCCAGTCGCAGCGCCTCGGAGGTGCCCGGGTCCTCCGGGAGGGTGACGCGGTGCAGGGCGGTCTCGGCGGAGTCGCCCTGGCGTAGGTATTCGACCACGCGCGGCAGGGTCCGCGAGCCGAGTGCGGCGGTCTCGGCCCGTACCCGTTCCACCTCGGCGCGCAGTGTCTCGACGCGGCGGTCCCGTGCGGCCAGGAGCAGCGCGAGGGCGACCCCGAGCACGAGGGTGAGCGCGCCGGCGGTGAGGACGGACGTCCGGGCCTCGGGGTGGGCGGCCCACAGGGCCCAACCCCATACCGGAAGCGAGGGGGCCAGGAGCAGGAGCCACCGCGGTGCGGTGGAACGCGACGTTGATACGCCGTCGTGGGGGATATCAGCGGTCATACGGCTCCGTCGTCACTCTTTGTGCATGTCGCGGGACACGTCCGAAGTAGCCCGCGATCCACGTGCGAAGATGCGCGAAAAAGGCTGGAGAAACAACAGCAATCCGGCCTTTCAGACACACAGCGAGCAAACCTACCACTCAGCCGGACCGACGCCTATGCCACGGGAATGCACAATGAATTACCCAAAACCGGATCCGCGACCCTCTTGACCACAGAGGAAGCCTGCGCAACACCGGCCCCGCCAATGCCCGGGGCGGGCGCACTACGACCATTGTGCGAAACCCGCTCACACCCGACTTGAACTGCGCCTCCTCGCCGAAAGTGCCGTTCGTCGATAACGAACGCGCGGATGATCCGACTTCGGGCGGGGCCCGGCACCCGCGTCGCTGCGCGGAGCCGCCGACAATCACCCCTAGAGTGGTGCAGATCACAACCAGCGGGAGGGTCGGCCAAGCCGGTCCCCCGGCACACGCGGGCTTCCCGCACCCACCGAAGAGGTTCGACCCGTGACAGTCGGGGAATCTTGACGTGGACCAACGCGTTACACCCCGCGAGACCGCACGAGCGCCTGGAGGCACCCACACGATGGCCGAGCGAGCACTTCGCGGCACCCGGCTCGGGGCGACGAGCTACGAGAACGACCGCAACACCGACCTGGCTCCCCGGCAGGAAGTCACCTACGACTGCACCCGGGGCCACCGCTTCTCGGTCACCTTCGCGACCGAGGCGGAGATCCCCGGCGAATGGGAATGCCGCTTCTGCGGCGACCGCGCCCTACGCCGAGACGGCAATGGCGAGGAGCCCAAGAACACCAAGCCGGTGCGTACGCACTGGGACATGCTGCTCGAACGCCGCAGCATGGAGGACCTCGAAGAGGTTCTCGCCGAACGCCTGGAACTGCTCCGCGCCCGCCGCCGCGAAGAAGCGGCCAAGGTGGAGGAGATCGCCAAGCAGCGACAGAGCGCCTGACACGACGCCACGGGGGCGGTGGACCGATGGTCCACCGCCCCCGTCGTGTTCGTCTCCACCCCTGCTCGTCTACTGCTCGTCTATCCCTGGTCACCGAAGGGGTCGCCGGTCCTGCCCACCAGGTCCTTGACCGACCCGATCACCCGGGTGGGCCGGTACGGGAACTCGTCGGCGGTGTCCCGACCGGAGATGCCCGACAGCACCAGCACCGTCTGCAGACCGGCTTCGAGACCACTGAGCACGTCGGTGTCCATCCGGTCCCCGACCATGAGGGTGTTCTCCGAGTGCGCACCGATCCGACGCAACGCCGAACGCATCATCAGCGGGTTGGGCTTGCCCACGAAGTAGGGCCGGCGTCCGGTGGCCTTCTCGATGAGCGCCGCGACCGCGCCGGTGGCGGGCAGCGGTCCCTCGGCGCTGGGTCCGGTCTCGTCGGGGTTGGTGGCGATGAACCGGGCGCCGTTGCGCACCAGACGGATCGCCCGTGTGATGGCCTCGAAGCTGTAGGTGCGGGTCTCCCCCAGCACCACGTAGTCGGGGTCGCGTTCGGTCATCACGTAGCCGACGTTGTGCAGCGCGGTGGTCAGACCGGACTCACCCACGACGTAGGCCGAACCACCGGGCCGCTGCGTCTGCAGGAACTGGGCGGTGGCGAGCGCCGAGGTCCAGATCGACTCCTCCGGGATGTCCAGCCCCGAGTTGAGCAGTCGGGCCCGCAGGTCGCGCGGGGTGTAGATGGAGTTGTTCGTCAACACCATGAACGGGGTCCCCTGCTCCCGCAGCTCGGCTATGAGCGTGTCGGCCCCGGGGATCAGGTGCTCCTCGCGTACCAGCACGCCGTCCATGTCGAAAAGGTAGTTCCACTCGTTGCTCACAGGCACCATTGTGCCGGTGTCCGTCGGTGGAACACCATTCCTACTCCCCGGTAACGAGCTTTGAACGACTTGATGCTGCTCACACGGGTGGCCAGGGGACGGAAGGCCAGTCGGGAGCGGGGTAGGGGTGGATGCGGTGGTGGACGAGCAGATCCACCCGGGCGCGGACCGCGTAGACCTCCGGGCCGGTCAGGTGTCGGTCCAGTTCCTTCGAGAGCGGGTCCTCGGCGTCGCGCAACCGGGTACTCAGCCGGGTCAGGGCCCCCAGGGCCTCCTCGGTGAGGGGCTGTCCCTGCCACTGCCACAGGACGGTGCGCAGTTTGTAGTCCTCGGCGAAGGACACCCCGTGGTCGCAGCCGTACAGGTGTCCGCCCGGACCGGGCAGCAGGTGGCCGATCTTGCGGTCGGAGTTGTTGATCACCGTGTCCAGCACGGCCATCCGGCGCAGGCCCCGATGTTCGGTGCGTCTGGACAGTTCGACCAGGTCGACGGTGGTGTCACCGTGCACCCACAACTGGACCATGCCCTCACCGTAGGGGCCGTCGCGGTGCACGGTCGGCGGCACCACGGACCAGCCCAGCGCCTCGGAGACCGCGTAGGCGGACACCTCTCGACCGGCCAGGGTGCCGTCGGGGAAGTCCCACAGGGGCCGCTCCCCCGCCACCGGCTTGTACACGCAGGCCGCCGAGCGGTCACCGTCGGAGATCGTGCAGTACAGGGTGGCGTTGGAGGCCGTGGTCAGGCGGCCCCGCACGGTCAGGTCGCCCTTACGGAGGAGGTCGACGCCTTCGGCGGGGTCGATCCCGTCGAAGTCGGCGGGCGAGGGTCCGCCCTCGGTGGTGTCGTCGGCGTGCACGGCTCAGACGAGCCGGTCCGGGCGATAGCCGTTCTGGCGAGCGCAGATGTGACCGGCCGGGTCCAACGGACGACCGCACAGGGGGCAGTCGGGGCGCCCGGCGGAGACCACCTTCAGGGCGCGGCCCGCGAACGAGCGCGCCTCACCGGGGGTGAGGTAGACGCGCAGGACGTCACGGTGGGCCGGGGCCTCCTCGGCGAAGACCTCCAGCTCCTCCTCATCGTCATCGTCCTCGACCAGTTCCTCGGGTCCGGACTCGTCGAGCTCCTGGGCCTCGATGATCACGCGGGCCGCCTCGGCGTCCCAGGCCAGGGCCAGGGTGCCGACGCGGAAGTCCTGTTCGATGGGCTGTTCCAGGGGGCCTTCGTCCTCGGGGGCGGTCTCGTCACCGGGCGGGGCACCGAAACGGCGGTGCACCTCCTCCAACAGTTCCTCGATGCGGGCCGCCAGGGCCTCCACCTGAGCCTTCTCCAACACGACGCTGGTTATACGACCCTCACCCACCGCTTGGAGGAAGAAGGTGCGCTCCCCAGGCTGTCCCACGGTCCCCGCGATGAACCGTTCCGGTGGGTTGAACTGAAAGACGGGCATGGTGACAACCTTACGGGATATCGGTGACACGGGACGATTCGCCCGACCCCGATCAGGTGATCTGAGTTTTCCGGGCGGCGCAGACCCCGGGCTTCAGCCCTGGGGATAGCCGCTCTTCCGCGAACGGGAACATTGAACAGCCCTTCTCCATACGATGAGTTACGCGCCCGTCACTCCGCGCTCGATCTGCGGCATCACCTTCCAACGAGCCCTCCACGTGCTCTGGCACCCCACGCACCGATACCGCGTCCTGAGGGCTGAATCGAGGAACGGCTGAGGAAGATCGTGCGCGAGGAATTTCGGGCACCTGCAAGTCCCGCCTGCCGATGCTGTGCACGAACCGCTACTTCGTGGCCACCATCGAAGGCGCCCCGCTGGAAGCGATCAAGCAGTACGTGCACAACCAGAAGAGCCGCTGAGAGGGAGGGGGTGTTCCACGATGTTGTCGGGGCGTCGTTACCGGCTTGCTCTGACCGATGCGCAGGAGGCGATGTGCACCGAGTTCGGTGACATCTGCCGGGCGGTGTGGAACACCGCCCTGGACCAGCGCCGCCAGTACGTCGACCGCTACACCCGGGGCCGACAAGGGCCGTTCTGTGGGTACCACCTTCAGGCCGGGCAGTTGGCCGAGGCCAAGGCCGAAGAGACCTGGCTCAAGGCCGCCCCCTCGCATGTGCTCCAGCAGACGTTGCAGGACCTGGACCGGGCATGCCACCAGAAGGGCACCTTCAACGTGCAGTGGCGGGCCAAGTACCGGTGACGGCCTTCGTTCCGCTTCCCCGCCGGGAACCTCATCGTGGTGGAGAAGCTGAACCGCAAGTGGTCGCGGGCCAAGTTGCCCAAACTGGGCTGGGTGCGGCTGCGCTCCTCCCGCCCCCTCGGCGGCACGATCCGCTCGGCGACCGTATCTCGCAAGGGCGGGCACTGGTTCATATCGTTCCTCGTCGAAGACGGGCTGTTCACCCCCGAGCACCATCCGGGCACCCCGGTGGGGGTGGACCGGGGTGTGGCTGTGGCGGCCACGTTGTCCACCGGCGCGTTCCATGACCGCCCCTTCGCCACCCCCGGCGAGAAGTCCCGGTACCTGCGCCTTCAGCGCAAACTCGCCCGACAGAAGAAGGGGTCGGCCAACCGGGCCAAGATGGTGAAGGCCATGGGGCGCATCACCACCCGTGCGGTGGAACGGCGCACCGACTTCTGCGGCCGGCTCACCCGCACACTGACCATCCGGCACAACGTGGTGGTGTTGGAGGGGTTGCGCACCACCGACATGACCGCCTCCGCCAAAGGAACGCTGGAAGCGCCTGGAAAAAAGGTGCGTCAAAAGTCCGGACTGAACCGGGCCATCCTGGACAAGGGGTGGCACCGGCTCGAACTCGCGCTGCGCAACGCCGCACGCAAGACCGGCACGAGGGTCGTGCTGGTCGACCCCGCTTACACCTCGCAGACGTGTCATCGGTGCAAGGTGGTGGACGCCCACTCGCGCAAGAGCCAAGCCGAGTTCGCGTGCATCTCCTGCGCACACACCGATCACGCCGATGTGAACGCGGCCAAGAACATCCTTTACGCCGCAGGGCATGCGGTGTCAGTCGGGCCCCCGCTGCGCGATCATGGCGAAGCCTGCGCAGTAGGGGCGGGAGATTTCGGGGTTACCCGGTCCGTGAAGCAGGAACCAGCGCCCCCGCGAGGGCAGGCGCACCGACCGGCGTTATCGCTGGTGGGAATCCCCCGCCTTTAGGCGTGGGGAGGAAGTCAAGACCCGCTGGACCTCCAACATCCGTTCCACCGTGCGGAACCCGAAGAGGTCGTTGACCGCGAGCATCGGGGTGTTGTCGGGATCCACCCAGGTGCGGACCCACTTCGCCTCGGGAACGTCCCTGGACAGCGCTTCGAGGTTGCGCCGTTTGAGCGCCACCCCCAACCTGTTCCCCCGGTGGGCTCGCATCACCAACGTGTCGTCCTGGTAGACCTCGCCCTCGCCTTCCGCCGGGACCATCATCAGGCTGTACCCGGACCACTCCCCCGAACCGGTCCGCGCGACGGAGACGATGGTGGTGTACCCCTGGTCGACGCGGCGCAGGTCCTCCTTCCGGATCCGGTCGGCGTCCCACACCTGCGGTTCGGTGTCGAGCCCGCCCGTGGGCACCTCACGCTCCATCGCGGTGCGCATCCGCACGTAGTCGGCCAACAGTTCCTCCGGGCACGGGCCCGTCCAGGTGAGCGTTCGGTGCTCACCGGTCATCTCGGGCAGGGCAGCCAGCCGTCGCTCCGGGACCGGAAGGTCCAGCACCTGGTAGTCCTCCTCGTGCACGACGTCGAAGCCATGGGAGCGGGCGAAAGCGGCGCCCGGCCAAGCGTCCGGGGCGTACCCGCCGGGGACGTAGACCTCACCGGTCGCGGTGCCGCGCCCCTCCTCCTCCATGACCTTCGTGGCCAGTTCGAGCAGTCGCCCGCCCAGGCCCCTGCCCCGGTATTCCGGGACCACCGAGACGTCCACCTCCGCCAGGTGTCGGTTCTCCAGGTCCGGGAGGTCGATGAGCAGGGTGCCCACGGCGCGGTCGTCCTCAACGGCGGCGTAGAGCCGGTGGTGACGGTCCTCGCGCGGGGCGACCATCCCCTTGAGGTCGGAGAGACCCATGACCGCGGCCTCCACGCGGCCGGCCGTCGCCCCCTCGACCAGGGCGGTGTGCCAGGCGCGCAGGGCGGACTCGTCCGTGGTGTCGATCGGGTTGATCATCGCGGTGTGCTCATTCCTTCGTGATCGGTCGGTTCAGGTGGTTCGGAGGCCTTCACGGCTCCCGTCGCGACGGGTTCACCGAATTCGCGCAACCTCGCCGAGGTCATGGCCAATAGCACCGCGACCAGCCCCAGCAGGCCCGCGAAGACCAGGAAGAGCGCGGTGGCACCGGTCTTGTCACCGCCCAAGAGCGTCACCCCGATGCCCGGGCCGGTGTCGGTGAACAGCGGTGTCAGTACGTAGTCCACGACCGGGCCGACGATGAGCAGGCCCAAGGGCAGGGACGATTGGGCGAGGAGACGACGGGCCCCGAAGACGCGGCCCTGTTGCCGCTCCGGCACGTGGGACTGCCAGATGGCCTGGTAGGCGGAGTTGACCGCGGGAAGCACCGCGCCGGCGACCAGGGAGGAGGCGATCCACAGCCACGGGGTCCACGACAGTCCCAGCAGCAGGGGCCCGGCGACCGAACCGACCGCCATGCCGCCCAGCACGAGGGTCATCCGTCGGAACCGGTCGCCCACCGCGCTGACGACCAGGGCCCCCAGCACACCGCCCGCGCCTCCGGCAGCCAGGACCACTCCCAGGAGAGCCTGGTCGTCCCCGCTGCGCATCATGATCAACGGGGTGGTCAGGGCGTAGGAGATCGCCCCGGAGAAGTTGAGCACGAAGAACAGCAGGAGAAGGAGCACCAGGGGCCGGCTGCGGAAGATGTAGGCGAACCCGAACAGCAGGTCCGCGCGGAACACCGCCCACGAACGCCGCCGCTCCCCCTCGGCCACGGCCGGTCGAGGGGTGCGGACCACCAACAGGACCAGCGCGGCGAAGACGAAGGTCACCAGGTCCAGTAACAGGACCACCGACAGGTCGGTCAGCGCCAGCAGGACGCCCCCCAGGGCCGGGGCGAGGATCTCCGCGCCGGGCGAGGCCAGGCTGATCATCCCGTTGGCGCGAACCAGCCGTTCCTCCACCACCAGCAGTGGGACCAACGCCATGTAGGCCACCAGGTGCAGGGACTCCATCACCCCTTCGAACACGGCGATGACGTACAGGTGCCAGATCTCCAGGTTCCCCGTGAGATAGAGCGTCAGAACGGTGGACGTGGTGATGGCGAGGGCGCCGTCACCCACCAGGACGGCCACCCGTGGCCCGATGCGGTCCACGAGTGCGCCGGCGATCGGCGCCATGGCCAGGCCGGGTGCCAGGGAGAGCAGGGTGAGCATCGCGAACAGGGTCGCCGAACCGGACTCCGCCCACACCCACAGGGTGATGGCGAACCAGGCCGTACCCGATCCGATCGCCGACATGAGTTGGGTCGACCACACCAGAGAGAAACGTCGCATACCGCCCTAGACCGCCTCGCCGGAGAGTTCGTCGCCACGGTGCGGCAGCGGCGGGATCGTCACGAGGGTGTAGCGCTCCTCGCAGGCCACGGGGTCGACCCAGTGCCAGGCCTGGGGGTCGTGCTCGACGAAGGTGCCGGCACGGTCGGGGACGAACACCATGGTTTCGGGGTCGTGCTGGGCGTTGAGCCCATCGGTCCCCGAAGTGGTGAGCATGTACAGGCCCTGGCGCAGTGAGTCCCGGTGCGGCAGGACGTAGTCTCCCCGGTCGTACCTGTTGACCTGAACGTAGTAGTCCGTCTTCGGTGTCCCCTCGGGGGTGATGGCGGCGAAGATCGCCGCCCTGAGGTCATCGGGCATCCAGGCGGACTGCAGGACGTGATAACGATCGTCGTCCTCGTACTCGGAGTCCCGGTAGGGGTCGAAGGGGTCGGTTCCGACCGGTCGCGGCGGAGCCGCGGGGTCGGGGTGATCGGCGAACAGGTGTCGGTAGCGGCGCGCGAGGGAGACGATCCCCGCACAGTCGGCCACCACGTCCGAAACCACGGTCAACGGCCTCATCGCACTCCCATCACGACGCTGTACCTGGGTGCCCCGCGCACGGGGCTCACCCACGCCCACGACCCCGGCGCCAGGAGCAGACCCGTGCCCGCCCGGTCCAGGACACGTTCGAAACGCTCATCGACCCAGGCGGTGACCCCATCGACCTCGGAGTCGTCCAAGGGGAAGGTCAGCGACCAGTGACCGGCCACGACGTCGCCCACCCGATGGGGCAGCGTGAAGTCGCCGACGTCGTGGCGGCGCACCCGAACCGTCGCCGGGTCGGGTGCGCCGGACAGCGGGGCCGCGACGGCGACGAGGCGATCCCGCAGTCCGGGGTCGTCGACGGCCAGGTCGGTGTACCGGGACCGGGCCCCGGTGAGGTCTTCCGACGTCGTGGCCGGTAGACCCTCCAGCACCGCTCTCACCTCCTGTCGCAGAGTGTGGGCGACGGGTACCTCCATCGGCCCTTCGGTGAGGATCATCGGGTTCTCCTTCACTCCAGATCGGTCAGATCCACGGGGACGGCGTCGGGGTCGGATCGGCGCAGGGAATCCATGTCGGGGTGGGCCGCCACCTCCATCAGCAGTTCCACCACCGCCGCCCGCCCCCATCCGGCCCGCGCACCCATCGCCACCTTGAACAGGCCTCGCCCCTCCTTGAGGGAGGGGACTATGCATTCGAAGCGGTGGGCACGGAAACCGAAGCTCGACCCGTGCGAGAAGGGCAGTCCCCGGCGACGCGCCTGGGAACGCAGCACGCCGAGCAACAGCCCGTGGTTCTCCAGCGTGTCCTCGCGCAGGTGGCACACGATGAACGGAGCCTGCGCCCAGGGGGAGGCGTCCCCCTGGGCCAGTGAGGGGTGGGCGACGCGGGTGAAGAGTCGTCCCGGTCCCGCGGAGTCGGCGAGCAGTCGTGCGGTCAGCGCGTTGTTGCGCAGGACCGAGACCGCGTGGTCGCGGGCCGCCGCGCGATCCAGGACGAACGGTGCGCTGAGCACCGAGAGGGCTTCCAGGGACAGACCCGATCCCACGACGGTGCGCATCTTGCGCAGGTACGTGGCCAGGTCGGCGGCGGGTGGAAGTACCGGATCGGATCGACGTGCGTACAGGGAGGCCACGCCCAGGTTGCCGAGTTCGAGCCCTCGCTGGTCGAGTTTGAGTCCGGAGCGCACCTCGACGACCAGGACGCCGGGGTCTCCGACGGCCGCCACGAACCGTTCCCGCGGCCACACCGGTGAGACGAGGGTGGAGTCCACCACGACCAGGCCGGGACGGCTTCCCCGCCGCCCCCGCCAGGCGCTCAGAAGTGCCGGTAGGTCGAGGGTGTCCAATTCCCACTCGTAGCGCACGGGTTCGATGAACAGCACGTCCACCTCCCCGGAGAGGAGGCAGGACCTCAGTTCCTCTTGGGTCCGGGCGCGTCGACAGCGCAGGCCGTCGTCGGCGACCAGGTCGAACAGGACTCCGGTCTCGTAGTAGGCGCCCCACATCAGAAGGTTCAAAGGGCGGTCGGCGGTCCGCCGGATCAGACTCCGATAGCACTGGAGGACCCCGGCGATGGAAGCCATACCGCTCGAATGAACGACGTGTGCCACCTCGTGGTGATCGAGCTCGGGGTCCTGGGCCGCGAGCCGTTCCTCCAGTGAGTGACATTCGATGTTGCGTTCGTAGCTGTGCGTGGAGGGACGCCCGAAGGGCAGCGCCATCGGGGTTCCCAGGGGCGGTGACTTGTAGGACCGGTCGGTGAAGCCGTGAGCGTGGCGAAGCCACATCACGCGCAGGTCCGCCTCCGCCCGGTCCATCTCCGCCTCGACTTCGGACCCCTGCCGCCCGACCAGGGAGGCGACCCGCTCCCGCCACTCCCGGATCGACTCGGTCGGCCCCCCGTCCTCGCCCGGGGGAAAGAGTGTGTCGGCCAGTCCGAGCAGGGCGGTGACATCGTCGTGCGCGGTCACCGGGGCCGTACCCGTGCGCCCCTCGGCCGTGTCCATGGTTCCGGTCATGTGTTCCGCCCTCCCTCGGTGTACACGGCCTCCTGATGTGGTGGACCCCATCCGTGCAGGTCGCGCATCATGCTCGCGGTGTAGGCCCCGGACGCGTTGAACACCAGGCGGTCTCCGGGGCCGGGGTCGGTCAAAGAGACCTCCTCGGTCAACACGTCGTTCTCGTAGCAGGTCACGCCACCGATCAGATGGGGGCGCCCCGGCCCGTCCCGTTCGGGCAGACGCGCCACCACCCGTGGGCTCCCCCAGGTGAACAGGTTCCATCCGGAGGCGTCGGCCACGGCGTATCCACGGCCGTCGGGGAACCGATCGACGGAGCGCAGGGAGACCACGAGGTAGCTGGCCAGCGCGGTCGTCGACATGCCCGGTTCCAAGAACACGCGCACGGGAACGCCGTCGAGGCGTTCGGCGACGCGTTTCCAGGCCTGTCGGGCCTGCTGTCGGTCCGTGTACAAGGTGGTGAGGCCACCGCCCAGGTTGAGTTCGCGTACTCGTGGGAAGGCGCGCATGCAGGTGAGCAGGGCCGATGTCAGCAGGTCGGCCCGGTCGGGCGTCCCGATCTCGCCGCTGTGCACATGCAGTCGTACGACGTGTGTGTCGGCCCCGTCCAGGAGCCGGTGGAGTTCGGGGTCGGCGGGATCGACACCGAACCTGCTCGCACGGCGTGCGGAGACCCGGTCCTGTTCGGCCATGGGCACGCGCAGACGCAGCCCGATCTCCCCTGGCGCGGGCCGGGCCCGAAGGAGTGAGCGCAGCTGGTCGACCCCGTCGACGTCGACCAAGGCCTCCTGCTCGGCCATGCCGGCGAGCAGGTCGCCGGTCAGACCCGGCCCGGTGACGCTGATCGGGTCCATGCCGGCGTCTCGGGCCGCGCGGTACTCGGCGGGTGAGGCGACGTCCGCGCCCACCCCGAGGTCGGCCAGGTGGCGCAGCAACGGAGGGAAGCGGTTCGCCTTGAGGGCGAACAGCAGGACGCTCTCCGGAATCGGGGCGGTGTCCTCTCGTAGTTCCCGGACCGTGGCCGTGACCGCGTCCAGGTCGTACAGGAGCGCGGGGGTGGCGACGGTCCGAGCGGCCCGCAGGATCGCCTCGCCGGGTGCGGAGGAGCCCATCGTCACGTGCTCCCCTCCTGGTGGCCGATGGCGGCGTCCAGGGCTCGCAACAGCAGGTCGGCGATGATCAGTCCGTCCGTCTCCCCCTCATGAGGCAGGAACTCCACCACGTCGATCCCGACGATGCGCCGGGCCGAGCACAGGTCGGTCAGCAACCCGACCAGTTCCGCGTGGGTGAAACCTCCGGGCAGGGGCGTGCCGGTGGCGGAGAGCACCGAGGGGTCCAGCGCGTCGACGTCGATGGTCAGGTGGTAGGGCAGGGACTCGGGAAGTTCGGCGAGGATCTCACCGAGCGGGGTGCTCAGCGCCGAGGTCCCGGGCCAGCGGCGGAGGGTGTCGTCCTCTCGTGCGGGAGGGTCCTCCAGTTGGCGCAGGCCGAACTGGGCGAGTCGGACCACCCGAGGATCGCCCATCACCCAGTCCATGACGTTTCCGTGATGGCAGTGGAGTTCGGCGTCGTCGCGGCGGGGACGGGCGTAGTCGCCGTGGGCGTCGATGTGCAGGACGCCCAGTGCGCCGTGGACCTCCGCCAGACCGCGGACGATGGGCAACGTGACGGAGTGGTCGCCGCCCAGGGTCACCGGTAGCCGGCCGTGACCGCTGAGTCGGCCGACCACGTTCTCCAGAACCGACCAGGTGGGCCCGGCGGAACGATGCACGTTGGCGGTCACGTCACCGATGTCCGCCAGACGTACCCCGGCCAGCACGCGGTTCCCGGTCACCGGGTCCACGGCACCGGGTGGGCCGTCGGCGGTGTCCCGGTAGCGGAACAGGGCGCCTCCGGTACGTCGTAGCTGGGCGGGGCCGAACCTGCTGCCGGGCCGGTGAGAAGCGCCCAGGTCGTAGGGCATCCCGAGGAAGACGACGTCACAGGAATCGCCGCGCAGTGCCTGGGCCAGGGTGAGGACCGGGGCGCCGAACATGCCGCCACGGCCGGCGGGGGTGGGGACTCCGTCCGGGTCGTGTCGGCGGATGAGGCCGCGTTCGCCCAGAGCCGTGACCAAGGTGCGCAGGTGCGACCGGTCGGTCGCGTCGCCTTTGGCGAGGGTGGCCAGGGTGCGGGGGACCGCGAAGGCGGCGAGGAGGTCGGCGGTGACCGGACCGACCTCCAGCTCCCATCCCTCACCGGTGTGCCACACGGTGGTGCGGCCGTCCTCGGAGCCTCGCAGGGCCAGCAGGGGTTCGGTGGCCAGGAGGGTGTCGTCGGTGATCGGAGGGGTTCCCGTCGCCCCGGGTCCGGAGTCGTTCACGCGGTGGCCCCCGCGGTGGTGAGCGCGGCTTCGGCCTCGATCATGTGCTCGCCGTCGAAGAGGTGTTCGCGCGGCGGGGGGACGCGGTTGAACCACCGGGCGTTGGTGATGGTGTAGGCGCCGGTGGCGGTGATGACCAGGCGGTCGCCCGCACGACAGTGGGGAACCTCCAGGGTGGTGCGGGCCGCGGTGGGGGTGGCGCCGAAGAAGTCGTTCTCGTAGAGGGTGCAGCCCGCCACGAGGGCGGGCCCGCCGGACCCATGCCCGTCAAGGGACAGGACCTGGGGACGGTTGTGCCAAGGGGCGAGGTTCCAGGCGGAGGCGTCCAGGGTCACGACGCGGGTGTCCAGGACCGGGTGGTGTTCCTCCACCGACCGCACCCGGGTGAGGAGGTAGCCGTAGGGGGTGAGCAGCGCGCCGCCGGGTTCGAAGCGCAGGGAGATCGGGCGACCGGTACGTTCGCGCCACCCGGTGACGAGCGAGGCGACGTCGGCGAACGCGGCGATGGCCCTCGCCCGGTCCCGGTAGAGATGGAAGAAACCGCCTCCGAGGTCGATGGTGTGCACCTCGGGCAGGTGTTCGGCCACGGTGAGGAGGTATCGGGTCTTGTAACGCAGGGAATCGGGGGTCATCTGGCCGGTGTGGACGTGCAACCGGGTGACCCGCAGTCGATGTCGCCCCAGCACCCGCGTGAGGTCGGGGTCGGCGGGGCGGACGCCGAAACGGCTGTCTCCGGCGAAGGTCGCCGTGCCCTCCAGGGTTCGGGGAAGGTCCACGCGCACGCGTATCCCCACCTCGCTCCCGGGGCGGTGCCGTCCATAGGAGTCGAGTTGGTCGAGGGAATCACAGTCCAGGGTGATCCCGTGCTCGGCCAGGGTGTCGAAGTCGGCTCCGGCGAAGACGGGACCCGTGGCGGAGATCTCGGCGAATCCGGCGTTCATGGCCAGGTCGAGTTCTCCGGGGGAGGCGACGTCACAGCCGAGCCCGAGCGCGGCCATCTCCCCGAGCACGGCGGGGGTATGGCAGGCCTTGAGGGCCAGGTTGAGTTTCGCGTCGGGGACCTGGGAGACGTCGTGGCGCATCGCCGCCACGCCCGCACGGATTCCGGGCACGTCGTAGATCAGCGCGGGGGTGTCGAGATCGGCGGCGAGCGCGAAGAGGCGTTCGCTCGGTGGGGTGAACAGGGGGGCTGGTGGCATCGACGATCCTTCACCGGAGAGGACCCGTCGGGCCGGTGGCACCGGCCCGACGGACGAGGTTCCCAGGGACTCGGGGAGGCTCGGAACTAGTTGGCGCGGGGGCGGCTGCCGCCGAGGGTGCCGAGGTCCATGTTGATCTCGTGGACGTCCGCACCGCCGATCTCACGGATCGACTCGTCGATGACGGCCTGCTCGCTCCAGGCCTCGCCGGAGAAGTTGGCGTCGAACTCCTTTTCGAGGTCGGCCAGCTTCGTCTGCAGAGTGGGCATAGTTCGTCCTTTCACTCAGAAGGGCGGATTCGCGGACTCACACCACCTCTAGGCGCCTTACCGGTGGGCGGCGTCGAACGCACTTCCCACTGTAAGAATCGACTTTTCCCAGGACAACGCGGTGACCAATTGCGGCCACAATGAAACCGAGACCCAGTTGAAAAAACCATGAATAAAATTCATGAATAAATACGACAAAGCACAGAAAAGCACTATTGCTTTCTCACTGACTTATCCATCGAAATCGCAACGGACAAAGTCAGGGGTCGGACCGCGCAGGATCCATGTGGAACGAACGGTCTCCTGGACACACGCGGGGAGTCCGGGGCTCACTCGGTGACGGGCGCCCCGGATCCGCCCCCCACGGGGGCGTCCCCCTTGGCCTCGGCGGCGGTGGGCAGCACTCCGGCCAGGGGACGTCCGGTGTCGTTGAGGCCGTTGAGGAAGGGGCGGGTGCGCGTGTAGGTGATGGAGGTGACCGAACAGGGGTCCACCCGCACCCGCTGGAACAGGTCCAGGTGGATGCCGAGTGCGTCCGCGACGATCGCCTTGATGACGTCGCCATGGCTGCACACGACGTACACGGGCGGGTCCTGGGTCGCTTCCCGGGTGAGCCGGGCGTTCCAGTCCCGTACGGCCTCCACCGCGCGGGCGGAGGCCGCGGCGAGGGACTCCCCGCCGGGGAAGCGCGCGGCGCTGGGATGGTCCTGCACGACCCGCCACAGGGGTTCGGTGGCGAGGTCGGTGAGGGAGCGCCCGGTCCAGCTTCCGTAGTCGCACTCCAGGAAGCGTTCGTCCAGGGTGAGGGGAACACCGAGCCGCCGGGCCAGGGCCCGCGCGGTCTCCTCGCAGCGTTCGAGGGGGCTGGAGACCAGGGCCGAGGGGGTGAGCCCCTCCAGGCGCTCCGCGAGGCGGGCGGCCTGGTCCCGGCCGGTTTCGTTGAGGTGCAGCCCCGGAGCCCGGCCGGCCAGCCGCGGGCCGGTGGCGTCGGTCATCCCGTGCCGTACGAGTAGGAGGGTGACCGCCTCGGGGGCGGGCGGGGTGTCCTTGGTCTGCGCCGATGTCGCCATGACCACAGACTATGTTCCGCCGCCGGGACCGGCCGCACACGGTGGCCGGTCCCGGCGTTCCTCAGCCGATCCCGGCTCCGCCCTCCGGGGCGAGCACGTTGAAGAAGACCAGGACCAGGATGAGCACGCCCAGGGCGATGCGGTAGTACACGAACGGCATGAAGCTGTGCGTGCTGATGAACTTCATCAACCAGGCGATGACGATGTAGCCGATCACGAACGCCACGATGGTGCCGACGATGGTGGCGCCCCACCCCGCGTACTCGTCGCCGCCGATGTCGAGCATCTTGTACAGACCGGAGGCGAACACGGCGGGCAGGGCGAGCAGGAACGCGAACTCGGCGGCGGCCGGCCGGCTGAAGCCCAGCAGTCGACCACCGGTGATGGTGGCGCCCGAGCGGGAGACGCCCGGGATGAGCGCAAGCGTCTGGAACAGACCGAAGGTCAGACCACGCTTGAGGGTCAGGTCCTCGATCTCGTTCTGACGGCGCGCGAGGTGGTCGATGACGCCGAGGAGGATGCCGAAGATGATGAGGTTGAGGGCGATCAGGCGCAGGTCGCGGAAGACCCCCTCGATCTGGTCCTCCAGGAGCAGGCCCAGCACACCGATCGGGATGGTGCCGATGATGATGTACCAGCCCATGCGGGCGTTGATGTCGCCGCGCAGTTCCCGGTCGAACAGAGACCGGCACCAGACGGAGATGATCGCCCAGATGCGCTTGCGGAAGTAGAGGATCACCGCGAGCTCGGTACCGATCTGGCTCACGGCGGTGAACGCCGCGCCCGGGTCGGGCCAGTTGAAGAACGCCGCGAAGACACGCAGGTGGGCGCTGGAGGAGATGGGTAGGAACTCGGTGAGTCCTTGGATGAGGCCGAGAACGACCGCCTCGAAGATGGACACGCGGTTCGGTCTTTCGTTTTCAGGGGTGGCCCAAGGAAGGGCACGGGCACATTCTTGTGTGGGGAGCGGTCGACTGGGGCCGCGTCACACGTCACTCGTCGCACCTCGGCCCCGGACCGGACTGTGATGACAGTACGCAGCCAAGGTGTACCCCCGACCTACGTTCGGTCAACTACCGGTGTCCGACGGCTCACGAGAACCTGTCCAGAACATCACGTCTTGGTGCTCCGGTCTCCTCGTCACTGGTGAGAGGGCCCGTCCGAAACCGGCCGAGCACCCCCGTCGACAGAGGGACAGGGTAACCTCCGCCGCATGGAACAGCGACAGGTGGGCAGATCAGGGCTCTGGGTGTCTCGTACCGCTCTGGGCACGATGACCTGGGGAAAGGACACCTCCGAGGAGGAGGCCGGGCAGCAGCTCACCGCGTTCGCGGACGCGGGCGGCACGCTCGTGGACACGGCCGACATCTACACGGGGGGACAGAGCGAACGCATCCTGGGCCGCCTGCTGCGCGGAACGGTGCGGCGCGAGGACGTCGTCGTGGCCACCAAGAGCGGCCACACCCCCGAGGGCTACCGGCCGGTGGACGCCTCCCGAAGGCACTTACTGGCGTCGCTGGACGCCTCCCTGCGACGGCTTCAGACCGACTACGTGGACCTGTGGCAGCTGCACGTGTTCGACCCGCACACCCCGCCGGAGGAGACCCTGTCGGCGATGGAGACCGCCGTGGCCGCCGGCAAGGCCCGCTACGTGGGTACCGGGAACCTGGAGGCCTGGCAGTTCGCGACCCTGGCGACCTGGCAGCGTGCCCGCCCGGACCGGGTTCCCCTGGTGAGCGCGGGCACGGAGTACTCACTGCTCAACCGATCCGCCGACCACTCCCTACGGCCCGCGGCCGCGGCGAGCGACGCCCACCTGATCGCCTGGTCCCCGCTGGGTCGCGGCGTGCTCAGCGCCAAGTACCGCAACGGGGTGCCCTCGGACTCTCGAGCGGCCTTCCCCCACATGGCGCCCTACGTCGAGCCCTACCTGGACGACCGCAGTCGTCGGGTGGTGGAGTCGGTGTGCACCGCCGCGGAGGGTCTGGGCGTGTCCCCGCTCGCGGTGGCGTTGAGCTGGGCACGCGACCAGGGCGGCGTCGCTTCCGCCGTCGTGGGGCCGCGCACCCTGCCCCAACTGGAGGAGATCCTCTCGGTGGAGAGCGTGGAGCTGCCGCCCAAGATCAGGGACGCGCTGGACGACGCCACCGCCGGCCCCGGACGCTGATCGGCCGCCCGGTCGGCCCGGTCGGTCGACCCGGTCAGTCGGCCATGGGCGGGATCGGGAAGTTGTGGTCGAAGACCCGTTCCGGGTCGTACTGAGACTTGATCGCGCGCAACCGCCCGAGTGTGGGTTCGGGGAAGGCCTGGGCCAGGACCTCGGGCCCGGTGCGTGTGTCGAAGCTGAGGTACATGCCCTGGAGTTCGCCCTCCAGCGCCGCCCAACGCGAGTCCAAGCGGTCGGCGTGTCGCCCGAGCGCGGCCACCGAGAAGTTCGCCGAACGGTGGGCGTAGGCGGTGGCGTCGCGCGCGACGTCGTTGACCACCCCACCGACCTGGCGGAACTGGGTGAAGTAGGAGTCACCGGAGGCGACCATCCCCGCGATGATCTCGGCGCTGGTGTCGGTGATGGTACCCACCAGCCCGGAACGTGAGACGGGGACGCCGGCTCCCTGGTGCGGGCCCTGGTGCGGGACGAGCAGCGCCGGGTAGGGCGCGAGCTGCGCGCGCTGGTCCAGGACCGGACCGGCCTTCAGGAAGGGTTCGAGCGCGGTGACGGCCGCGTCGGTGTCGTCGTCCGCGTACACCACCATCGCCTGCGCGATCGGTCCCTGGCCCGCGCGTCCCGTGCCCAGGGTGAGGAACGCGGTGACCTCGCGCGGCGCGGCGGTGGCGATCTCCCCCCAGGTGCGAAGGAACGCGGCGGTGGCCGCGGCGTCGTAGGTGAACTGTCCCAGTACCACGGTGTCCACGTGGGCGGCCTCGATCTCCACGGAGGTGACCACGCCCATGTTCGCGCCGGCGCCGCGGACAGCCCAGAACAGGTCGGGGTGGTGGTCCGCGTCCACACGCAGGAGCCGGCCGTCGGCGGTGACCAGCTCGACGGCGACGACGTTGTCGATGGTGAGTCCGTGGGAGCGGGACATGTAGCCGACGCCGCCGGTGGTGGCGATGCCGCCCACACCCACTCCCCCATGGTCGCCGGAGCTGATGGCGAGCCCGTGCGCGCCGAGCCGCTCGGCGACGTCGCCCCAGCGGGCGCCGGCTCCCAGGCGCACCAGCCCGGACTCGGGGTCGAGGACCTCGATCCCGTTGATCCGGCCCAGGTCGACGATCACGCCACCGTCGCTGGTGGAGGCACCGCTGATCCCGTGCCCGCCGGAGCGCACGTTGAGGGTCACGTCCTGTTCGCGGGCGTAGGCCAGGGCCTCGGCGACCCGGGCGGGCTCGTCGGGGCGTAGGACCAGGCCGGGCCGGCCCCTTTGCATGTAGCCGTGGCGCACGCCTCGGTAGTCCTTGTCGCCGGGTTCGACCGCGCCCTCGCGCAGGGACTCGGGCACGCCTTCGTAGTCGATGCCGGGGCGACGGGCGCCGAGCGCGGCAGCGGTCCTGGCCGGCCCGGTGGGGGTGCCGGCGGTGGCGCGTTCGCGGTCCACCGCCTCGCGCAGGGCGGGGGCCACCTCCGCGCCGAAGATCTCGATTGTGCGCGGGTCATCGGTGCCCAGGATGAAGGTGGCCACACCGTTCTCGACCGCCAAGGGCAGGAGTTGCTCGACCCATTGTTCGGGCGGGCCCTGCAGGAAGCCGCGGTCGACGGGCGAGAACGCGGCTCCGGAGAGGTTGAGCAGGCGTCGGATCTGTCGGGGGTGGCGTCCGGCGGCCTCGGCGGCGTCGTCGATGATCCGGTTGGACTCGGGCAGGTCGGCGGGGTCGAGGTAACCCAGGCTCGGCAGCCAACCGTCGGCCTTGGCGCCGACCAGGCGGAGCATGCGGGGTTTGTAGGCGCCCAGCCAGACGCCGATGTCGTGGTGGGGGCGGGGGCCGCGCTTCATGCCGTGGGCGGAGTAGTGCTCGCCCTGGGCTCGCACTCCGCCGCGTGCGTCGGCGTCCCATACCTCGCGGATGAGGTCGATGGCCTCGGTGAGGGCCTCCACCGATTGTCCGGGGGTGCGACGCGGACCGCCCATGGCGTGGATGCCGTCCCAGAAGGCGCCGGCGCCCAGGCCGAGTTCGAAGCGCCCCTTGGAGAGCAGGTCCAGGCTGGCGGCGGCGCGGGCCAGGACGGCCGGGGGGCGAAGGGGCAGGTTGAGGACGTTGCCCGCCACGCGCAAGCGTTCCGTGCGGGCGGCGACCCAGCTCAGCAGGGTCCAGGTGTCGAGGAAGCCGGGGTTGTAGGGGTGATCCTGGAAGCTCGCCAGGTCCAGGCCGGCGGCCTCGGTCACTTCGGCCAGCCCGACCGCGCGTTCGGGGTCCTGGGCGGTCGGCGTGATGAAGGTGCCGAACTCCAGGCGGTGTCCGTAGTCGGTCATGGCTTCTCCTCGGGGCGACGTGACCAGGATCATTTGTGGGACAAACGATGTTCCCTTCAACATATCTGATGAACAAACTGTTCCTGGTATCGTGAGCCCATGAGCGCCAGCACTTCGGAGGACCTTCCCGGACCCGACCTCGGGTGGTCGCTGGCCGTCCTGCTCCGCCGTTGGCACGAGCACGTCGAGCAGGCCCTGACCGACCTGCCGCACGGCAGCCGCGGGTTCCACGTGCTCACCACGGTCGCCGCGGGCGAGCCCCCCACCCAGGCCGCGCTCGCCGAACGGCTCCTCATCGACCGCAGCGTCATGACCTATCTGCTCGACGACCTGGAGGCCGCCGACCTGGTCCGGCGCCGGGTCGACTCCAAGGACCGACGGGTGCGCCGGGTGTGCCCCACCGACCACGGGCTCTCCGTGCTGGGACGGGCCGAGGAACTGGTCGCGCACGTGGAGGAGCGCGTGTTGGGCGGACTCCCCCGAACACAGCGCGAACTCTTCCGGTCCTCCGCCGCGACCGCCGCGGACGCGATCCGGCTCAGCGCCCCCGAGACCGACCCCTGCGAGGCCGTCCTTCGGGTGGTCTCCCCGGACGTGGAGACCACCCGACCGGCCTCCGATCGCGCCTGAACACCACTTCTCCGAATGTCAAGGGCGATGGCCGGGCCCGGCCGACCCCGCACCGGATCGTCGCCGCGAGTCGATAGGCTCACCCGGAAACCATCCACCACCTGACGAGGGGAACCGGTGTCCGAGGCCGTCGAGAAGGTCAGTGCCGTCCTTGACCGGATGGGCGCCCCGCGCGCCCTCGCACCGCGTCTGGTGTCCGAGCTGGGCCCACGGTCCGCCGCCGCGTTGGACGCCGACCCATGGTTGTTGCTGCGCGTGCCGGGTGTGACCCGGGAACAGGCCGACTACTGCGCCCGCAAGCATTTGGGCGACGGCGCCCGGCCCGACGACCCGCGCCGGTTGTCCGCGCTGGTGCGACACACCCTGCGCACCGCCGCGAACCGCGGACACACGGCGGTGGAGGAGAAACGCCTGGCCACGGTGGTCGGCAAGCTGGGCGTATCCGCGCCCATGGCGGCCCTGGAGGCCGCCGTCGACGCCGAGCAGGCGGCGCTGTTCGAGAGCACCGACGAGTCCGACGACGACTTCGACTTCACCGAGGGCGGCGTCCCCGAGCCGCCCGACCCCGAACGCTTCTACGCCCTGCCCGACCTCGGGCACTCCGAACAGCGTCTGGGCACCCATCTGGCCCGACTGATCGGCGCGAACGATCCGGTGATGGACTCGCTGACCGCCGCCGAGACCGTGGAGGCGGCGGCCGAGCGCGGCGGGTTCGACCTGTCGGAGCAGACCCGCGAGGCCCTGGTGACGGTGGCGTTGCGCCCGGTCACCGTGGTGCGACACGGCCCCGGCGACCACGCCGAAACGGCCCGTGCCCTGCACGCCCTGGCCGCGATCGCCGCCGAGAGCGGCGTGGGCATCGCCGTGGTCGCCCCCACCGCCCAGACCGCGGCGGCCGTCAACGCCGACCTGGACCGGGTGAGCGAGACCGCGGCGGACGCGGAAGAGCCGCTTCGTGTCCTCTCCCTGGCCGCGCTGCTGGGTCGGGCGCCGATCGAGGCGGGCCTCGTGGTCCTGTGCGAGTCCATGTCGATGGGCACCGCGAGGATGGCCGAACTGGCGTCGGCGTGCGCCGACGGAGCGCACCTGGTGTTGCTCGCCGACCTCGACCAGGCGCCTTCGGCCACCCCCGGACGCGTGGTGATCGACGTGGCCGCCTCACGTACCGCGCATGTGACCGCCCTGGCCGACGAGACCGCTCCCGGCCCGCTCGGGGTACTGGCCACTTCGGTGGCCGCGGGCGAGTGGACCGAGGTGGAGGCGCCCGAGCGCGAGGTGGTGCGGGTTCCGTCCACCTCCGCCGAGGAGGCCGCGCACCGGGTGACGCAGCTGCTCACCGACTCCATCCCGCGTGCCCTGGGCATCGCCGTCGAGGACGTGCAGGTGGTGACCGCACGTGAGGACGGTCCGGCGGGGGCGCGTGCGCTCAACGCCGCCTGCAAGGAACTGCTGAACCCCGGCCAGGGCGCACACGGTGGTTTCGACCCGGGCGACCGGGTGCTGCTCACCGCCACCGGCCCGGGTCACGGCCCGGGCGACACGGGGTACCTGCGCGAGTTCGACGACGGCGCGGTGGTGGAGCTGTCCGATGGCTCCCGGGTGAAGGTCGCCGACCCCTCCGCGCTGCGCCACGGCTGGGCGGTCACCGTGGCGGCCGCGCACGGCGGCCGATGGCCCGCGGTGGTGACGGTGTTCCCGCCCAAGGTTCCGGTGTCGCGGCCCCAGGTGTACACGGCGCTGACCCGCGCCGTGCGGCACGTGTCGGTGGTGGACGCCACCGATGGCGCGTTGGAGAGCGGTGTGCGCGAGAACCTGACCCCCGAACGCACCACGAGGCTGGTCCAGATCCTGCGCGAGGGCTGATCAGGTCCCAGGTCGGCGGGTGTACTGACCGCACTCGCCGGTGAAGACGGTGTCGATCTCCGCTCGAACGACGGCTCGGGCACGCGTGGCGGCCACGTCGGGGTCCGTGGCCGGGTCGACCTCACCGCATTCGAAACCGTTGCGGATCGCGCGCGATCCGGGCGTGCGTGTCCTCGGCGGCGAGCACGTCCACCTCGGCCAGGCGGGGGTTGTCCAGGGCGCGGGCGGCCAGGGCACGGATGACGCGGTGCTCGGCTCGGCGGTCCTCGTCCAGCGGCAGGTGTTCGATGAGCGCGGCGCACACGACGTCGGCGATGGAGCGTTCGTGGCGCACGCCCTCCTCGGTGTCCGACCCGGGGAACCCGGGCGAATTCGAGTACAGCAGCGCGAACTACCTGCTGATCGGCGCGATCGTCGAGGCGGTCACCGGCACCGACTACGGCTCCTACTTGCGTGAGGCGATCCTGAACCCGGCGGGGATGACCGACACCTTCACCAACACGGAGGAGGCGCGCGCCCTGGGCCTGGCCGCCGGCCAACGCACCCTGTGGGGATTCCCGAGCCCGGTCCCGACGCGTGTGGACGACGGCGGCGTGGCCTACGGCTACCTCGGCGGCGACCTGGACTCCCTGGCGGCCTTCGCCCGAATGCAACTCGTCGAGGATCCGCCGGTCCTGGACTCGGCCACCCTCGGCGAGGCCCGGACGGGTGCCGTCGAACGCTCCCCCGGACGCGAGTGCGGGTTGGGCTGGTGGGACGCGCCCGTGCCGGGCGTGGACGAACACGTGGTCTGGCACGCCGGCGCCACCCCGGGGTTCGCGGCGATGATGATCGTGCTGCCCGAACGCGAGCGCGCCGTCGTGGTGCCGCAGAACGGCTACGACAACCTGCGCGACGGAGAGGTCCAGGCGGTCGGGTTCGGACCGGCCCACCTATTGACCGGTGGTGGCACCCCCCTCGAACCGGAAACGGATCCGTTGGGGCCGGCCCTGGTGTGGGGTGTCACCGCCGCGATCCCACTGTCCGTGGCGGGTGCGGTCGCCACCGTGATCCACCCGCGTCGTGATCGCGTCCGACGGCGGTGGACGGGGTGGATCCGGGGTGTGTTCGCCGCGCTGTCCGTGGCGGCGGTGGTGACGCTGTCGGCGACCATCGGCGTTCGCGCGGGCCTGTTGTGGTTCCCCGAGGCCGCGGTGTCGATCCTGGTCTCCGGCGCCCTGGGCGGGTTCGCGCTCGTGACGCTCGTGGTGGTCCTGGTCAGACGCGGTCGAGGAACCCGCCGTCCACGACCAGGTTCTGACCGGTGACGTAGGTGGCGGCGGGACTCGCCAGGAAGGCCACCGCACGGGCGACCTCCTCGGGACGGCCCAGGCGTCCGGTGGGGACGCGTTCGCGGATGCTCTCGTAGAACTCCGGGTCGCTCTCGCGGCGCCGCTCCCAACCGCCACCGGGGAACTCGGTGGGTCCCGGGGAGACCGTGTTGACGCGCAGACCCTCGGGCGCCCACTCCCGGGCCAGCGAGGAGGCGTGGTGGTTGAGCGCCGCCTTGACCGCCCCGTAGGAGCGTGCCCCTGCCGGGCGGGTGACGTGCAGCGCGGAGGTCGTGGAGACCAGCACCACCGACCCACCCCTTTCGGAGCGCAGCAGGTGGGGCTTGGCGGCCTCGGTCAGGCGCACGAACGGCATGAGGTCGGCGTCGAAGCCGCGCCGCCACTGGTCGGGGGTGGCGGCGCTGCCGCCGGAGACGTTGGAGACCAGCACGTCCAGGCCCCCGAGCGCGATGACGGCGTCCTCGATGAAGACGGGCAGCGCGTCGTGGTCGGTGACGTCCAGGGCCCGGCTGAAGACCTCGGCCCCGGTCTCACCCAGTTCACGGGCGGCCCGGTCGAGCGGTTCGGGGGTGCGGGCGCACAGGGCCAGGTCGGCGCCCTCTTCGGCGAACACCTGGGCGATGGCGCGGCCGATCCCCCTGCTGGCCCCGGTCACCACGACCTTGGCCCCCGACAGTCCCAGATCCATGTCCCACCTTCTCCACTCGACTCGGCCGCCCCGATGCTACAAGGCGGGCGGCGCGATCACGCGCCGCCCGCCCCCGTCGGTGCTTCGTGTCAGGCCCCGGTGGAGTGAAAACCACCGTCGACGTGCACGGTCTCGCCGGTGGTGGCGGGGAACCAGTCGGACAGCAGTGCCACGACCGCCTTGGCCGCGGGCTCGGGGTCCTTGACGTCCCAGCCGAGCGGGGCGCGCTCGGGCCAGTTCCGGGCCAGTTCCTCGAACCCGGGGATGCTGCGGGCGGCCATGGTGCTCAGTGGCCCGGCGGAGACCAGGTTGACCCGCACGTTCCGGTCCCCCACGTACCGGGCGAGGTAGCGGGCGGTGGAGGTCAGCGCGGACTTGGCCACGCCCATCCAGTCGTAGACGGGATAGGAGACGCTGTTGTCGAAGTCGAGGGCGACCACCGATCCGCCCCGGCCCATTAGGGGCAGCAGGGACGTGGTGAGCGACTTCAGGGAGAAGGTGGAGGTGTGTATCGCCTGGGCGACGTCACTCCACTCGGTGTTGAGGAAGTTGCCGCCCAAGGCCTCCTGTGGGGTGAACCCGATGGAGTGGACGATGCCGTCGAGGCCGTCGACGTGTTCACCGACCCGGGCGGCCAGGGTCGCGAGGTGCTCGTCGTCGGTGACGTCCAGTTCCAGGACCGGGGCTTCCCGGGGCAGGCGCTTGGTGATGCGCCGCACCAGGCCCAGGCGACCGTAGCCGGTGAGGACGACGGTGGCGCCCTGTTCCTGGGCCAGTCGGGCGACGTGGAAGGCGATGGAGGAGTCGGTGAGCACCCCGGTGACGAGGATGCGTTTGCCGTCGAGGATTCCCATGGCGGTCCGTTCTTCGTGGTGCCGGTCGCTCAGTGGCCCATGCCGAGGCCGCCGTCGACGGGGATGACGGCGCCGGTGATGTAGCCGCCGCCGGGGCCGGCGAGGAAGGTGACCGTCTTGGCGATGTCGTCGGTGCCGCCGAAGCGGCCCAGGGGGACGTTCTTCTTGATCTCGGCCTGGCGGTCCTCGGGCAGGGCCGCGGTCATGTCGGTCTCGATGAAACCGGGGGCGATGACGTTGACGGTGATGTTGCGCGAACCGAGCTCGCGTGCCAGGGAACGCCCGAAGCCGACGAGTCCGGCCTTGGACGCGGAGTAGTTGGCCTGGCCGGCCGAACCGAGCAGACCCACCACGGAGGAGATGAGGACGATGCGGCCGAAGCGCTTGCGCATCATGCCGCGCACGGCGCGCTTGGCGACGCGGAAGGCACCGGTGAGGTTGGTGTCCAGGACCGACGAGAAGTCGTCCTCGCTCATCAGGGCCAGGAGCTGGTCCTTGTTGGCGCCGGCGTTGGCGACGAGGACCTCCACCGGACCGTGGACCTCCTCCACCTCCTTGAAGGCGGAGTCGATCTGGGCGGAGTCGGTGATGTCGCAACGCACGCCGAGCAGCCCCTCCGGGGGTTCGCCGGAGCGGTAGGTCACCGCGACCTTGTCACCGTTCGCCGCCAGTTCACGGGCGATGGCCAGGCCGATTCCGCGGTTGCCGCCGGTGACCAGTACCGAACGCGACATAGGGGCTCCTCATTCTTTGGTGGCCTGAACAGCCACGACGTGTGTTGCTCGGATGGGGATCGCCTTGCAGCGTACCGACCTACCGGCCGGTAGCCGCAACCGAGGGCAAAGGCGTGATCAGTGACGAACCGCCACAAGAACACGGAGTGTGATAAGGCGGCCCGACCGGCGATGTCAAGCGATCGTCAGGCCCAACCGGCGTCGTGGGCGAGGATGGCCGCCTGGACCCGGTTGGACATCTCCAGCTTGGCCAGGATGCGGCTCACGTGCGCCTTGACGGTGGTCTCCCGCATGCCCAGGGACCGTCCCGCCTCGGCGTTCGACTTGCCCTCGGCCACCGCGACCAGCACCTGCCGTTCGCGTTCGCTGAGCGCCGACAAACGGCTCAGGGCGTCCTGCCGTCCGGCCGCGGAGTCGGCGGGCGCGGGCGAGGCGAAACGTTCGAGCATGCGCTTGGTCACGCTGGGCGAGAGCATGGCGTGCCCATCGTCGACGGTTCGCACGGCGGCGATGAGGTCTCGCGGCGGGGTGTCCTTGAGCAGGAACCCCACCGCCCCGGCGCGCAGCGCGCTGTGCACGTACTCGTCCAGGTCGAAGGTGGTCAGCAGCACCACGCGGGGCGGCTCGGGCAGGGACGTGATGCGTTCGGCGGCGGCCAATCCGTCGGTTCCGGCCATCCTGATGTCCAGCAGGACCACGTCGGGACGCAATTCCTCGGTCAGGCTCACGGCCTCCTCGCCGTCACCGCCCTCCCCGACCACCTCGATGTCCGGGGCGGACTCCAGGATCATCCGCAGCCCGGAGCGGACCAGGATCTCGTCATCGACCAGGATCGTGCGGATCACCCTTGGTGCCCTCTTCCTCTGTCTTGCGGTTCCAACGCGTCGTGCGAAGCGGACTCGGTGGTCCCCTCCCCCGGCAAGATAGCGCGCAGGCGCCATCCGCCGTCGGGACAGGGACCCGCGCTGATCTCCCCACCCGCCAGAGCCACCCGCTCCCGCAGACCCGTCAACCCGTACCCACTACGCGGTGAGGGAGGCACCACACCCGGAACCGGACCATTGGCCACCTCCACCTCCAACCGATCCACCCCATGGCGCAACCACACCCGCACCCGAGCACCCGTGGCGTGCTTGGCCGCGTTCGTCAACGCCTCCTGCACCACCCGAAACGCCGTACGCTGCACCGCCAAAGGCGACTCACCACCCTCACCCGCGTGCTCGCACTCCACATCCATCCCCGCACCACGCCACTGCGCCACCAACCCCGCCACATCCGCCAACACCGGCTGCGGAGCCGTAGGAGCCGCCTGCCCCTCCTCCTCACGCAACACACCCAAGATGCCACGCAACTCCGTCAACGCCTCACGCCCGGTCGTGCGAATCAACCCCGCCGCTCGCTCGGTCCGCTCATCAACGGACGACACCTCCAACCCACCCGCGTGCAACACCATCAAACTCACCCGATGCGCCACCACATCATGCATCTCCCGCGCGATCCGCGTCCGCTCCGCCGTGATCGCCTGCTCGGCCATCATGTGCTGCTCACGCTCCAACCGCTCCGCACGCTCACGCAACCGCTCCACCAACTCACGCCGCGTACCGATCCACAAACCGGCGATGGTCGGTAGGACCAGGATGAACGTGGCCGTCATGACGAAGGAGATCACCGCGGAGTTGAACACGCTCGCCACGGCCAGGCACCCCAGGGCGAACCAGCCGGTGAGGACCTTGCGGTCGCTGAAGTACACCGGGTAGGAGTACAGCCCCACCATCAGTGGGATCGGGTTGCCGTACAGCACCAGCAACGACAACCCGGCCAGCAACAGCCACCTCGGGGCGCTGCGCCGCCACAGCATCGTCAGCGAGGCCAGGATCGCGGGGGCCACGAAGGCGAGGAACCCCCCGAGCAGGATCCACCACATGCTCGGCAGGGAGTCCATGAACCTCCCGTAGACCCCGAACAGCGCCGAGAGGACGCCCAGTCCGCCGCCGACCCCGGCCAGCATCGCCAGCCCGCTGAAGGGCAGCGTGAACAGGGCGAAACACCAGTCGGCGATGCGCAGCCGACGGTTCCACCACCACATCCCGTTGTGCCGCGCCAGTGTCGTGGCACGGTCCACCTGTTCTCTCAGCGGGGTTCTCACGCGACCGAGTGTAGGCCGGAGCCGGGTCGTCGCCGTCAGCCCCCGGGGCCTTAGCCCCGTTCGTCGGCCGGCGACGTTTCCCCAGCCCATAGGCGATCCGAGGCCGTGGCGGTTCACCCGAGCCGACTGGCACCCCCGACGAAAGTAGGGGGCCCGACCCCACTTAGGCGTCCCGGACTCGTGTCAGGACATGCCTTTGGCCCATACCCGGTTCGGCCCGTGGACGGAGGTTTCGAGCGCTTCTCGAACCTAGCGTGACGAGCACGCCCTAACACGACCCCCGTCCCCCCGGCCGCACAGCCCGGCCGCATGATCCAGGAGTCATCTCCGCCATGCTCCGCACCACCCTGGCCGGCCTTCGACTGCACAAGGCCCGCTACGTCACCACCACCCTGGCCATCCTGCTCGGAGTCATGTTCATCTCCGGCACCATGGTCTTCGCCGACACCCTCGAAGCGAGTTACGAAGAATCCGTGATGGGGTCGGCCACCAACGTCGACACCATCGCCGTGCCCGCCGAACAGCAGGACGAAGCGGGTCGGTACTCGGAGCCCGAACCCCTCACCGAAGAACACCTGGAACAGATCCGCTCCCTGGACGAGGTCGCCGCCGCGGACGGTGTGGTCAACGGCCACGCGGTCCTGCTCGACGCCGAGGGACGCACCGTCGGCAGCGTGCCGCCCCTGGGCGTCTCCGTGGGTGAGGCCACCCGTTTCACCGCGAGGGAGGGCGCCCTGCCCACCACCGCGGACGAGGTCGCCCTGGGCACCACCACCGCCTCCGAGACCGGTTTCGAGGTGGGCGACACCATCACCCTGCTCGACCCCGATCGTCAGGAGCGGGAGTTCACCGTCACCGGATTGGTCAATTTCGGGATCGATCCCGAGTACGGCTTCGGCGGCGCGGTGGTCATGACCGAGGACGTCGCCCGACGGATGACCGGGGCCGAGGGCTTCGGTGAGATCGACGTCCTGGCCGCCGAGGGCGTCACCGAGGAGCACGTCACCACGAGCGTCACCGCCCTTCTGGGGGACGCTGCCGAAGTCGAGTCCGGCACCGCCTACGGTGAAAGACTCACCGGGCAGGGAGGCGCCCAGAGCGCGATCCTGCGCATCTCCCTACTGCTGTTCGGCGTGATCGCGATGTTCGTCGCCTCGATCGTCATCTACAACACGTTCGCGATCCTCATCGCCCAGCGTCAGCGCGAGATGGCCCTGCTGCGCTGTGTGGGCGCCAAGCGCGGCCAGGTCTTCCGTTCGGTGCTGACCGAGTCCTTCGTGGTCGGCCTGGTCTCCTCGGCCCTGGGTGTGTCGGCCGGAATCGGTGCGGGCTTCCTCGGCGCCTGGATCGGTGGTCCCCTCCTCGGCGCCGACGTGGTCGCCGCTGTCGTGATCGACCCGAACGCGATCCTCGCCGGTCTACTGGTCGGCACCCTGATGACGGTGTTCTCCGCGCTGGTCCCGGCCATACGCGCCACCCGGGTGTCCCCGTTGGCGGCGCTGCGCACCAGCGCCACCGCTGCCGGTCTGGAGAAGGGCACCGGATGGCCCCGCGTGGTGTTCGGCGTGCTGACCTTCGTGGTCTCGGGTGTGCTGGTCACCGGGGTCCGGCTGATCGGCCCGAACCCGATGAACCTGTTCGTCGTGACCGGTGCGGCGCTGCTCGCCTTCCTGGGCGTGGTCGTGCTCGGCCCACTGCTGGTGCACTGGTGCGCGGGTGTGCTGGGCCTGCCGCTGCGCCGTATGGGTGTGCCGAGCAGGCTCGCGGTGGACAACTCCACCCGCAACCCGCGCCGCGCCGCCACCGCCATGATCGCCCTGACCGTGGGCGCCACCCTCATCACCGGATACTCGGTGGTGAGCGCCACGGTCGAGTCGACCATGACCAAGATATTGGACGACGCGTTCCTGTCGGACTACCGGATCGACCCGCAGTACGCCCCGGAGGGTGGAGGCGCGGACGCTTCCGTCGAGGAGGAGGCCGGGGACGAGCTCCCCGTCGACTTTTCGTTCGTCCCCGACCAGGTGCGTTCCGACCTGGAGCGGGAACCGTCCATCGAATCGGTGTTCGGTGAGCGCCACGACTACACCGAGTCCGACGCCGCCATGGAGGAAAGCGACGGCACCATCCCGGTCACCACCTACAACGGCGCGGAACCGGGCACCGATCTCACCGCCGACCTGGTGGAGGGCGACCTGGCCGACCTGGGCCCGGGGACCGTGATCCTCTCCGAGGACTTCGCCGTCGACAGAGGCGTGGGCGACACCATCGGCCTGGCCTCCCCCGAAGGCGAGCTGGAGTTCGAGATCGTCGCGGTGGCCGAGGACATGCAGGCCTTCTTCGGGGCGACCGTCATCACCGAGGACTACGAGCGGATCTTCCCCGAGGGGACCCAGGACTCCTCCCTGATGATCCGGGGCGTTCCGGACGCCGATCCCGCCGAACTGCGCGAGGCCGTCTACTCGTCCGTGGACGACCACCCGACGCTACAGGTGGGTTCGGACACCGAGATCAAGAACCAGTTCTCCGAGATGATGGACGTCGCCTTCTACACGATCGCGGCGATGCTGGGGTTGGCCATCATCATCGCGGTGTTCGGCATCTCCAACACCATGGCACTGTCGGTGCTGGAACGCACACGCGAGTCCGCGATGTTGCGGGCCCTGGGGCTGACCAAGGCGCAGCTGCGCCGGATGCTCGCCATCGAGTCCGTGCTGCTGTGTCTGATCGGCGCCGGGGTTGGCATCGTCCTGGGCGTGGTGTTCGGGTGGGCGGCCTCCATCGCCGTGCTGCCGAACCTGGTGTTCACCTTCCCCGGACCACAGATCGCGGTGTTCATCACGGTGGCGATCGTGGCCGGTCTCCTTTCCGCGGTGCTGCCCGCCCGGCGCGCCGCGGGAACGTCCATCACCGGGGCGCTCGGGAGCGAGTAGCACAACGGTCGGGGGCCGGACGGCCGCACGGGGAGGACGCGGACCCTCGTTTTCGGGCGGGGGTCCGTGTTCGGTCGAACCCGGATCCGGGGAAGAGTGGCACATGAGTGATTCGGTCTCGACCCCGCCCTCCGCCGGTCGCGTGGCCTGGGGTACGCCCCCGGCGCGGTGGATGCTGACGGCCACGGTCCTGGCCTCGGGCATGGCGTTCCTGGACTCGACCGTGGTCACCGTGGCGCTGCCCGCCATCCAACAGGACCTGGACACCGGGTTGTCCGGGCTGCAGTGGATCGTCAACGGGTACATGGTGACGTTGTCGGCGCTGATCCTGCTGAGCGGGTCGCTGGCGGACCGGTTCGGTCGGGTGCGGCTGTTCATGATCGGGGTGGCGGTGTTCGCGCTCGCCTCGGCGCTGTGCACGTTCGCTCCGACGTTGGGGTGGTTGATCGCCGGGAGGGTCGCCCAGGGGGTGGGCGGCGCGCTGCTGACCCCGGGGAGCCTGGCCATCCTGCAGGCGGGTTTCCGGGAGGACGACCGGGCACGGGCGATCGGCGCGTGGTCGGGGCTGACCGGTGTGGCCTCGGCGGTGGGCCCGTTCGTGGGCGGGTGGCTGGTCCAGATCGGCGACTGGCGGTTGATCTTCCTCATCAATCTGCCGCTCGCGGTCGTGGTGCTCCTGATCGCCCACTTCAAGGTGCCCGAATCGCGAGGCGGCTCCGCCACGGGAGGCCTGGACTACGGTGGCGCTCTGCTGGGTGTGATGGCACTGGGCGCGATCACCTACGCGCTGATCCAGTGGGGCGCCGAGGGCGGTACCCCGGCGGTGTGGACCGGCGCGGTCGTCGGTGTGCTGGCGCTCGTCGCGTTCCTCCTGGTGGAGTCCCGAAGGCGCGACCCCATGCTGCCGTTGGACCTGTTCCGGTCGGTGCCGTTCAGCGTGACGAACGCGTCCACGGTGGTGATCTACGCGGCCCTCGGGACACTGCTGTTCCTGATGGTCATCTACCTGCAGGAGGTCGCCGGCTACTCACCGATCGCGGCGGGGGCCGCGTCCCTGCCGTTGACGATCCTGATGCTGACGCTCTCGGCCCGTTCCGGGAAACTGGCCGCGAAGATCGGTCCACGCCCCCAACTGGTGGTGGGTCCGCTGCTGTTGGCGGGTGGGCTGGTGTGGCTGTCGCGGATCGGCGAACCCGCGCCCTACCTGTCCGAGGTCTTCCCCGGTGTGCTGCTGGTGGCGTTGGGCATGTCCACGACGGTGGCGCCACTGACGGCGACGGTACTGGCCTCGGTTCCCGAACGGCACGCCGGGCTGGCGTCGGGGGTGAACAACACGTTCGCGCGCGGGGCACAGCTGATCGGCGTGGCGGCGATCCCGGCGCTGGCCGGGATCGGCGGCGCGACCGGAGAGGGCGGTGGTTCGGAGGGGACCACGGGGTTGGCCGAGCACTTCGGCACGGCGATGCTGATCCTGGCCGCGTTGGCGGTGGCCGCGGCGTTGTGCGCGCTGGCGTTGCCGCGTGGTCGGATGCCGGCGGCCGTGGAGGCCGCCGCCCGGGGGTCGGTACCCGAGTCCGAGTCGGCCGCGGTGGAGGAGCTTCCCTACGATCGGCCACTGCGCTTTTGTGGTGTGTCGGGGCCGCCGATGCGGTCCTGCCCCGGATCCAGCGCGGGTGTGAGCGGGGATGGGGACCACCCCGGTTCGTCGGGTCAGTCCTCCTCGTAACCCTCGGGTGGCCGGTCGGTGACGGCGTCGGGGTCGGGGACCACGCTCAGGGCCGCCTCCTCCGCGCTGCGCTCACCGCCCCAGCGTTGACGCGGGATGGCCGCCCCCAGGTGTTCGGCGCGAAGACCGTCGGCGATCCCGCTCCGACCACGGCTGTCGTCGGCCACGAAGTCGTAGTCGAGGATGTTGAACTCGGAGTCGAGGACCATGTCGCGTTGGGCGACCTCCGTCGCCTGTGGGTCGTCCCCGAGGTCCAGGTCCACTTCGTAGGGGTGTTCCTTCACTTCGGTCTCCTCCCCCTTCTCCTACACCGGGTGTGACCTCGATCATCGCACCGGTTCCCGCCCGTGTGAAGGGTGGGGACGAGGGAGCGTCGGCCCCGGGTACCCGTGTCGGGGCCCCGGGGTCCGACGTGACCGATCAGGCGTCGGGTTCGTGGGGATCGGCGGGATCGTCCGCGTCCGGAACATAACCCCGCTGGTCCCGGGTCCGGTCAGGGCGCCCGTGGCGGGTCGCCGGCGAGAACTCGTCCCGCACCGCACCGGTCTCGGGGTCCTCGAAACGTCCGTCCCGGACGGCCGCTCCCTCTCCGGTGTCGCCGGCGGAACCGTCGTCGACCACCTGGAGGGCCTCCTCCTCGGTGGTCCGTGTCTCCCCACCCCAGTTCTCCTTGGGGTAGACGTCGCCGCGCTCGTCCCGCACGGCCTCGTCGATACCGCGGCCGCCACGGCTGTCGTCATCCTTGAAGTCGTACCGCTGGATGTTGTGGTCGGGTTCGATGCGCCGCTCGATCTCCTCGGCCTGGCTCAGCTCCGGGTCGTCCCCCATGTCGGTGTCCACGTCGTAGTGCTTGTCGACCATCGCGTCCACCTCCTCCTTCTCCTTGGTACCCAGGTTCAGGGAGGTGACAAGGAAATGTGAGGACATCCACCGGACGTCGGCGTATCGACCGATCGTCCCCGGATCAGCGCCGGCGTCTGGAGTTCTCCGCGTGGCGCAGGCGCAGCGGACGCAGGGCCGCCTCCAGGGCCACCGCTCCATCGAGCTTGCTCTCGCCCATCACCCGGTCCTCGAAATGGATGGGCACCTCCACGATCTTCTGGCCGCGTCGGAACGCCCGGTAGTGCATCTCCACCTGGAAGGCGTAGCCGGTGCTCTGGATGCCGGACAGGTCCAGGGCGCGCAGAGCCGAGGCACGCCAGAGCTTGAAGCCCGCGGTGACGTCGCGCACCGGGATGGCCAGCACCGTCTTGACGTAGGTGTTGGCCCAGCCACTGAGCAGACGGCGGCGCAGCCCCCAGGCCTCGGACAGGCTGGCGCCGGGCACGTAGCGACTGCCGATGACCACGCCGGCACCGGTGGAGTGCAGGGTGCCCAGCAGTTGGGGGACGTACCCGACCGGGTGGCTGAGGTCGGCGTCCATCTGCACCACGTAGTCGGCGCCGCCGTCCAGCGCTCGGGTCATGCCCTCCACGTAGGCCCGGCCCAGCCCATCCTTCTTGGTGCGGTGCACCACGGTGAGCCTGCCGGTCTCCGCGCCGCCGAGTTCCGCCGCGAGCTTGTCGGCGATCTCCCCGGTGCCGTCCGGGGAGTTGTCGTCGACCACCACGATGCGCAGTTCGGGCAGGTCCAGGGCGACCAGGCGGGCGACCAGGCGGGGAAGGTTCTCGGCCTCGTCATAGGTGGGCACGACCACGGTCAGACGAGAGCTGCGCCAGGGCTCGGGGAGCGCCACGGGTTCGGGTGTGACCCGCACCGGCCCGGGCGGGAGGTGCGTCGGTTCGGAGGGCATGCGCGTCGGCTCCTGGCGTCGTGAGGGTCGTGTGCGGATGTTCTTACCGGCGAGTAAGTGTGTACAGGATCACGCATCGCACCTTCACCGCACAAGTCGGTTCGAATCGTAGGCTAGGTGCCCTTCCGGAGGAATCGGACGGGCGCGCGTGCTCGCGCGAGGTCGTCACTGACCCCTTTCGTCGGCGGCCACGACGACGTGCACCAGGGTTCCGATCTCCTCCAACGTCATGATCACCTCAGGGTCGGCGCCCGAGTCGGTGACCAGGTGCGCGATGTTCTCCGGGGCGACGGTGGGCATCATGGTCTCCGCGCCGACCTTGGTGTGGTCGGCCAGGACGATGGTCTCCTCCGCGCAGGCCGACAGGGCCCGGTCGATGCCGGCCACGGCCGGGTTCGGGGTGCTCAGGCCTCGTTCGGCGCTGACGCCGTTGCCGGAGAGAAAGGCCCGGTTGACCCGGAGCCCGGCGAGCGCGCTCTCCGCGGCGGCGCCGACCAACGCCCGCATGGGGGCGTGCACCGTGCCACCGGTCATGACGACCTCCACCCCGTTGGCACCGGCCAGGGCGTCGGCCACCGGCAACGAGTTGGTGACCACCGTCAGGTCGCCGTGGCCGCGCAGCGCGCGGGCCAAGGCCTCGGCGGTACTTCCCGGGCCGATGGTGATGGCGTCGCCCGGACGCGCCAGACGGGCCGCGGCCACGGCGATGGCGGCCTTCTCCGCGGCGCACTGGTCGCGCTTGCCGGTGTAGCTCTGTTCGTGTCCGATCCTGCCGGGCAGGGCGACACCGCCGCGGCGGCGGTCGAGCAGCCCTTCGGTCTCCATGGCGCGCACGTCACGACGGATCGTGACCTCCGAGGCCCGCACCTTGATGGCCAGGTCGCGCAGGGACATGCTCCCGTTGGCGCGGACCAGCTCCAGGATGCGCTCTCGACGTTCGGCGCCGAACGTCGGACGGCTCTCCTCGGCCATGTTCACCGGCCCTTCCTCGATCGATCGGTGGTGCGCGGCACGATCGCCGCCCCACCGTCGAACTAGAGTACGGACCGGTCACGCCGCTGCGCGTCCGGGACCTCCGTCTCCTCCGACTCCCACGTGAGGGGCTTCTCGGTGAGGAGGGTCACCAGGAAGACCACGGTGAGGGCGACGAGCCCGACCAGGGCTCCGGCACCGAACATCATCACGACAGACATCTGAGCCTCCAAAGGGGGCGGGCCGACCTGCCACTTACCGAATGCCCACTTCGACACGGGCGCACACCCCCCAGGAACGGGAAGATCGGCCACAATGGAGGACATGACCCTTGGTTCCTCGCCCCTAGAGTCCACGGTGTGGTGGGCCCACACCTCCGCCGCGAGCGACCGTCTGCTCGACCTGCTGGACGAGGGCGAACGCACCCGCAACGCCCGGTTCCGACTTCAGGCCGACCGGGATCGCCATCTGGTCGGGCGGGCACTGACCCGTCTGGTGCTCGCCGAACGTGTCGGTTGCGCCCCCGAGGACGTCGTCTTCGACCTGCGCTGCCGATCGTGTGAGGACAAGGCGCGCACCGGAGCGGGTGGGGAGGACGCCTCCCCGCACGGCAAGCCGGTTCCGATCGGCGCCGCCGACGGCTGGGAGATCTCGGTGAGTCACTCCGGCGAGTGGGTGGTGCTGGCCCTGGCCGAGGGTGTCCCGGTCGGAGTGGACGTGGAGCGGGTGTCGGACTCGCGCGACCTGGACGGACTCGCCGCCTTCACACTGGCCGACACCGAACGTCGAGAGTGGAGCACGCTGCCCGAAGCCGGGAGGGTGGGGGCCTTCTTCGGCTACTGGGCGCGCAAGGAGGCCCTGCTCAAGGCCACCGGACTGGGGTTGTCCGGTGGCCTGCGTCGGGTCTCGGTGAGCCCACCGAACAGCCGGGCGCGACTCCTGGGTTGGGAGGGCGGCGGGGGTCCCGAGGCCGCTTGGCTCCACGACCTGGAGCGCGGCCCCGACTACCGGTCGGCCCTGGCGGTGCTCACCGACCGCGGGGTCGAGCCGACGGTGCACCAAGCGGAGATCGCCCTGGAGCTGCTGCGCCGTTGAGGCGGTGCGGTGCTCAGGCCTCGGCCTCTCGGGCCAAGTGGCGGCCGATCACCAGACGCTGCACCTGGTTGGTGCCCTCCACGATCTGAAGGACCTTGGCCTCGCGCATGAAGCGCTCGACCGGGAAGTCGCGGGTGTAGCCGTAGCCGCCGAACACCTGGACGGCGTCGGTGGTGACCTTCATGGCGGTATCGGTGGCCAGGAGCTTGGCCATGGCGGCCTGCTTGCCGAAGGGGCGTCCGGCGTCACGGAGGCGGGCCGCGGAGAGGTACAGCTCGCGTGAGGCGGCGATCTGGGTGGCCATGTCGGCGAGCATGAAGCCCAGACCCTGGAAGTCGCCGATGGCGGAGCCGAACTGGTGGCGTTCGCGGGAGTAGGCGACGGCGGCGTCCAAGGCGGCCTGGGCCAGGCCCACGGCGCAGGCGGCGATGCCCAGGCGCCCCGAGTCCAGGGCGGACAGGGCGATGGGAAAGCCCCGGTCCTCCTCCCCGACCAGCGCCGAGGTGTCGAGCTCGACGTCGTCGAAGAGCATCCCGGCGGTGGTGGAGGAGCACATGCCCATCTTGCGTTCGGGCGCGGCGGAGCCCAGTCCGGGGGTGTCGGCCGGCACGTGGAAGCAGCTGATGCCGCGGCCACCGGAGTCGGGGGCTCCGGTACGGGCGAAGAGCGCGTAGTAGTCGGCCTGTCCGCCGTGGGTGATCCACGCCTTGGCACCGTTGACCCGGTAGCCGGTCTCGGTGCGTTCGGCGCGGGTGGCCATGGCCGCGGCGTCCGAACCCGAGGTGGTCTCGGACAGGCAGTAGGCGCCGAGGAGTTCCCCGCCGAGCATGTCCGGCAGGAGCGCGGCCTTCTGGTCCTCGGCCCCGTAGGCGGCCAACGGGTAGCAGGACAGGGTGTGGACGCTGACGCCCAGGCCCAGGGCGAGCCAACCGCGAGAGATCTCCTCCACCACCTGGAGGTAGACCTCGTAGGGCTGTCCCCCGCCGCCGTACTCGTCGGGGTAGGGCAGCCCCAGCAGACCGGCGCGACCCAGGGTGGTGAAGGCGTCGCGGGGGAAGACGGAGTTCTCCTCGTCCTCGGCCGCACGCGGGACGATCTCCTTGTCCACGATCTCCCGGGTCAACTCAAGGAGCTGTTCGGCCTCGGGTGTGTGCAGCGTGCGTTCGACCGCCATGAACTCTCCCACGGTTACGCGCCCTGGTGCGCGTGGGACCCACTTCGCGGACCGCGATTTAGTAGGTCGTCCAACTATATGGTGACGCTGGGCACCTTATCCCAAAGCCCCGCACTTTGGGCACCCCGGGGTTGGACGGTGAACGGCCTCCGAGACGTTCGCCCTGAACACGACGCCCACCACGAGCCTTCGGGTTCGGCCGCCTGTACACGGAGGGGTCATGCGGCTTAGATTCCACGCATGGACCTCGAACTCCGCCACCTTCGCACCGTCTGTCTCCTCGCCGACACCGGCAGCGTCACCAAGGCGGCAGCGGCACTGTCCACCTCGCAACCCGCGCTCACCACCCAGTTGCAACGCATCGAACGCGAGGTCGGCGGGGCGTTGTTCCACCGTGGCCGCTCGGGGGTGCGCCCGACCGAGTTGGGCGAGTTCGTCCTGGTCCGAGCACGTGCCGTGCTGTTGTCCATGGACGACCTGATGCACGACATCAGCGCGCGCGGAGCCTTCCCCACCGCGCTGCGCATCGGCGGGGTCGGCCAACTCACCGTGGAGCTGTCCGGACGACTCTCGGAGGTCTTCCCCGGGGTCCCGGTACACGTACGCACCGAGTACTCCCCCAAGTTGGTCACCGACCTGGTCCGGGCCGGCCGACTCGACCTGGGAACCACCATCGACTACGTGGACCGCGACCTGACCACGGACGGACCGCTGGCGTGGGCGATGCTCGCGGTGGATCCGCTGCACGTGGCACTGTGGGTGGACCACCCGCTGGCCGAAAAACCGTCCATCCACCTGGAGGACCTGGCGGACAACTCCTGGGCGCTCACTCCCCCCGACGGAACCGGTTGGCCCGAGTGCTTCTACGTCGCCTGCCAGCAGGCGGGGTTCAGCCCCGAGGTGCCCTACCGACTGCACGATCGGTCGGAGATCCGTGACCTGATCGCCGACCGCCGGGCGGTGGCACCCTGCCAGTCCGACTTCGACACCGGCCGGGGTGTGGTGGTCCGTCAGTTGGCGGGGGCCCCGATACAGCTTCGGCACCTTCTGGTCTGGCGCCGCGACGGCCCGGTGAGCCAGGTGGCGGACCGGATCGCGCGCGTGGCGCGGGAGATCATCGACCAGAGCGCCGAGAAGGTCTGAGCCGATCGGGAAGAATCACCGACTTCGATCCGCACATTGATCCCATGATCGGACTTTCCACTCGAAACACCCTTGCACACCACGAAACCGTTACCCCCTAAGGGTTTCTCGACAAAGGCGCACCGACCCTCGCCACCTTTAACGCCGGAGACCCCCGGTCGGACCTCCGGCCCATTCGCGCGCCTGTGACCTGGGGCCGGGCGACTATGCGTTACCAGCGGTCGCAGCACTCGACCCCCTTCGTATGATGTTTACCAGCCGGTAACGTACTGATGAGTAGGGGTCCACCCCCAGAGCCTTCTCCCGAGCTACGAAGCCGTCTTCCCCCACAGGCCGAAAAGCCTCCCGCTGCGCAGGCACCACCGAAGTTCAGGAAGACCACATGCGAACACTGAGAATCATCGCTTCGACGCTCACCGTGGCGATTCTCGCGACCTCGTGCGGCGGCTCCGGGTCGAGTGAGGAAGAGTCCGCCGCGAGCGATCTCACCACGGGGGTCACCGACGACAGCGTCGTCATCGGAACCCATCAACCTCTCACCGGTGCCGCGTCACCGGGTTTCGTACACGTCTCGACCGGCACGAGGGCCGTCTTCGACTACATCAACGACAACGGTGGCATCCACGGCCGCCAGATCGACTACCGCGTCGAGGACGACGTCTTCGACCCCGCGCAGACCATGGACGTCACGCGCGACCTCATCGACGAGCAGGAGATCTTCGCCATGCTCGGTGGGTTGGGCACGCCCACCCACGAAGCGGTGATCGACGACCTCAACGCCGAGGGAGTCCCCGACCTCTTCGTCTCCTCCGGAGCACTGGCCTGGGACTCACCCGAGCAGTACCCCTACAGCTACGGCTTCCAGGTGGACTACTCCAAGGAGGCGAAGGTCCAGGGCGCCTACATCTCGGAGAACTTCCCCGACGACAGCGTCGGTCTGCTCTACCAGAACGACGACGTCGGCCCCTCCTCGCACGCGGGCATCGAGCAGTACCTCATCGACGACATCGTCGCCTGGGAGGACTACGACCCCGGCGTCGCCGAACTCGACGGTCAGATCGAGGCCCTGAAGGACGCCGAGGCCGATGTCGCCGTCTGCTACTGCATTCCGGCCTTCCTCGGTCTGGCCATCCTCCAAGCCCAATCCGTCGGCTACGAGCCGCAGTGGGTGGCCCCCAGTTTCGGTGGTGACGTCGAGGTCGTCACCGAACTGATCACGCGGTACGCCGAGGGAACACCCGCGGAGGACGTGCCGCCGGAGGCCTTCACCGACGGGCTGATCATCACCTCCTTCCTCCCGATGGCCGGCCAGACCGAAGACCCGTGGACCGCGTTCTTCCGTGAGATCCACGATGAGTACAACGAGGGCGCGCCCTTCACCGACACCACGATGTACGGCATGGTGCAGGCCACGCTGATGGCCCAGCTGCTCATGGAGGTCGGCCCCGACCTGGACCGGGAGACCCTGATCCAGACGCTCAACTCCCAGGAGTGGGAGGGCCCGGGGCTGGTGCCGTTCGTCGCCACCGAGGACGACCACAGCGGTTACTCCGGCGTCATGGTCGCCCAGAACCACGCCGGTGAGGAACCGGAGATCCTGCAGGAACCGCGGGTCACCGACAGCGATGGCGGGGAGATCCTCCCCTTCGAACTGGACCGGCCCGACCCCGACGAGGTCGCCCTGCACGACGGCGACCACTAGCGGGGCCCGCTCCGGGCACACCCGGAAGGCACAAGGCGAAGGAGGGCGTGGGTCGCATCGGGCCCGCGCCCTCCTCCCCTTCCGCCACTCCGGGTCAGCGCCGCTCCAGACGGGGGAAGACCACCTTCTTCAGCACCAGGGTGAGCGCTGCCACGGTGGGGATGGCCAACAGCGCCCCGACCAGACCGAGCAGCGCGCCGCCGACCAAGGCGGCGGTGATGTTGGCCGTCGGAGCCACGTCCACGGCGTGCCGCATCACCCGGGGAGAGATCACGTAGCTCTCGATCTGTTGGTAGGCGAGGAAGAAGACGAGGGTGGCCAGTCCCAGCCAGAGGTCGCCCACCCCCACCGCCAGGGCGGCCGCGAGCGCACCGATGCTGGTACCCACCAAAGGGATCAACGCGGTGACGGCGACCACCAGGGCCAGGGTGAGCGCGTAGGCCGAACCGATCGCCCACAGGAAGAAGAACGCCACGACCCCGCCGAAGGCCGCCACCACCAACTGTCCGGCGATGAACGCACCGATGCGTCGAACGATCTCGTCACCGATCTCACGGACCCCGTCGCGGCGCGAACGCGGCACGAACCGGTAGGAGACGTCCATCATGCCGGGCAACGAGGCCATGAAGAACAGGGTCAGGACGAACACCGTGGAGAGGGCGAACAACCAGTTGAACACCACCTGGCCCACCCCGACCAGGCCACCGAAGATCCGCTGTCCGAAGTCGCCGCCGGTGACGACCCCCTCCAGGCGTTCCAACACGTTGTAGCGGTGATCCACCTCGTGGAAGAACGCCGTGTTCCGCAGATGGTCGATGGCGCCGGGCAGCGCGGAGACGAAACCGCTCACCTGCTCGGTCAACGGTGGCACGATGGCCCACGTGAACACCGCCACGAAGGCCAGCAGGGCCAGGCACACGGTGACGATCGCCGCCCAGCGGGGCATCCGCAGCCCGCGGCGCAGTAGTTCGATGACCGGGTTCAGGCCGACCGCGAGGAAGAGCGCCACCAGGATGTAGACGAACACCGCTCGGGCCCCGGTCAGGGCCTCCACCAGCAGCCAGGCGCTGAGGACTCCGAGTGCGCCGACGAACCCGACGACGAAGTAGTTGGGGCGGTGGGCCCCTCCCCCGGAGGGGCGGGTGAGGGGGTCGACTCCGCCTCCCCCGCCGGCGGCCCCCGGCTCACGTTCGGCCTTCGGGTCCTCCTGCGGCCCCCGGGTCGTTGTTCCGGTCGCGCCCGTGGCCGGGGCGTCGACGCTCATGTGCGCTGCTCCGACTCGTCCTCGTCGTCCAGTTCTTCGGGGAGGCGCAGAGTGAACAGGGCACCGCCGAGCAGGTCGCTGTGGCCTGCCACGAGTGTGCCGCCGTAGGCGTGCACGATCTCCCGGGAGATGGCCAGCCCGAGGCCGCTGCCACCCGGGTCGAGCTCCTTGGAGTCGGGCAGTCGGGAGAAGCGTTCGAAGACGCGTTCGCGGTCCTTGACCGGGATCCCCGCGCCGTCGTCGTGTACCTCCAGGACCGCGGCCCCTTTGCCTTGTCCGACGATGATGTCGATACGGCTGTGGGCGTGGCGCTCGGCGTTGGCGACGAGGTTGGTCAGCACCCGCACCAGGCGCATTCGGTTGACCACGACGTGGACGGGTTCGGCTGCGTGCACGCGCACCTGCGTGTGTCGGCGCGGGTCGGTGAACTCCTCCCGCACAAGGGAGCCCAGTTCGATACGTTCGCGGATCATGGCCACGTCGGTGTCCATCCGGGCCAGTTCCAGCAGGTCGGAGACGATGTTCTCCAACCGTTCGGTGTCGGAGAGCAGACCGTTGAGCAGGCGTTCGCGGGCGCGCTGGTCGGGTTCGGGATCGGAAAGTTCGACCTCCAGTTTGGTCCGCATACCGGCTATGGGATTGCGCAGTTCGTGGGAGGCGTCGGAGACGAAGCGCCTCTGCCGGACCATCGCCTCCTCCAGCCGGCCGAGGGTGGAGTTGGCGGTGCGGGCCAGGTGGGCGATCTCGTCGTCGCTGCGGGGGACGGGGAGCCTGCGGTGCAGGTCGCTGACCGAGATCCGGTCCATCTCGGCGCTGATCATCTCCACCGGGCGCATCGCCCGTCCCACCCCGTACCAGAGGATCAGGGCGGTGCCGACGAGCAGGACGACCGCCATACCGGTCAGGGCGGATTCGAGCGTGTGCCGCATGAGCACCTGGGGGGTGCGGGTAGCGGCGAGCACGATCACGTCACCATAGGCGGAGTCGGTGACGGTGTAGCCCACCACCTGGAAGCAGTCGTCGGGTTCGATCCCCGCCGCCTCATCACAGACGACCGTGTCCATGCGGAAGTCGTGTTCGGCCGGCGCCCGTTCGGTCAGGGCCGGCAGGCCCCTCACCGCGGCGCTGGAGGCGAGGACCTCAAAGGTCTCCCGGTCAACGATCTGCAACCGCAGGATCGGTTCGGTGGCGGGGATGGAGGAGTCGTAGCGGTCCATCATGATGTGCTCGACGACGGCACGTGCCGCCTCCGCAGCCCGATCGCTCAACTGGTTCTGTACCACTTCCCGGAGGAACAGGAAGGAACCCACGGAGATGACCAGTACGACCAGGGTCAGTATGGTCGTGGCCCAAACCGTCACCCGGGCTCGGATGGAACGGGGGCGGGGCCATCCCCATCTTTTCCGTTGCCGTTCCTGGGGTTCTGACACGCACTCATTGTCACCCAGTGTCATCCCAAAACCGAGAACTGGCGACGGTGTGGCGGGAGCGACGCCCCAACGGGCCGAGAGTCCCGGCCCCTACTCGTAGGGATCGGGCGGGTTGGTGACCTCTTCCATCCCCTCGGTGGCGAACTCGTGCTCGGAGACGTCGTACAGGTCTCCCTCGGGCTCCACCCAGGTGCCCTGGACCGTCCACCAGCTGTCCGCCTCGGGCGCCGGCCGATCGGTGATGAGGACCTTGTTGACCACGGCGTCCGCCGCGCAGCAGGCCATTTGGAGTCGGGCCAGGTACCAGCCCTCGCCCTCTTCGTTGGGAACGGCGAACCCGGTCAGTTCGATCTCGCGGTCGGCCATCTCGCGTTCCTCGTCGATCCAGGCCCGCATCACGAACGCCTGGATATCGAGTCGGACCGTCTCCCCCGGCGCCGCCTCGGAGAGGGCGTCGTTGAACTTGGAGTTCCCACCCTCATCCCGGGGTGGTGGACCCGCCGAACCACTCGTGCTCTCCACCGTGTACGAACCCAGGGCCGGCGGGGCGACCACGAATACCGCCAGCACCGGGAGCAGGAGCAGCCAGGCCACCCAGGGGGCGCGAGAGTGGTCGTGGCCGTGATCGTCGCCCTGTCCCGACGTGTTCGCCTCGGCCGTGGCGGGGGTGGTCTCCTCTTCGTCCGAGTCGTCCCTCTCCCCGCGGACCTCGGCCACGATGACCAGGACGCCGAGCCCGACCATGACGATCCCGGCGGCGATCAGGAAGGGCCCGAAGCCCGCCTTGACCCAGTTCAGGTACAGGTCGGTGGGCACGGTGCTGGTCAGCGCGGCGGCGCCGAGCAGGACGAGGGTGAGTCCCTGCGCGATGCGGTTCACAGGATCAAGGCTCCGATCAGGAACGTACTGAGGAGACCGACCACCAGGCACAGGGGGGCGAAGCGGGCGACGAAGCGCCAGCCGAACACTCCCGCCTGCATCGCGATGAGCTTCAGGTCGACGATGGGGCCGATGACCATGAACGCGAGCTTGGCGGTGGGCGAGAAGTCGGTGAGGCTGACCGCGACGAAGGCGTCGGCCTCCGAACAGATGGACAACAGGATGGCCAGCGCGGCGAGCACCAGCACCGAGACGATGGGTGCCTCGGCCACCGTCAGCAGCCATTCGCGAGGCACCATCACGTTGAGCGTGGCGGCCGCGAGGGCGCCCACCACCAGGTATCCGCCGGCGTGCATGATGTCGTGCAGCATCGACTCGCGAAAGACCCGCCACTTGGAAGCACCCGGGTCATGGGACTGCGCGGGAAGACGCAGCCAATCGGTACGACCGAACCTCACCCAGATCCAACCGATGACCACCGACGCCAGCAGGGAAGCCGTGAAGCGGGCGAGTACCATCTCCGGCTGTCCGGCGAAGGCCACCGCGGTGGCGATCATGACGATCGGGTTGATGGAGGGCGCCGCGAGCAGGAAGGTCAACGCCGCCGCAGGCGCCACCCCCCGTTTGATCAGGCTGCCGGCGATGGGCACGGACGCGCACTCGCACCCTGGCAGCAAGGCGCCTGAGACACCCGCCACGGGGACGGCGTGGCCCGCCTTGCTCGGGATGAACCGCCGGTAGACCGAGGTCGGCACGAAGGCGACAAGGGCGGCGGACAGGGCCACTCCGAAGACCAGGAAGGGCATGGCCTGGAAGCTGATGGCCGTGAAGATGGTGGCCCAGGCCAGGAAGGCCTGGCCGGTCAGGTCGTCGGAGAGCCACGCGTGGCCGAAGGCCATCGCGGTGATGATCAGGGCGAAGAGCCAGACCGTGCCGGTCCTGCGTGCTCCGGGCCGCCTTCCCCAGTCGGCGGGGGGCAGTTCGTCTCCGCGGTCGTCCCAGCCGCCGGCGAGGGAGTCGCCGAGAGAGGAGGACGGGGCGGAGTCGTGTGTGGTCCGTTCGGACACGGGTGTACTCCGTGAGGTTCGGTTGGGAACTACCCGAATGGTAACCGAAAACCGTTTTCGTTCGCGCGAGCAACGGCGAACCTGTGGATGGACGTTCCCGGGCGAAGACCACATGAGCGAGAACGCACGTATGGGTTCCACCCCCATGGTCAGAATGTGATCCAGGTCTCTATCGTTGGCGCCCATGGAACCGAGAACGACGCCGTCCCCCGCGGACGGAAGTGCTCCGAAAACCCCCTTCCACAAGGTCGTCACCGCCAGCCTCATCGGCACCACGATCGAGTGGTACGACTTCTTCCTGTACGGGGCCGCCGCCGCGTTGGTCTTCAACGTGGTCTTCTTCCCCGACTCCGATCCCCTGGTCGGCACCATGCTGGCCTTCAGCACCTACGCCGTTGGGTTCGTGGCCCGGCCCCTGGGCGGTGTGGTCTTCGGACACTACGGCGACCGGATCGGTCGCAAACAGCTCCTGGTGCTGAGTCTGTTGATGATGGGCGGCGCCACCTTCGCGATCGGATTGTTGCCCACCTACGCGGCGATCGGGGTGGGCGCTCCCCTGCTGCTCACCCTGCTACGCGTCATCCAGGGGTTCGCCCTGGGCGGTGAGTGGGGTGGCGCGGTCCTGCTCGTCGCCGAACACGGTAAGCCGCGCAACCGCGGTTTCTGGGCGTCCTGGCCCCAGGCCGGGGTGCCCTGCGGCAATCTGTTGGCCACCGCCGTCCTCGCGGTGCTTGCCGTGGTGATGGCCGACGAGACCTTCCTCGACTGGGGTTGGCGCGTCCCGTTCCTGCTGTCCGGGATCCTGGTGTTCATCGGTCTGTGGATCCGGCTCGCGGTCACCGAGTCGGAGGTGTTCAAGGACGCCTCTCGCAAGGTGGGCGAGTCCAAGGGCACCGAGCGCGCCCCGATTCTCGACGTGCTGCGTCATCACTGGCGCGAGACCCTCGTGGCCATGGGCGTGCGGTTGGCCGAGAACGTCTCCTATTACGTGGTCACGGCGTTCATCCTCGTCTACGCCACCCAGCAGGCGGGCCTGTCCAACGAGGCCGTGCTGAACGCGGTGCTGATCGCCTCCGCGGTGCACCTGGTGACCATCCCGGCGTGGGGCGCGCTGTCCGACGTGGTGGGACGGCGGCCGGTCATCGCGGTCGGGGCGGTGGGGGTCTCCCTGTGGTCGTTCGCCTTCTTCCCGCTCATCGACCAGGGCACGTTCGGCTCCGTGACCCTGGCCGCGACCGTCGGGTTGATCCTGCACGGCGCGATGTACGGTCCGCAGGCGGCGTTCTTCTCGGAGTTGTTCAGCACCCGGGTGCGGTACTCGGGTGCCTCCATCGGCTACCAGTTGGCGTCGATCGTGGCCGGTGGTCTGGCCCCACTGATCGCGACGGCGCTGCTGGCGACCTTCGGTTCCAGCCTGCCGATCTCGGTGTACGTGGCGGCGGTCGGTGTCGTCACCGTGGTGGCGGTGGTGTGGTCCAGGGAGACCCGGGGCACCGACCTGGCCGCCGTGCCCAAGGGCGGTGACCCCGCCCCCGGCGCATGATCAGTCCTTCGTCTCCGGGCCCCGGTCGTCCTCACGGCCGGGGTCCTCGTCTTCCTCGGGGGGCCCGTCGCCGCCCTCGGATCCCTGGTCTCCGGCCGCCCGTTCGTCGCCCTCCTCGCCGGGCTCGCGCCGGTCCACCGACTCCCCCGACACCGGACCCCACGCGGTGACGTTCTGCAGGTCCGGCATCTTGGCCAGGGAGAACTGTGGGTCCAGACCGTATCGCAGCTGTCGGCTGTAGTCGGCGAGCAGCCGGAAGGCGACGGTGGACAACGGGGCGATGGCCAACAGGTTGACCGTGGCCATGACACCCATGGAGATGTCGGCGAGGGTCCAGATGACGGTCAGCGGGGCGACGGAACCGAGGAAGATCGCGACCAGGACCGCCGAACGGAAGTAGGTCATGTGGTTGGGTTCGGCGTCCAGGAACTGCAGGTTGGACTCGCCGTAGTAGTAGTTGCCCAGGACCGACGTCCACGCCAGCAGGAACATGATGATGGTGAGCGCGTGGACGGACCAGCCGCCCAGCGAACTCTCCAGAGCGGTCTGGGCCACCTCGATGGGCGGGATGTCGGGGTTGAACTCGGTCCCGTACAGCAGCACGATGAACGCGGTCACCGAGCAGATCAACCAGGTGTCGAAGTACACGCCCAGGGTCTGGACCAGGCCCTGCTTGGCCGGATGGGACACCGACGCGGCCGCACCGGCGTTGGGCGCCGACCCCAGACCCGCCTCGTTGGAGAACATTCCCCGCCGCATCCCCCACAGGATGGCGGTGCCCACGCCACCCGCCGCGACCTCGCGCAGGCCGAAGGCGTGGCCGAAGATGGCGCCGAAGACGTCCGGGACGGCCTGGATGTTGATGATCACCACGGCGACGCCGAGCAGGATGTAGAGGATCGCCATCAGCGGGACGAGGGCCTGTGCGACGGTGGCGATCCGGCGCACACCACCGAAGATGACCGCGGCGGTGATGGCGACCAGGACCAGACCCACGGCCACGTTCAGGATCCACCCTCCGCCCCCGCCGAGGGCGCCCACCGAGGTGCCGATCGCCCCGGAGATGCTGTTGGACTGCACGGAGTTGAAGACGAGGCTGAACGTCACGGTGATGATGACGGCGAAGAGCGCGCCCATCCACCGTCGGTTCAACCCGTGGAGCATGTAGTAGGCGGGGCCACCACGGAATCCGGTTCCGGTACGCACCTTGTACAGCTGGGCGAGGGTGGACTCCACGAAGGAGGCGGCGCCGAGGACGCCGGCCATCAGCCACATCCAGAACACGGCTCCGGGCCCGCCCAGCATGATCGCCAGGGTGACGCCGACGATGTTGCCGGTACCCACGCGGGAGGCCGCGGAGAGCGCGAAGGCCTGGAAGGAGGAGATCTCCCTACCGCCGTCCGGAGCGGTCCCGGGGCTGCTGCGTATGACGCGGAACATCTCGGGTAGCAGCCGGACCTGGACGAACCCCGAGCGCACCGTGAAGTAGACGGCCAGGATGACCAGCAGCGGGATGACGAAGAAGGTCCAGAAGGCGTCGTTGAGGGCGACGAGAGCGTTGTTGAGGACGGTCACGCGTTCCCCTTCAGGTGGGCGTGGTGGTCCCGAGTGCGACTTCGGGGTTTCCCGCCCACTGTGCTCCTCCGGGTGATCGCGGCTTCTCCGGGACACGCGAAGAGGTGGTAAAGGACCGTAAACACCCATGTTCCGGCCCATGACGAAGGGCCCGGGCCGGCGTGTGCCGGTCCGGGCCCCTCCTCAGTTCAGTCCCTAACGCTGGGGAGCGGAGTCGAAGCGCTCACCACGGCGGGGGCCGCCGCCACCGCGACGGTCGCCACGGAAGCCGCCACGGGGGCCACCGCCACCGCGACGGTCGCCGCCGTAGCCGCCCCGACGCTCGCCGCCGCCACGGTAGCCGCCACCCTCGGGACGGTCACCACGGTAACCGCCGCCTTCGGGGCGGTCTCCGCGGTAGCCGCCCTCACGGTCGTTACGGCCACCGCCACGGTAACCACCCTCGGAACGCTCACCGCGGTAACCGCCATCACGGTCGTTACGACCGCCGCCACGGTAGCCGCCACCCTCGGGACGGTCTCCGCGGTAGCCGCCATCACGGTCGTTACGACCGCCGCCACGGTAACCACCCTCGGAACGGTCACCACGGTAACCGCCTCGGTAGCCACCACCGTTACCGCGGTAGCCGCCACCGCGACGGGGGCCGCCACGGCCGCGACGCTCGCGAACGGGCTCCGGCGGCTCGATCCACGGCTCCCAGGAAGGCTCCTTGGCGCCGGTCACCTCGGAGAGCAACTCGTCTCCGGGGTTGACCAGGTGCTGCTTGGCCTCGACGCCGGCGTCGCTGAGCAGGCGGCGGGCCATACGACGCTGGTTGGGCGCCACCAGGGAGACCACCAGGCCGGAGGAACCGGCGCGGGCGGTACGGCCGCCGCGGTGCAGGTAGTCCTTGTGGCCGGTGGGCAGGTCGATGTTGACGACCATGTCGATGCCGTCGACGTGGATACCGCGAGCGGCGACGTCGGTGGCGACCAGGGCCTGGATCTTGCCCTCACGGAACTTGGCCAGGGTGCGGGTACGCACGCTCTGGGTCTTGCCACCGTGCAGGGAGGCGCAGGGCACGCCGGCCTCGATCAGCTGCTCGCTGATGGTGTCGGCGCGGTACTTGCTGCGCACGAACATGATGGTGCGGCCATCGCGCGCGGCGATCTGGGTGACGATCTTGTTCTTGTCGCGGGGCAGCACCTTGAGCAGGTGGTGCTCCATGGTGGTGACCTGGGAGACGGGCGGGTCGACCGAGTGGGTGCGCGGGTCGCTCATGTACCGGCGCACGAGCTTGTCGACGTCACCGTCCAGGGTGGCCGAGAACAGCAGCGTCTGCCCGTCCGGCTTGACCTGGTCCAGGAGCTCGCTGACCTGCGGCATGAAGCCCATGTCGCACATCTGGTCGGCCTCGTCCAGCACCGAGACCTCGACGTCGCCCAGATCGCAGGCGCCCTGTTCGATCAGGTCGGTCAGGCGGCCGGGGGTGGCGACGAGGACGTCGACGCCGCGGCGCAGTTCGTTGATCTGGCGGGTGTAGGAGCTGCCACCGACCACGTCGCCCACGCGCACGCCCACGACGCGGGCGTAGCCGCGAAGGGAGTCGCGCACCTGGTGGGCGAGCTCACGGGTGGGCACCAGGATCAGGGCCCGGGGGCGGTTGGCGGCGGCGCGGCGCTCGGAGCAGCGCATCAGGACCGGCAGGCCGAAGGCCAGGGTCTTGCCCGATCCGGTGCGGCCACAACCGAGGACGTCGCGGCCCTCGATGGCGTCGGGAATGGTGGCGGCCTGGATCGGGAACGGGGTGGTCACACCGTTCTTGGCCAGCTCCTCGACGATGTCCTTGGGCAGGCCAAGGCTGTCGAAGGCAGGCATTACGGCAGTGTCCGTCGTCAAGTGACGTGTACCTTCCTCATCGTTTGGCGGCGTTTCGAGGAAGGCTTCACACGGTCACAGCGGACCCAGCGAAGAAATCACACAAACGCGCCTGATCACACGCGGAAGCGACCCCGTCTCGTGTGGGGTTCGTGTGCTCTTCGGGTCAAGAGTGACGTCGACCGGGTCGACACGCTCTCCGCGTCTTGGCGGCCCGGCGCGCTCTTATGCGCGCGGCATTGAACGACCGCTTGCAGCAGCGTACTAGAGATCATCTCTGAGCGGGGACGGGACGGGGGCATTTCCCCGGTGATACCGGTCTCCCCGCCCGCCCCGATCACCATCGGCCGTGCTCCGGGATCAGGAACCGGCGGCCATGGCCGTGAGGCGACCGGCCTGGGCCTTGCGCTCGGCGGCGCACTGTTCTTCCAGGGTGTTGTCCGCGGCCTGCCACAGGAGCGCCTTGGTCGCGACGGCGGCGTCGGCGTTGACCGCGAGGAGCCCGGCGATGGCGTCGTCAACGGCACCGTCGAGTTCGTCGACGCCCACGACCAGGGTCGCGAGACCGATCTCGCGAGATTCCTCGGCACCGACCTTGCGGGCGGTCAGGCAGATCTCGACGGCGCGATGGACGCCGACGATGTCCACCAGGGGCTTGGTGCCGGTGAGGTCCGGCACCAAGCCCAGGGCGGGTTCCTTCATACAGAACTTGGCGTCGTCGGCGAGGATGCGCAGGTCACACGAGAGGGCCAGCTGGAACCCGGCGCCGATCGCGTGTCCGCGCACGGCGGCGATGGTGACCAGGTCGGGACGACGCAACCAGCGGAAGCCCTCCTGGAGTTCGGCGATGTAGGCGTCCAGCTCGGCGTCGTCCGTGGTCCCCTCGGCCAGCCCGTCGATGATCGAGCGCTCCCCGTCCACCCCTTCGGGGGTGAACATGTTGAGGTCGATGCCCGCGGAGAAGATGTCGCCCTCCCCGGAGATGACGACGATTCGGACATCCCCGGGGAGCGTCTGGCCGATGTGGGCCATGGTCGTCCAGGTGCGACCGGTCATCGCGTTGCGGCGCTCGGGGCGGGCGATGGTGATGCGGGCGACCGCGCCCTCCACCGACAGCCGCAGTCCCGCGCGGGTCAGCTCCTCCTCGGTGGGCGCCTGCCGCGCGCCGGTCTCCTGCTGGGCCTGGGACATGTGTTCCTCCGTCGGATCGGTGTGACACCCCCGACCCTACTCGCGGGTAACCCCGGCGACGACACCGACCGTCACGCCTTGCGTGTCGCCCCACCACGCCCGCGCAGCTCCACGCCGGCCTCGCCCAACAGACGGTGCACGAAACCGTAGGAACGGCCCGTGGCCGCGGCCAGACCACGAATGCTCTCCCCCTCGTCGTAGCGGCGCTTGAGATCGGCGGCCAGCTCCGCGCGACCTGCACCCGAGACCCGGGCGCCCTTCCTCAACTCGTCACTCACAGTTCTCTCCCGTTCAAGACACTCCGGCACCGTGGGTGCCGGAACCACAGCCATGATCAGGCATGGGCGTCCCGGACCGCCACAACCGACGGTGGACACACCGAGTGACCGGGGTTTCGGAGACACACAAACCCTGTCCGAAAAAGAGGAGGGGTGAACCTCCCAGCCTTCTGGGCGTCCACCCCTTCCCTCACCGTGTTCCCACGGGCCGACTCAGGCCAGGGCGATGAGGTCCTCGAAGTCGGCGTTCCACATGTCCTCGACCCCGTCCGGGAGCATGATGACCCGCTCGGGTTGAAGGGCGGAGACGGCGCCCTCGTCGTGTGTCACCAGGACGATCGCGCCCTTGTAGTTGCGCAGCGCCGAGAGGATCTCCTCGCGGCTGGCCGGGTCCAGGTTGTTCGTGGGCTCGTCGAGCAGCAGCACGTTGGCGCTGGAGACCACCAGTGTGGCCAGGGCCAACCGGGTCTTCTCACCACCGGAGAGCACACCGGCGGGCTTCTCGACGTCGTCGCCGGTGAACAGGAACGATCCCAGGGTCTTGCGCGCCTCCACCTCGGGCAGGTCCGGGGCGGCGCTCATCATGTTCTCCAGAACGCTGCGGCCCACGTCCAGGGTCTCGTGTTCCTGGGCGTAGTACCCGAGTTTGAGACCGTGGCCCGGAACGACCCGACCGGTGTCGGCCTCCTCGACCCCGCCCAAAAGGCGCAGCAGGGTCGTCTTGCCCGCTCCGTTGAGCCCCAGGATGACCACCCGGCTGCCCTTGTCGATGGCCAGGTCCACCCCGGTGAAGATCTCCAGCGAACCGTAGGACTTGGACAGTCCCTCGGCCATGAGCGGGGTGCGACCGCAGGGGGCCGGGTCCGGGAAACGCAGCTTGGCGACCTTGTCGGCCTTGCGAACCCCCTGCACCCCGTCCACGATCTTGTCGGCGCGGTTGAGCATCTGCTGGGCCGCGCGGGCCTTGGTGGCCTTGTAGCGGAAACGCTCGGCCTGCTTGCGCAGGGTGTCGGCCTTCTTCTCCGCGTTGGCCAACTCGCTGCGGCGTCGACGCTCGTCGTCCTCGCGCTGGACCTGGTACTGCTTCCAGCCCATGTTGTAGATGTCCATGACGCTGCGGTTGGCGTCCAGGTAGAAGACCTTGTTGACCACGTGCTCGACCAGTTCGACATCGTGACTGATCACGATGAGCCCGCCCCGGTGAGACTTGAGGAAGTCGCGCAACCAGACGATGGAGTCGGCGTCCAGGTGGTTGGTGGGCTCGTCCAGCAGCAGCGTGTCGGCACCGCTGAACAGGATGCGGGCCAGTTCGATGCGGCGTCGCTGGCCACCGGAGAGGGTGTGCAGCGGCTGGCCGAGGACCTTGTCCGGCAGGCCCAGACTGGAGGCGATGGCCGAGGCCTCGGAGTCCGCGGCGTACCCGCCCAGCACGTGGAGGCGTTCCTCCCACCTCGCGTACTGGCGCACGCCCTTGTTGCGGGTCTTCTCGTGGTCGCTGGCCATCTTCTTCTCGGCCTCGCGCAGCCCGTGCAGCGCCTCGTCGATCCCGCGGGCGGACAGCACACGGTCCTTGGCGATGACGTCCAGGTCTCCGGTACGGGGATCCTGGGGCAGGTAACCGATGGTGCCGGACGAGGTGACCGTCCCACCGGTGGGCAGCCCCTCACCCGCCAGGACCTTGGTCATGGTGGTCTTGCCCGCACCGTTGCGGCCGACCAGACCGATCCGGTCGCCCGCGGCGACCTGGAAGGTCGTCGGCTCCAGAAGGAGGCGGGCTCCGACGCGCATTTCGAGGTCGGTGGCGATCAGCATGGGTGGAGCTTCCTCAAGGTGGTGTGACGGTCGGTGGCTGCCCTGGACCGCGCGCGGCCAAGCCCTTGTTCGTGGGGCCGGCGGGTGGGGTCGGGTGGGCGGGAGCGCCCCGGCGGACCGACCCAGCCTAACGGCACGGGTGAGGGGGTCGGTGAAGGGTTTTTCCCGGAGCCCCCGGAGCACGGGGGCCGGAGCGTGCACGGCCACGCCCCCGACCCTCACAACGGGTTCGGGGGCGTGGCCATTCCCCGCGCCGCGGGCGCGGGCTCACATCAGGTCGTCATCCCTGTTCCCTGTCCTTGTCCGCCCTGTCCTTGACGGTCTTGTCCTTGGTCCCTTTGACCGGTTCGGTCGTCTCCTGGCCCTGGGCCACCACCACGACCGCTTTGTCCTTGTCCGCGGTCACCGGGCCGGACTCCTCTTGCCCACCCGAGTTGTTCTCGGTGCTGACCGGAGGACGGTTGCGCAGCAGCGCCGCCAGGACGGCGGCGATCGGGGTCGCCAGGAACATGCCGGGGATGCCGCCGAGGATGCCACCCGCGGTGATCGCGATCAGCACGACCGGCGAGGGCAGCTCCAGGGCCTGTCCGTAGATCCGGGGAGCGAAGAAGCTGCTCTCGGCCTGTTGGACCACGACGACCGCGATCACGATGATCAGCGCGATGACCGGGCCTTCGGCGACCAGGGCGACCATGGCCGCCAGTAGACCGGTGAGGAAGGCGCCGATGACCGGCAGGAACGCGCCGATGAACGTCAGCACGATCAGCGGGATGGCCAGGTTCACGTCCAGGAAGATGAACAGGAAGATGCCGATGCCGACGGCGTCGATGACACCGACCATCGCCACACCCCGCACATAGCGGCCCATCACCCCGTAGGCGACGCCACTGGCGTGGCGCAGGCCGGGGCGGGACTTGGGCGGCAGCAGGGTGACGACCCAGTCCATGAGCTTGTCGCCGGAGTGCACGAAGTACACGGTCATGGCGATGATCAGGACCAGGCCGAGCAGGAGCTGCACCACGGCCGTGCCGGCGGTCCAGGCGCCACTGAGCAACTGGTCGGTGTTGTCGGTGATCATCCCCTGGACCTGCGCCCAGGCGTTGTTCAGCATCTCCGTGAACAACGCCTGGTCGACGAAGGGGATCTCCACCTTCTGGAGCTCGACGAAGGCGCTGCTGACACTGGCGACCAGCCCGTCGAAGCCCTGGATCGCGGGAGAGACGATCATGGTGACCACGCCGCTGAGCACGACCAGTGCCGAGAGGACGGACAGCGCGGTCGAGGATCCCCGCCCCAGTCCCTTGCTCCGCAGCCAGTTGGTCATCGGCATGAGCAGGGCGGTGATGAAGACGGCGAGCACCACCGGCAGGGTGATCACCGACAGGTGGATGACCGCGTAGACGAACAGGCCCACCACGACGCCGATGAGCAGGATCCGCCAGGCGACGTCACTGACCATTCGCAACAGGTCGCCGGCGCCGACGTCGTCCTGCTCGGCCGCGACCCGCTTCTCCTGTTCCACCTTGGCCTCGACCTCGGCCCGGGCCTCTTCCTGCGCCTCCAGGTGGGCGAGGCGTTCGGCGCGGGCTCTGCGGGACACGAGCCACTTGTTCAGGAGCGCCCAAACTCCCGGCCGCTGGGCTTGCACATGGACTCCATTCTCCGGTGGTGACACCGAGGTCGCTCATCGACGGCGACCACCCGTATGCCGTTTCGTCTCGTTCGGGGGATGGAAGGCGGATGGTGCGTGGGTGTCGCAGTGGGGTTGATGCACGGTACAGGGTCCGGGTTCTCCCCGACCCTGTGAAGGAGACAACTCCGTCAGAACTGCCAGGGTTCCCGGGTGTGCCCGCTCTCGACGATCTCGTTACCGAAGGGGGCCAGGGCCACGGGGATCATCTTGATGGAGGCCCACGCCATGGGGATTCCGATGATGGTCACGGCCAGACCGGCGGCGGTGACGATGTGGCCGATGGTCAGCCACCATCCCGCGACGATCAGCCAGATGACGTTCAGGAGGGTGGAACCACCGCCGGCGCCCTGACGGCGCACGAGGTCACGGCCGAACGGCCAAATGGCGTACTTGGCCATACGGAAGGACGCGACCCCGAACGGGATGGTGACGATGAGGATGCAGCAGATGACGCCGGCGAACACGTAACCGAGCGCCAGCCAGAACCCGGCGACGAAGATCCAGATGATGTTGAGAATGAGCCGCAAGAGGGCCACGGTGATTCGTCTCCTTGAGTCTGTCCTGGGCGTGGGTGCCGTTCGTCGGGTATTCGATCGAACGCATCCTGTTTTCTATCGTCTGGGACGCTCGGACACCATGCCCTGTTCCACCTTGGATCCCTGGACCTACCCTTAGGGGACGCCGCGGGACACGAGCGCCACACCGGGCCTCGTCGGGTGCCGGCGAGCACTCGGTCGCTCCTCGCGGAGGGTGATGACATACGGTCCCACCCAATCTCGCAGATCTACAGCGACCAGAATGTGATGGGCGCATCAGGGGGACCCCCTAGGCAGGGGCGACATAGCGCCATACGATGTCCCTTGTCCTTCGCAAGACGGTCGTACATGTGATCTGCGACAAACTCGGACAAATACCCACAGAGCTGATGTCAGACATCAGGTTTCGGTAACAGTTGAACGAGTAATTTCCCCACCCCCCGTGCACGATCGGGAGTGGGGATGGCATGATTACGTACCGGCTCGGACGGAGGCTGTCACCGCCTCCGCGGCCGTTCGCGTGAGAGCACCCCTTCATCGACAGGCATCGCCTGCTGTGATGGTGCTTCTCGTGGTCTCAGCCACACCGGGGAACAACACCTGCACCGCACGACGTTTGCGTCGTGCGGGGTGCCTCGCGCCGCGTGACCGACTTGTTGGTGACTGAAGCTTTTTAAGACAGCTTACTAGTGATTTCAGTAGAGGTGGTTCAAGCATGTCTCAGGTACGTCGGCAGGCCGCGCTGCGCCCCCGCCCGAGCTGGGGGTGGCAGGATGCCGCCGCGTGCCGGGGCGAGGACCTTGTGCTCTTCTTCGGCCCGGATGGCGAGCGCCAGCCGGAGCGGGAGATTCGTGAGCGCAAGGCCAAGGAGATCTGTGCGGCCTGCCCGGTTCGGACCGACTGCCTGGACTATGCGATCTCGCGTCCGGAGAAGTACGGCACCTGGGGTGGTCTGAACGAGGACGAGCGCGCCTCTGAGCGCCGTCGTCGTATGCGACGCGCCAACGCCGCCTAAGTCCGCGTTTCATTCCCCACGCGGAACTCTTTCCGGAAGGCCCCGGCCCCGATGACCCGCGGCGCCCCGACGTTCATGTCGAGGGCGCCGCGGGTTTTCCACTGTCCGGGTCACGGAACGGACTCGAACGTCTTACTCGGAAGGCACCTTCGAGCGAGCCGCTGTAATATCTTCGGCCCGGCCGCCCCGCCCTACTCGGCACGGCGGAACAGGTGCCGGTCGAACCAGTCCAGGGTGCGCACCGCGACCTCGCGCCACTGCCGTGTCCCGCCGAGGAGGCGGTCGGTCCCCGAGACCACGCCCAGCTCCGAGGAGCCTCCCAGGTGGGCCCTCGACCACTCCCCCAGCTCACGTACGAACGAGTCCTCGCTCTCCAAGAGCACGAGCGTGGGCGCGCGCACCTTGCCCAACGCCGGTTCGGCCAAGTCCACACGGCCACCGTGCGCCACGACCGACGCCACGTCCTGCGGCAGCTCCGCCGCGGCCACCAGGGCCGCGGGCGCCGCGTCTCCCCAACCCATGACGCCCAGGGGTTCGCTGGCCGCGTCGGTGGCCCGGCGCAACCAGGTGACGGCCGCGCCCAACCTCTCGCCCAGGACCTCGGTGTCCCCCTCGTCGTCACCGTCGTCACCGGTCATCAGATCCAACAGCAGGGTGGCGTATCCGGCCCGCTGCAACGAGGCCGCGATCGCTCGTCGTTCGGGGTCCCCTCGTCCACGGCCGAAGGCCATCACCACCACACCGCGCAGGGCCGTGGGCATGGTCAGGTCACCGTCGAGGTAGACCTGCCCGGCGCGGATGCGCACCGCGCGGGCCACCTCGGGCCGAGGGCGCGAGCGTTCCAGTTCGGTCAGGATCGTGGTGACGTGGTCGTCCGAGAGCTGGTCGAAGTCCCGGTACCACTCCCCCACGGCGCGGAAGTTGTCCGGTGCGCCGATCACCACCACCGCGTCGGCCTCCCCCTTGAGGATCTCCAGCGCCTCGGGCGAGGCCACCGGGACCGCCAGGACCAGGCTGGAGGGGCCCGCCTGGCGCACCATCCTCAGCGCGGCGCGGGCGGTGCCACCGGTGGCCACCCCATCATCGACCACCACGCAGTCGCGGCCGGTGATCCGGGGTAGGGACCGCTCGCCCCGGTAGATACGTCGCCGGCGGTCGAGCTCCTCGCGTTCGGAGGTGACGGTGTCGGAGAGCGCCTGGCGGGGAACGCGCATCCGTGCCAGGGCGAGGTCGTCGTAGAGGACGTGACCGTCCTCGGTGATGGCGCCGACCCCGGTCTCGGGCCGACCGGGCAGGCCGATCTTGCGCACCATGAGGACGTCGAAGTCCGCGCCGAGACCGCGCGCGAGTTCGGCTCCCACCGGCACGCCACCGCGTGGCAGGGCCAGCACGATCGGGTCTTCGACCGCGTAGGGGCGCACGCGATCGGTGAGGCGTCGGCCCGCCTCGGTCCGGTCGGTGAAGGGCAGGGATACGGGTACCGGGTTCATGTCGTCGCCTGTGCCGGGGCCATGGGACCCGACACCCCTCCTTCCGGCTGTCCGTGGATCACGCCGCTCGCAAAGTGCTACCGGCATACCCCGCCGTACACGGATTACAACCCCGGGTCCGGGCAAAACCCGCACCCTTCACCGGAAGATGAGAAACCGCCGATCGCCCGGTGTCAGGCCGGCCGGAAGCCGTCACGCAGCACCGCCATCAGCAGCGCGTCGTGTCTGCGCCCCTCCCACAGCAGTGATTCGCGCAGACGACCCTCGACGTAGAAACCGCAGGAACGGTAGACGGCGATGGCCCGCATGTTGAAGGCGTACACCTGGAGCCAGAGCCGGTGCAGGCCGATCTCCTCGAACGCGTAGCGCATGACCAGTTGGGTGGCCTCCCGGCCCAGCCCCTTACCGGTGAACTCGATGGCCGACAGCGCTATGCGATAGCCGGCGGTCTCGTTCTCCGGGGACACCGAGTAGATGGAGAGCTCACCGAGGTAACGACCGCCCTTGGGTTCGGTGATCGCCAGGTCCAGGCGGTCGTCCCCTTCGGCGCGACCGTGACACCACAGGCGCGCCTGCTCATAGGTCAGGTGCCCGTGCGACCCCGTGAGTCTACGGACCTCCTCGTCCAGTCCCGCGGCGAAGTAGGCGTCGGTGTGTTCCGGGCCGAGGGGGACCAGGGACACGTTCTCGCCGTTGAGGGTGGGCTTGTCTCGCAGCGCGCTCGTGTTGATCATGCGGGTCTTCCGGTTCCGGCCGGGACCGTGGGGCACGGCATTACCCGGGTGAGGGAGACGGTGGGCGGGGATGCCGCACGCGGGAACGGGACGCGGTGGCGTGGCCTGGGTGCATGGGCCTGGGCGGGGGACGAGGTGTGGGCGGGGCGGGGTGGGGCGAGGGCGGGGTCGAGCGGGTCCTTTCCGGGCTCTCGGTGAGGACACGGGTTCCCTATGTAAAACACCTCCGCTCCGAAAGGCAAGCCCGGCGGGACCGAGCGCGACAAAACACTGTTCATCCGATGACCGGACTGGATAGCATCGGCCCGCATCGAAAGCGCTTAGGGAGCCGCCCGTGAACACCCCGACCGATACGGCCACCACACCACCGCCCGAGGCCAGGCGCGCCCGGGTCGCGGTGTCGACCCTGTTCTTCGTGAACGGGTTCACCTACACCAACGCGGTGCCCTGGCTCCCCGTGATCAAGGACGGGCTGGGGCTGAGTAACGCGGAACTGGGATTGGCGATCGCGGCGATGCCGTTCGGCGCGATCCTCACCGGGATGTTCGCCGGTCCGCTCATCCACTGGTTCGGCAGTGGTCGGACCGCGGTGGGTACGAGCCTGATCAGCTTGGGAGCGCTCCCATTCATCGCGCTCGCGCAGAACTGGTGGATGCTCGCCGGTGCCCTCTTCGTCCTGGGCGTCGCCGACACCTGGACCGACTCCGCGCAGAACTCGCACGGCCTACGAGTGCAGCGACGCTATCGACGCAGCATCATCAACACCTTCCACGCGGTCTGGAGCCTGGCCGCGGTCTCCGGAGGACTGCTCGGTGCCGCCATGGCGGGCGCGGGGGTGCCCATCCTGTGGCACCTGTGCGGGGTGACCACCGTGCTCGTGGTGATCAACCTGGTGGTCTCCCGCATGCTGTTGCCCGGACCGGAGAACAGCGAACGCGAGGACGGGACCAACGGCCACGGTGGTGGTCGCGTCCGCATGTCCGGTCGCGCCGTGGTCCTGCTCCTTGCGCTGGGCATGTTGTTGATGATGGCGGGCGGCATCGAAGACTCCGCCGCCGCCTGGGGCGCGGTGTACATGACCTCGGAACTGGACGCGGCGCTGTTCCTGGCCGCCATGCCGTTCGTGGCATGCCAGGCGATGATGGCGTTCGGGCGGCTCATCGGCGACCGGGTCACCGACCGGTTCGGGGCGGTGGTCGTCGGGCAGGCGAGCGGGCTGCTGTCCGCCGGTGGCATGGCCCTGGCCCTGGCGTTGCCGCACCCGGTCACCACGATCATCGGCTTCGGGGTGATGGGACTGGGCGTGTCCACCCTGTTCCCGCTGACCCTGGCCGCCGCCGGGAACGTTCCGGGGGTGCGCACCGGTGACGGGGTGACCTTGGTGGGGTGGCTGGGCCGCGTGGGGTTCCTGGCCTTCCCCCCGACCGTGGGGTTCCTCGCCGACTCGGTGACCCTGGGCGGTGCCCTGTGGGTGATCGCCGTCGGGGGCGCGACCGCCTTCCTCCTGGCACCGGCCCTACGTCCACGGTCGTGATCACATGACGGAGGGCCCCGACCATGCTGGTCGGGGCCCTCCTCACATCAGGGCCCACAGTCTCGTGGGCACGGACGCGGTGTTACTCGGCCAGGCCCGGACGGCGGCTGCCGGCCCACAGGGCCAGAGCACCGATACCGGCCACGACGGCGCCACCGAGCACGAAGCCCGACAGGTCGACGCCGGTCGCGGCGAGGTTCGGGTCACCGGCGTTCGACGCCGGAGCCGGCGTGGTGGGAGTGGTCGCACCAGGGGTCTGGCCCTGGTCACCCTCACCGTCGTCGCCTTCGCCGTCGTCGCCACCATCGTCGCCGTCGTCACCGTCACCGGGGGGAGGGGTCTGACCGTCGTCCGGCGGCGTGGTCTCGTCGTCGTCGCCGGGCGGAGGCGTCTCGCCACCGTCCTCGCCGTCGTCGCCGTCATCACCATCGTCGCCGTCGTCACCGTCACCGGGCGGGGGCTCCTCGCCACCGGGCGGGGGCTCCTCGCCCTCGTCCGGAGGCGTCTCGCCATCGTCCTCGTCGTCGCCGTCATCCGGCGGGTCGACGGGGACCGGCGGCGGCTGCTCCTCACCACCGTCACCAGGGGGAGGCGTCTCGCCATCGTCCTCGTCAAAGGGGAGGATGTTGAAGACGTTCTCGACGGGACGCTCCACGACCTCGCCGAGGTCGATCTCGAGCTCGACCGGCTGGGACTCGACCGTCTCCTCGGTCACCTCGGGGGTGACGTCAGGAGTGGTCTCGTCAGCGGTCACGGCGAACGCCGGGCCCACGGAGAAACCGGCCATGAAGAGACCCGCCGCCGTTACGGTGAGTACCCGATTCTTGGGGGACATCCGACTCCTTTCTTTTCTCTTGTGCAGTGATCACTCAGGGGAAATGGCATAAAGGTGGCCGTCGTGGACCACCACCGCGCGGTCGCCGAGCAGGCCGCGCGGAGTCTCTGCGCCCTCGGGAACGTCGGTGAGCGCACCGGAGGCGTCGATCGCCACCCTGGACCCGTCGAGTTCACCGAAGACCTGGTCGCCGAGTGCGACCTCGGGTTCGAAACCCGGGACGACGTTGGTCTCACCGCTGCCGGGGGCGAACAGCACCGGGCCGTAGGCCGCCAGGTCCGGGCCGAGGGGGCCGGTGCGATGCTGCACCTCCGCCAGGTCCTCCTCCTCGACCTCGGCGGTGCCCAGCACCGAACCGTCGGTGTTGTCGTGGAAGGCGAGGAGGTGACCGTCGCCGTCCTCCGTCTCCCAGTGGACGAGCGCGTAGCCGCGCAGGAAGGTCATGACCTCGGCCAGATCGCCGGCGCCGTCGGGCTGTTCGGGTTCCACTCGCTGAGGGTCCTCGCCCGGGGCGACCCAGTGCCAGGGCCCCTGGAGAACGCCGGCGAGCGCGCGGCCGTCCTCGGCCAGCAGCGCCGCGGAACCGCCGGGGGTCTCGACCTTGGCGAGTTCTCCGTCCACCAGGACGTAGGCGTTGTCGTCATCGCGCACCAGGACGCCGTCGCCGACGAACTGGGCGGAGGCGGACTCGGTCAACTCGACGTTGACGGCGGTTCCTCCCTCCTCCGGCCAGAGCCACAGGGCTCCGGGGGTCTCCAGCGCGACGTGGGTTCCGCCGTCGAACTCCACGAAACGGGGGCTGCCGAGCGCCTTACCCGCCTCGAAGGGCAGATCGACCGACCATTCGCGGGATCCCTCCGCGTTGAGCAGGTTGAGCCGCTCCGCCGGGTCGATGTAGGCGAGGCGCTCCCCCTCGCGGTCGACCGACGGCAGGGTGTCGGGGGCCAGTTCTTCGGTGATGTCCACCGTGGTGGCGTAACCGGGCGGCGCGGGGTGGTCCAGTTCCACCGTCGTGTCGTCGCCTTCCTCGCCGGAGGCCTCGGTGGAGCCGGAGAGGAACCTCGCGGCGACCAGGCCGCCCCCGACCAGGAGCAGCAGGGCCAGACCGGCGGCGCCGACGCCCAAGAGCAGGCGTCGACGCTTGGCCCCGGCGGCACGGTCCTTCGGGGCGGTGGGGCCCGTGGCGGGTCCGGGTCCGGTCGGAGGCTGCCGCGGAGGTCCCTGTGGCGGCCCCGGCACCGGCTGGTCGGCGGCCTGGACGACCCCGTCGGGGGTGGCGAGCAGACGCCAGTAACCGTTGGCGTCACGTGCTTCCACGAGCACCGGCTGGCCGATGTGCGCCGCGTATCCGGTGGCGACGTCCAGCGCCGCGCGCCGGGTCTCCTTGGGGGCCTGGCCCTGGACGACCTGTCGCCGACCCTCGATGACGATTTCGGCGTTGCGTTCGTCCGGCGCGATGACGATGACGGCGGTGGGCCGGGGATGCCCCGGGCGGGACGCCCGGCTCATGGTGCCTCCGAAGGCATGTGGAACATGGACCTGTTCGTGTATTGGAGAGAGGAGATCGTGGTCGACGATGACGTGCGGTGGCGGCTCGGCGGGGTGACCGAACAAGGGGTTACGGCACAGACGTAGTCATTGCTGGACGTGATCATACTGATCCCCACAGGAGCCAGCCGACCGTATCTGATGCCGGGAAAACGGGCACGGTTCGCGATCACTCCCACAATTTCCACTTGACGTATCGGGTGACCTGCGTTGATCCGGAATCACTCGCCGCACACCGGGCACGCTTCGTTCCATCGGCACTGGTTCGGACACGCAGAAAGGTGTCGAAGTTGACGCCGAAACTGGCCGGATCCGGCCACTCCGCGTTTCCGGAGACTCACGAGTTCGATCCCCGCGCACCGTTCTCGAAACCGGCGACCGGCCGCTCCCGATGGGCGAGCCTGAGGTAGGCGCCGGGGGTGAACACCCGCGCCAGGGCCTCCAGGTCGCTTCCGTTCGGCTCCAGCACCAGATGGACCGGGCGGCCCTCGCTCAGAAACAGGCTCAGGAGCGGGCTGGAGCCCCCGGTCATCCGCCCCTGGAACACGTGCGCCCCCGTGGTGAGACCGATCAGCAGTGTCCGTCCCGGCCCGAGCTCTCCCACCCGGGCACCGTCCACGTACAGCCGGTAGTCGACGAGCATGTCGCGGTAGCGGCCACCCGGTCGGTGCACGTACACGGGGATCCAGCCGTCCGGAAGCCGAGCGTCGACGGGCATGCCAACGAGTTTGGGGGTGGGCTCGGGCAGCGGTTCGGGGAGAGCGCACCGCTCACGCTTCCAGAACACGAAAGAGAGGACGAGCCCCGCGAGACCGACCAACAGAATGGGGAGCAACGCCCACTGCCTGGTCCACATGATCAGGAACCCCGCGAAGGGAAGACCGCCCACCGACAGAAACAGGTTCACCAAGGCCATACCGGCGAGCGGGTTGGACCCCTTGGCCCGCTGCCGTTCCGACGGGGTCGTCTCCATAAGGCCGACGAAATAGGCCGTTCCAGCAAAGAAAACGAGAAGCACAGCCGTCCACAACCCCATCGGCACCGTCACTTGGTCTTGGATGAAGTGCGTCGTCAGGGCGGTACTGACCACGATGAGGACGGCCAGGTCCGGGACGTTCGCCAGCCACTGCCAGGGCCTCATCGCGCACACTCCTTCGTTTGGAGGATCCGGGCGCGCTCACGTCGATGGAGCCGGGTGCACAGAAGGGCGAAGGCCAGAGCCGCGACGGAGAACAGGGCGAGTGGCCACAGAGCGGGGAGGTAGCGCAGCTCCGACCCGAGCATCAGTGCCGGCACGACCACCATGACCCACGAGGTCCAGGTCATGATCCGGGGCGTCGACGGTGCCGGCGGTGGAGGATCCTCCGGTTCACGGAACGGCCTGGGCAACACGGGCCCGGCCAGGATGAACAGCACGGTGATCATGAGCAGCACCAGCAGCCCCGACATGAGGATCGAGGCGACACCGGGATCGTGCAGCGGGTGGTGGTCGGTGAGCACCAGGCGCAGCATCATGGAGAACTGACCGGACATCATGGCGCACACACCCAGGAGAAGGCAGTCCCTGGCCGGGGACGATCGGGGGGAGGTCACTCGGGGGCCTTTCGTGGGGGATCCGGCTCGGGGCGGCGAGCGCGCGGCCTCCCGCCGGAAACCGTGAGGGTACCGACAAAGCCGACGGCGTAAGAACTTTCGGCCGTTTGTGGTCAGCGACCGTTCTGTTCGTTGATGGTGTCGATGACCGCCTGTTCCCGGCGTTGGGCGATGCGGTCGGCGCGTTCGAAGTGGCGGTTGGCGAGGTCGGCGCGGGCGGCGGCGGTGCGCACGGTCGGCCACAGGGCGTCGATCTCGGAGTTGAGGGAAGACCCCACGAGCACCGCGATGGCCATGACGTACAACCAGGCCAGGATCGCGATCGGGGCGGCCAGTGACCCGTAGATGCTCACCTGGCCGAAGGAGGCGTCCAGGTAGGCGCGCAGCAGCGCCGAACCGCTCAGCAGGACCAGGGTCGCCAGCGCCGCCCCGGGCAGGTGGCGCCACAGTGGGGTGCGCACCGGGACGCTGAGCGCGTACAGCAGCGTCACCGCGGCGGTGACCATCAAGGCCACGAGAGGCCAGTAGAGGAGATTGAGTCTGCCCACGGTGATCGGCAACAGTTCGTGGACCAGGTCCGGCCCGGCCACCAGGATCGGCAGCACCAGCACGGCGAAGAACAGGCCGCCGAGGTAGGCGAAGAAGGCGAGCAGGCGCTGACCCAGCCAGCCGCGGAGCTCGTCCAGGCCGTAGGAGATGGTGATGGAGCGGATGAACACGTTCATCGCGCGCGAGCCCGACCACAGGGACACCAGGAACGTCACCGACAGCACCCCGCCCTGAACACCTCCGAGGAAGTCGTCCACGAGCGGTTCCACCACGGAGGCGACCGTGTCGGGGGTGAGGATGCGCGCGGCCAGGTCCAGCATCCACTCTCGGATCTCCACCACGAGGTCCTCACCGAAGACCATCGCCAACGGTCCGAGCGCGCCCAACAGACACAACAGGAGCGCCGGCAGGGAGATCAGCGCGAAGAAGGCCGACTCGGCGGCCAGGCCGACCACGCGGTCACGGGCGAAGGCGCGGATGGTGCGCAGGACCAACAGGGTGCCGTTGTGAACCATGGGGTGCCGACGGAGCCACACGTCGGCCGCTCTCCACAAGCTCTCCCAAAGACCCACCACAAGGAGAACGTTAGCGGTAATGGAGCAGCTCGGGCGCTTTCGCACCATGACCGGGGACACCGCGACATGACGTGGGTCACCCGCCTATGACGACCGCGCACCTGGACAACGACCCGACGGGCGTGCCATTCTCAAGGCATGACCGCTGTTATCGACCCCATGCTCCGCGTGCGCCGCCACGTGGACTTCCTTCGGGTCAGCAGCGCCATCTGTCGCAGCGTCGGATAAACCCTCGCCGCCTTGAGCACCCCGTGAACTCAGTGGGTGCCCGCGGCCCCGGCGCTCCACCCTCTTCTTGAACTCCCACACACGCGGACTTCACCCGTTGCACCTGTCACGAGGACGTGCGGTGCCGACGGGCCCTGCGGTGATGGCACCGGGACCGTGGTCACCCCCGTGACCCCATCGGAGACACCCGCGATGCCTCCCTCTTCCGCGCAGCCCGGCAAGGCCGCGACGGCCACCAAACCTCGGCGCAGTCGTGGCGAGGGCCAATGGGCCCTCGGCTACCGTGAGCCGCTGAACAAGAACGAGGAGAACAAGAAGAACGACGACGGGCTCAACGTCCGCGATCGGATCGTCAACGTCTACGCCAAGGGCGGGTTCGACTCGATCGACCCCGCCGACCTTCGAGGGCGTTTCCGCTGGTTCGGTCTCTACACCCAGCGGGCCCCGGGCATCGACGGCGGCAAGACCGCCGTACTGGAACCCGAGGAGCTCGACGACCGCTACTTCATGCTGCGTGTGCGCATCGACGGTGGGCAGCTGAGCGTGGCCCAACTGCGCGCGATCGCGGAGATCTCCCGCGACTATGGCCGTGACACCGCCGACGTCACCGACCGCCAGAACGTCCAGTACCACTGGATCCGGATCGAGGACGTGCCCGCGATCTGGGAGAAGCTGGAGTCGGTGGGGCTGTCCACCACCGAGGCCTGTGGTGACACCCCGCGTGTGATCATGGGCTGCCCGGTGTCCGGGGTGGCCGAGGAAGAGGTCCTGGACCCCAGCGAGCAGATCCGGCAGATCTACGACGAGCACATCGGCAGCCCGGAGTTCTCGAACCTGCCCCGCAAGTTCAAGACCTCCCTCTCGGGTTGCACCGTGCACTGCGTCAACCACGAGATCAACGACGTGGCGTTCGTGGGTGTGCGCAACGAGGCGGGCGAGGCGGGCTACGACCTCTTCGTCGGCGGTGGCCTGGCCACCAACCCGATGTTCGCCAAGCGCCTGGGCGCGTTCGTGCGTCCCGACCAGGTCAGCGAGGTCTGGGCGGGTGTGGCCGGGATCTTCCGCGACTACGGTTACCGCCGGCTGCGCACCCGCGCTCGGATCAAGTTCCTGATCAAGGACTGGGGCGCCGAGAAATTCCGCGAGGTGCTGGAGAACGAGTACCTCGGTCACAAGCTCCCCAACGGCCCCGAGCCGGTCCTGGACCCGGGCGTGCGCCGTGACCACGTGGGTGTGCACCGCCAGAACGACGGCCGGTTCTACGTGGGCTTCGCCCCGAAGGTGGGCCGGGTGTCGGGCACCTCGCTGCTGCGGGTGGCCGAGATCGCCGAGGAGCACGGTTCGGACCGCGTGCGCACCACACCCGACCAGAAGCTGATCATCCTCGACGTCGAGGAGGAACGCATCGCCTCGATCAGCGCCTCCCTGAAATCCGAGGGCTACGAGGTCGACCCGAGCGTGTTCCGTCGCCAGACGATGGCCTGCACCGGCATCCAGTTCTGCAAGTTGGCGATCGTGGAGACCAAGGACCGCGCCTCCACTCTGATCGACGAACTCGAAAAGCGCCTGCCGGACTTCGAGGACCCGATCAGCATCAACGTCAACGGCTGCCCGAACTCGTGCGCGCGCGTCCAGGTCGCCGACATCGGTCTCAAGGGCCAGTTGATGCTGAACGAGCGCGGCGAGCAGGTGGAGGGCTACCAGATCCACCTGGGCGGCGGTATGGGCCTCACCCAGGCCTTCGGCAAGAAGATCCGCGGTTTGAAGAGCACCGCGGACGACCTGCCGGACTACGTCGAGCGGGTGTTGCGACGCTTCCAGGCACAGCGGGTGGACGGCGAGAACTTCGCGGCGTGGGCGGCCCGCGCCGACGACGCCGACCTCAAGTGACGCCGTCCCGGTAACGAACGTACGGGCTCGACGAGCCCCGCCCGGCCCCGATTCCCCAGGGGGCCGGGCCCGATCCGAAGGAGGAGGTGCGCCGTGTCCGAGAGGGCCGCACCCTACTACTGCCCCTACTGCGGTGACGAGGACCTGGTGCCCGAGGAGGGCGCCGCCGTCAAGGGCGAGGGCTACCCCTGGGCCTGCCTGTCCTGCGCCCGGGTGTTCCGGGTCAAGTACGTGGGTCTGCGCTCCGCGTCGTTCTCGCCGGGCGGCGTCCCCTCCAGACCGACGGAAGGGAACGAATGAACGCCACCATCACCGAGGGTCCCGAACTGGCCGAGCGCGCCGCGCGTGAGCTGGAGGAGGCCACCGCCCAGGAGATCATCTCCTGGGCCGGTGAGGCCTTCGGCGACCGTCTGTGCATGACCTCCTCGATGGCCGACGCCCTCATGGTCGACCTCGCCGCCAAGACGCTGCCGGGGATCGACGTGATCTTCCTCGACACCGGCTACCACTTCGCCGAGACCATCGGCACCCGTGACGCGGTGGAGTCCATCTACGACATCAACCTCATCACCGTGGAGCCGAAGCGGACCGTCGCCGGGCAGGACCTGGTTCTGGGTCCGCGGTTGCACAACCGCGACCCCGGTATCTGCTGCCACCTGCGCAAGGTGGAACCCCTACAGCGGGCGCTGGAGCCCTACTCGGCGTGGTTGACCGGTCTGCGCCGGGAGGACTCGGTGACCCGCCGCGGCACCCCCGTCGTGCAGTGGGACAAGCGTCGAAGGATGACCAAGGTCAACCCGATCGCACGATGGACCCAGGAGGAGGTGGACGCCTACATGGGTGAACACGGTGTGCTGGTGAATCCGCTCCAGTACGACGGCTACCCCTCGATCGGCTGCGAGCCGTGCACCCGTCGGGTCGCCCCGGGCGAGGACCCCCGCAGCGGGCGTTGGGCCGGCAGCGGCAAGACCGAGTGCGGAATCCACACATGAGCGGCGACGAGCGGGCCGAGCGAGGGGGCACGTCCATCCCCTTGCTCGCGGTGGCCCACGGGAGCCGGGACCCGAGATCGGCCGAGGCGGTCTCGGCACTGTTCCACCGGGTGCGCGCGCTGCGCCCGGAACTGGACGTTCGACTGTCCTACCTGGACCACGTGGCGCCCGGCGCCGAGGAAGCGTTGGACGAACTGGCCGCGGGCGGAGCCGGTGAGGTGGTGGTCCTGCCGACCCTGCTGACGGCGGCCTTCCACAGCAAGGTGGACCTGCCCGAGGTACTGGCCACGGCACGCGAGCGCAGTCCCTGGTTGCGGGTGTACCACGCCGACACCTTGGGGCCGCACCCGTCGCTGTCCTCGGCGGTGGAGCGGCGCTTGAACGAGGTGGGCGCGCGCGCCGATCCCGACACCGCGCTGGTGCTCTGTTCGGCCGGGTCCAGCGACGCGGAGGCCAACGCCGTGGTGGCACGGCTGGCCGAGGAACTGGCCGAGCGCGGCCCGTGGCGTGAGGTGGTGGCCGCCTACGCGTCGGCCGCCTCCCCCACACCCGATGAGGCGGTCACGGCGGCGCGGGAACGCGGGGCCGGGCGGGTGGCGGTGGCCACCTACCTGTTGGCGCCGGGGTTCTTCGCCGACCGGATCCATGATCGGTCGATGGCGGCGGGGGCGGCCGTGGTCTCCCCCGCCCTGGGCGACTCTCCCGAGCTCGCCCGGATCGTGTTGGAACGCTACGACGCCACGGTGACCGCCCGTCACGCGGTGGTCTGAGGCGAACCGAACACGAAGAGCGGGTGATCCCTCGGGGCCACCCGCTCTTGGTGTTCGGGGTCATCTCGCGGTGATCGCCGCGGTGACCAGGACCAACGCCGAGAACAGCAGGGCGCCGGGGGCTCCCACCACACCGGCGACACCGGCCGCCGCGGCCGGGATGGCCACCTGGCCCATCCGATTGCCCCAGATGCGCAGCGCCAGGGCCGCGCCACGGGCCCCTTCGGGGGCCAACGTGGCGACCTCGGCCATGGTGAGGGGTTGGCCCACACCGAGGAGGAATCCGCCCACCAGCAGGACCACCGCCAAGACGGCGAAACCGCTCGTGGGCAATGCCACCAGGGCCAGCGCGACGGCCGACACGGACGTGCTGGCGATGATGAGGGCCTTGCGGGACCAACGCCGCAGCATCCGCGGCAGGATCAGCCTGGAGAGCAGGGAGGAGCCCGCCCGCAGACTCAGCAGCACGCCGACGAGCATCGGGGAGATGCCGCGGGTCTCCGCGATGAGCGGCAGGTAGGCGGTGAGAAGGTCCACCGCCGTCAGCAACGCCAGGCTGGTGAGCAGCGCGGAGGGCATCCGGCGACGGCGCAGCAGGTCCCGGGTGGGCACCGGGGGCGCGGCCTTCTGCTCGGCGGTGCGTTGGATCGGTCGCAGGCGCGCCAGCGGCAGCAGTGGCAGCACGCCCAGGGACGCCACGACCCCGGCGACCACCAGGGCGGTGGAGGTGGCCGAGAGCAGGGCGGGGCCCGAGGCGTCGTCGAGGATGACGCCGGAGATCAGTGGCCCGGCGAGCTGGCCCAGGGACGCGGCGGCGGTGAACCAGCCGAAGTCGCGGTCCAGGTTCTCGGGACGCGAGTAGCGGGCGATGAGCGCCTGGGCCGCGACCATGCACAGCAGGTGGCCCACGCCCACGACGGTGCTCGCCAGCGCCAGCCCGAACAGGCCCCCGGAGACGGCGAGGGAGAACCCGCCCACGGACAGGATGAGCGCTCCCAGACCCGCGAGCCAGGTGATACGACCCGCACGGTCGGTGAAACGGCCCACGGAGACCGCCATGACCAGGGGCAACAGGGCGTAGGCGGCGGTGACCAACCCGACCTCGAAGGCGTCGCCGCCCACGGCGATGGTCCGATAGGAGATGAGCGGTCGGGCGAGGTTGAGCGCGGTGTGGGTGAGCATCACGCTACCCAGGAGGCCCAAGAGCCACCTCGCGCGTCCACGGGTTTCCTCGCTGGTCATGTTCCCCTTTTCGCTCCGTGACCATAGCGGCGGCACGGGAGTCGTCCCATCAGGGGATCACTGCTCGCATAGGACGCCGATCGGCGTCCGGCATCATATCGGGAGCCCGGGGTCGCCGCCGTCACCGGGTCGGTGTCCCACGAGTGGCCCCGGCCGCCGTCTCCCCTGTCCGCCTCGATAGATTCGACGTGTCGACGCCGACCCGAAGGGGGAGTCACGAAATGTCCGAGAGCATGCGAGACCTGTTGCGCGGGTTGACGGTGTTCGCCGGTCCCCTGGCGTCCTTCGATCCGCAGACCGCGCCGGCGGACCCGCTGGAGCTGTTCCGGGACTGGTTCGCCGGCGCGGTGGCCGCCGGGGTCGCCGAACCGCACGCGATGACGGTGGCCACCGTCGACGCCGACGGGGCACCCTCCGCCCGGGTCCTCATCCTGAAGGACCTCACCGAGCGGGGATGGTGGTTCGCCACGACCACGACCTCCGCCAAGGGGCGTGACCTGGCCCAGAACCCGAACGTGGCCCTGCTGTTCTTCTGGGGCCCGCAGGGACGCCAGGTGCGGATCCGGGGCCGGGCCGAACTCGCCGACGCCCAGGCCCGAGCGGCCGACTTCCGCGATCGGCCGTTGGAGGGGCGGGTGGCCGGGCTGCACGGTCGCCAGAGCGAATCCCTGAGTGAGACGGCGGAGATCCACCGCGAGGCCGAGCGGAGCCGCGCCCGGTTGGTGGCCGACCCCGACCTGGCTCCCGACGACTGGGGCCTGTACCTGGTGCGGCCGTGGGAGGTGGAGTTCTGGCAGGGCGACCCGGACCGCAGACACACCCGACTGCGCTACGAACGCGAGGGCACGGAGTGGCGTCGCGGGCTGTTGTGGCCCTGACCCGAAGGAGACCGAACGAGATTCTGTTCGAGGTCGGCGTGCGGATATGATGCGGCTCACCCACTCGCCGCCCTCGGACCAGGAACGGAGCCGGCATGTCCGCCACACACGAGGTGTTCAACCAGGCCACACCGCTCGGCGACCACGACGCCGCCGACGACCCCGCGCTCTTGGACGGTCTGCGCCGCGAGGGCGCGGGCTGGGCCGAGGCCGAAGTGCGAGAGGTCGGCTCGGCCGCGGGTTCGGAGCGCGTCCGCGCCTGGGGCGAGTCCGCCAACACCTACACCCCCGTGCTGCGCACCCATGACCGTTACGGCCACCGGGTGGACGAGATCGATTACCAGCCCGCCTACCACGTCCTGATGGACCAGGCGGTGGAACACGGCATGCACGCCGCACCGTGGGCGGACGATCGCGCGGGCGCGCACGTGGCCCGCGCCGCCAAGTTCTTCCTGTGGTCCCAGGCCGAGAGCGGGCACGGGTGTCCCATCTCGATGACCTACGCGGCGGTGCCGGCGCTACGCCACTCCCCCGAGTTGGCCGCCCGGTACGAGCCGCTGCTCACCGCCCGTTCCTACGATTTCGGGCTGCGTCCGCCGCTGGGCAAGAGCGGCCTGATCGCGGGCATGTCCATGACCGAGAAGCAGGGCGGTTCGGACGTGCGCGCCAACACCACGCGCGCGGTCGCCACCTCCGAGGGCCATTACCTGCTCACCGGGCACAAGTGGTTCACCTCCGCGCCGATGAGCGACGTGTTCCTGACCTTGGCGCAGGCACCGGAGGGGCTGACCTGTTTCCTGGTACCGCGGGTACTGCCCGACGGAACCCGTAACAAGTTGTTCGTCCAACGGTTGAAGGACAAGCTGGGCAACCGGTCGAACGCCTCCGCGGAGCTTGAGTACGACGGCGCGGTCGCGCACCTGGTGGGCGAGCCGGGGCGGGGCGTGCGCACCATCATCGAGATGGTCAACGGCACCCGCCTGGACTGCGTGATCGGTTCGGCCTCGGGGATGCGCGCCGCGCTGGTGCAGGCGCTGCACCACGCCGAGACGCGCAGCGCGTTCGGTGAGCGGCTGGTCGACCAACCGCTGATGCGCAACGTGCTCGCCGACCTGGCGTTGGAATCGGAGGCGGCCACGGCCCTCATGATGCGTCTGGCGGGGGCCGCCGACCGCTCCGTGCGCGGCGACGAGGGCGAGACCGCGTTCCGTCGGCTCGGTGTGGCCGTGGGCAAGTTCTGGATCACCAAGCGCCAGCCCGCGCACGCCGCCGAGGCGCTGGAGTGCCTGGGCGGCAACGGGTACGTGGAGGAGTCGGGCATGCCCCGGCTGTTCCGGGACTCGCCCCTCAACTCCATCTGGGAGGGCTCGGGCAACGTGGCGGCGTTGGACGTGCTGCGCGCGATGGCCAGGTCTCCGGAGTCGGTGGAGGCCTTCCTCACCGAACTGCGCGCCGCCGCGGGCGCCGACGACCACTACGACACCGCCCTCAAGCGTTTGGAGCAGGCCCTGGGCGACGTGGACGAGATGCAGTATCGGGCGCGTTCCGTGGTCGAGCTGATGGCCCTGACCCTGCAGGCGTCGGTGTTGCTACGGCACGCGCCGACCCCGGTGGCCGAGGCGTTCACCGCCTCCCGACTCGGCGGCGGGTGGGGGCACGTGTTCGGAACCCTGCCCCGTGGAGTGGACACCGGCCTGATCCTGGAAAGGGCCCGTCCACGTCGGTGAAATATTCACCATCGGTATTTTATCGAACGACCTCGCAAATCCGACACAAATCACCATAAGAAGACTCGCGAAACAGGCCGGCGCAGGAACGTCGGTCTGTTTCGGCATACTTTTGCCGCCTTGGCGGAAGGAAGAAGGCGCAACGCCAAAGCGCCCTTCCGGGCCCCGAACACAAGAGACTGACGACGCCTATGGTGGAAGTCTGGCCAGGTAGTTCCTATCCGCTCGGTGCGACCTACGATGGTTCCGGCACCAATTTCTCGCTCTTCTCAGAAGCGGCCGAACAGGTGGAACTGTGCCTGTTCGATGACGAGGGGGTGGAAACACGCATACCCCTGACCGAATACGACGGCTTCGTCTGGCACGGGTACCTTCCCGGGGTGGGCCCGGGCCAACAGTACGGATACCGGGTCCATGGACCCTACGCACCCGAACAGGGCCTGCGCTGCAACCCGAACAAACTGCTCACCGACCCCTACGCCAAGGCGCTCAACGGCGAGCTCACCTGGCATGAGTCGTTGTTCAGCTACCACTTCGCCTCCCCAGACCGAAAGAACACCGCCGACAGCGCTCCCTACGTGCCCAAGTGCGTGGTGGTCAGCCCGTTCTTCGACTGGGGCAACGAGTCTCGTCCGCGCACCCCGTACCACCAGACGGTGATCTACGAGGCCCACGTGCGCGGCCTGACGATGCGCCACCCGGGCATCCCCGAACACCAGAGAGGCACCTACTCGGGGCTGGGACACCCGGCGATGATCGACTACCTCACCTCCCTGGGGGTGACCGCGGTCGAGCTCATGCCGGTGCACCACTTCGTCCCCGAACACGCCATGGTGGCGCGCGGTCTGACCAACTACTGGGGCTACAACACGTTGGCGTTCCTGGCCCCGCACAGCGGGTACGCGGCCCGCGGATCCCGCGGACAGCAGGTCCAGGAGTTCAAGGCGATGGTGAAGTCGCTGCACGAGGCGGGCATCGAGGTACTGCTCGACGTGGTCTACAACCACACCGCCGAGGGCGACCACATGGGTCCCACCCTTTCCTGGCGGGGCATCGACAACCTGGGCTACTACCGGGTGGTGGACGAGGACCAGCGCTACTACCTCGACTACACGGGCTGTGGCAACAGCCTCAACGTGCGGTACCCGCACTCGCTCCAGCTCATCATGGACTCGCTGCGCTACTGGGTCCTGGAGATGCACGTGGACGGGTTCCGCTTCGACCTGGCCTCGGCACTGGCCCGGGAGTTCCACGACGTCGACCGGCTGAGCACGTTCTTCGACATAGTCCAACAGGATCCGGTGATCTCCCAGGTCAAGCTGATCGCCGAACCCTGGGACGTGGGCCCTGGCGGCTATCAGGTGGGCAACTTCCCACCACTGTGGACCGAGTGGAACGGCAAGTACCGGGACACGGTGCGCGACTTCTGGCGGGGTGAACCGGTCAAGGGCGAGCTGGCCTCCCGGTTGGCCGGGTCCAGCGACCTGTACCAGGACGACGGGCGCCGCCCCGTGGCCTCGATCAACTTCATCACCTGCCACGACGGCTTCACCATGGCCGACCTGGTCTCCTACGACCACAAGCACAACGAGGCCAACGGCGAGGGGAACCGGGACGGTACCAACGACAACCGTTCCTGGAACCACGGGGTGGAGGGGCCCACCGAGGACCCGGCCATCCTCACCCTGCGCCGCAGGCAGGTCCGCAACTACCTCGCCACCCTGTACCTGTCCCAGGGCGTGGTGATGCTCTCGCACGGCGACGAGGTGGGACGCACCCAGGGTGGCAACAACAACGCCTACTGCCAGGACAACGAGATCTCCTGGATCGACTGGGAGGGCGCGGGGCCGGCCGGGGAGTACCCGGAGAACGACCTGCTGGACTACGTGCGCGAGCTGGCCCGGCTGCGCAGGGAGCACCCGGTGTTCCGCCGCCGCAGGTTCTTCCGCGGCAGCCCGGTGGAGGGCGGTCTCCCCGGTGAGGGGTCCGGCGAGGACGGGCTGCCCGACATCTCGTGGCTGCGCCGGGACGGGTCTGCCATGGAGGGCAACGACTGGAACAGCGGCGACCGTGCCCTCGGCGTGTTCCTCAACGGGGACGCCATCACCGAGCCCGACCCGCGGGGGCGCACGATCCGGGACCGCTCGTTCGTACTGCTGCTCAACAGCGGACCGGACGCGGTGGAGTTCAAACTGCCCGGGACCGAGTACGGCATGGCGTGGGAGACGGTCCTGGACACCGCCGAACCGGACGTGGGAGGGCGTCCGTTCGTTACCGCGGGTTGCCCGGTGCGGGTGATCGACCGCGCCCTGATGCTGCTGCGGCGCGTCTCGCCCCACCACGGCTGAGGTACGGCCGGCCCCTCTCGGCAGCGCCCGCACGCGTGCCGGGAGGGGCCCGGCCCTCGGAGTGTGCCGGCGCCCCGAGAAGTCGGGAACGGGTTGGGGAGACACATCGGCGCCCACGGTGTGACGGCTCGTTCCTCGCGACCCCACCCCGGCGCCTCCCCCGCCACCTCCCCGGGTTTTTCGGAGAATCAGGACCTGACGGCGCCCGAAGGGTGACCCCCTGGTCGACGGAATAGAACCTAGCCTGGTGGTCATGTCGAACACTCACGCCGCGGGAAGCTCCGCGCCCGCACGGCTCCGCGAACTCCTCCCCGACCCCGAGCGCACGGACGTGCGACCGGAAGAGGCCTACACCTACCCCACCGCTCTGACCCGGCCCTGGGTACGCGCCAACATGGTCGCCAGCGCCGACGGTGGTGCCGTAGGACCATCAGGGCGCAGCCGCGACATGTCCTCGGAACCGGACCGCAGGGTGATGGCGGTCCTGCGGGGTCTGTGCGACGTCATCGTGGTGGGCGCCTCGACCGCCCGGCACGAGGGGTACAGGCCGGTGCGTCCGCGCGAGGTCTGGGCGGAGCTGCGCGAGGGCCGGCCCGCGACACCCCGGATCGCCGTGGTCTCACGGACCCTGGAGTTCGACGACGCACTGCTCACCACGGCTCCCGACGACGCCCGCACCCTGGTGTTCACCGTCGAGAACAGCCCCGCCGACCGGCGAGCGTTCGTGGCGAAGCACGCCGACCTGGTGGTGGTCGACGAATACTCCGTGCGGCCATGGCACATCCTCGACGCCTTGTCCGAGAGAGGCCTGTACCGGGTGTTGACGGAGGGGGGTCCACACCTGTTGGCGGAGTTCGTGGCGGCGGACCTGCTCGACGAACTGTGCCTGACGGTGAGTCCGCACCTCCTGGGCGTGGGGTCGCCCCGGATCGTGGCGGGAGGGCCACCGGTCCCGGGCGTTCCGGGCGTGGGCACGAAACAGACCACCCCGCTGCGGCTGGCCCACCTGTGGGAGGCGCAGGGAAACCTGTTCACCCGTTACCTGAGGGATTGAGGGGGTTCCCCGCAGGGGCCGCCATAACCGCTGTGTTTCGGTCACCCCACAATGACGCATGAACCATCCCGCAACCGGACATACCCGTGGTGTGCCATCCACTGAAAACGTTGTGACCGGACACACCGCATCAACGGGGCTCACCGGTGTGGTCCCCTGGGCGAGAGGATGAACGTAGTGCCGACGGCCGCAAACGGATCACCTCCGGTCTACCGGGAGATAGCCGAGGAACTTCGAGCACGGATCCGCTCCGGACGGTACGCCGACGGCGACCGCCTTCCCGGGGAGAACACCCTGATGGAGCGTCACGGGGTCGCCAGGGCGACCGCGCGTCAGGCGCTCTCCGTACTGATCAACGAGGGCCTGGCCGTGGCCGTCCGCGGCTCGGGCATCTACGTCCGTCTGTTCCGTCCCCTGCGAAGACACGGCGCCCGGCGTCTGTCCAAGGAATTGTGGGGCGGCGGGCGGGCCATCTGGCAGACCGACAGTGAAACCCGCGGCTACGAGGTGGAGGGCCTCGTGATCGAGGAGGTGATACCCCAAGGGCACGTCCTACGCGTCCTCGACCTACCGGAGGGGTCCACGGTGTTACGTCGTTCCCGGCGCTACCTCGTGGACGGTAGACCGGTGCAGAGCGCCGTGTCCCACTTGTCTCCGCGCTCTTGGGAGGGGCAGGAGACCTCCGACTCCGCGCGACGCCTACACGCCCACGACAGCGGGCCCGGCGGAATCTACGCCCGATTGACCGACCTCGGGAGCGGACCGGCCCACTTCACCGAAGAGATCCGGGTCCGCATGCCCACCCCCGAGGAGACCGTCGAACTGGAACTGTTCCCCGGTACCCCCGTGATGGAGGTCGCGCGCACCGCGCTGACCGCCGACCACCGTCCGGTGGAGTTCAACGAGATCACCATGGACGGTTCCGCGTACGTGCTCCAGTACGACTTCGACGCCTGACAGTCCCCGCGCACCCCCGCGACGTCCCGACCCCCGGCGCCGCCCCCCGAACGTGCTGGAGGGGCCTCGCCACGAGGCCCCTCCATCATCGTCTCCACCCGTTGGTTTTCCGTCTTCCTCGTGCCTCTAGCGTCGGCGACGCTGTCGTCTGGAGGCGAAGACCAGGTACGCCAGCGGTAGGAACACCAGTCCCACCGCCAAGGCCCCCGCCGCGGCGAACAGCATGGCGTCGGACGAGGTCATCGCCCACTGCGCCATTCCCGCTCCCAGGAGGACCGCCATCGCCACCGCGGCGACGGAGATCGCGCCGAAGAGCCAGATCAGCCCTCGGTCGCTCCAGGGTTCGGGGCGCGCGTGGTCGATCCCCGCCAGCGTGGCGCGGACACTGAGCTCGGCGGCCCAGCGCAGTTCCCGTCCCGCGGTGGCCGTACCGTCGGTGACGGCTCGGGCTCGCGTGCGGGCCCCCGTCGTCACCTGGTCCAGCCACCACAGTCCGTATCGAACCCTTCCAACGCGCAGTGGTCGCCGACTGACTCCGAGTGCCTGTTGAGCTGTAACAGCCATGCCACCTGCCTCAGTACACCTCGACCACTGACCCCTGCCTGAGCCCGTACCCACCGAGATCACCACCGAACGTCGCGAAGGGGTGAAGATAGGTGCATGTAGCCCCTAAGGATGATTTACCTACCTCCAGGGCGATCGTCCGATTCCGACCTATTCGGCCTCCGGTCTGCATCGTGGCCCGATTCCGGGTAGCGTCATCACCATGGCTGACGCATCGGACCAGGCACCGCGTTCCAACGACGGAGCCGCACAGGACCTGCCCACGACCGAACAGGAGTGGCGCGAGCGCCTGGACCCCATGGAGTACGCGGTACTCCGTGAGGCCGGCACCGAGCGCCCCTGGACCGGCGCCTACGTCGACACCAAGACCACGGGCGTCTACCGTTGCCGGGGATGCGGGACCGAACTGTTCCGCTCGGACGAGAAGTTCGACTCCCACTGCGGGTGGCCGAGCTTCTTCGACCCGGCCGACTCCGAAGCCGTGACCCTGCACGACGACGTCTCCCTCGGCATGGTCCGCACCGAGGTACGGTGCGCCACCTGCCGCTCCCACCTGGGTCACGTCTTCCGCGGCGAGGGCTACGACACCCCCACCGACGCCAGGTACTGCATCAACTCCGTCGCGCTTTCCCTCGAACCCACGGAGTAGGCTTACCTTTTCGGTTCGCCGGGTATCCCGTGGCCATGGCCACGGCGGGTCCCCGTACCTGCACCGATTCCCACCCCCGTGGGATCGGGGATAATCTCACCAACGCACCGACGATCGACCCCTGGTCGAACGGAAACCGCGCGCGGCGGGGATACCCCTCCCGGTGACCGCGCACCGCCCCGCCACCCGTACGGGGCCCGCTCCTCAAAGCGGTGGCCGATGTGCCGGCGAACAGACCGACCCGTGACGAAAGCGCCCCATGACCGACGACTCACCTTCCTCCTCCGTCTCCCCCCGGCCACCGGCCCGACCTCGTATGGGCATGGCCCAGGGATCGGCCCCCTGGTTGGTACCGGCGTTGGGCGCCGCCGGCGCCGCGGCCCTGGCCGCGCGAGGTTCCAGGGCACGCACCCTGGCCGCCGTACCCGTGATCGCGCTCGCGGCGGGGATGACCTGGTTCTTCCGCGACCCGGAGCGCGGCCCGGCCACCGGGCGTGTGCTGTCCGCGGCCGACGGGGTCGTCCAGAGCATCGATCCACGATCCGACGGAAGTACCCGGGTCGCGGTCTTCATGAACCCCCTCAACGTGCACGTCAACCGTGCCCCCCTCGCCGGTGTCGTGACCGGTGTCGAGCACCGCCCCGGGGGATTCCGTCCCGCCTTCGACAAGGACAGCGAGCGTAATGAACGCGTCATCTGGACCCTTGAAACCGAGATCGGTGAGATCACGGTCGTCCAAATCGCCGGCGCGATGGTCAGGCGTATCATCCCGTATCTCGCTGCGGGGCAGAAGGTCGAACAAGGCGAGAGGATCGGTCTCATCCGGTTCGGGTCACGCGTCGACGTCTACCTTCCGCGCGGGGTCGCCCCGGCGGTGGAGATCGGCCAGAAGGTCCGCGCCGGGGAAACCCGTCTTGACGCCGGCTGACACCACCGGTGCCTCCGATAGCGGTGAGGTCACCGAGGAGGCGCCCAGGCTCCGCCTGGGCATCGCCGACTACCTGACCTTGGGCAACGCCCTGTGCGGTTTCCTGGCGGTGTGGGCCCTGGCCGGCGCTCAGAGCGCCCACATGGCCGCCGGGACGGTCGGCCCGCTGCCCAAGGCGGCGTTGGCCACCGCGGTGGGCCTGATGATGGTGGCGGCCTTCCTGGACGTGCTCGACGGCCGCGTCGCCCGCAAGTGGGGCGGCAGTGGCATGGGCGCCGAGTTGGACAACCTCGCGGACGTGATCAGCTTCGGTGTCGCGCCGGCGTTCTTCTTCCTGGTGTGGAGCACCACCGCCACCGAGGGGGCCATGTGGCCCGTGGTCGGCGCGAGCGCCCTGCTGCTCGCGGTGATCGTGCGGCTGGCCCGCTTCTCCTGCCAGTCCCCCGGGGCCGACTACTTCACCGGTCTGCCCTGCCCGTTCGGGGCGATGGCCGTGGTGACCATCGTCCTACTGGACCCGCCGGTCCTCGTCGGCATGGCCGCGGCGCTGCTGGTGGCCTGGCTGATGGTGAGCCGTATGGAGTACCCCAAGCCCAAGGGCCGCAAGGCCTACGCGGTGCTGGGGATGCTCGCCGGCGGTGTGCTCCTCATCATCGCCTGGGGACTCGGCATGCCCGCCGGTGACGTGCTCATCTACCTGGCGAGCGCCATGGTGCTGATCTTCATCGTCACCGTCCCGTTCTACGTGATCGCCACGCGGCGGAGCGCCATCACGCCCCGGCGAGAGGCCGCCCCCATCGAGTAGGTCCCCTCGCTCTGGCCGGTGAACGAGGGGAGGGACCCCGCGCTCCATCGGAGCGCGGGGTCCCTCCCCTCGCACGCGGGCCCTGGGCCGGTTACGGCAGGGAGGCGACCAGCTCGGCCGCGCTCTTGCGACGGCCGCTGTAGAAGGGGATCTCCTCACGGGTGTGCAGGCGGGCCTTGGCGCCGCGCAGGGTGCGCATCAGGTCCACGATGCGGTGCATCTCGTCGGCCTCGAACGCGAGCAGCCACTCGTAGTCGTTGAGGCCGAACGAGGAGACCGTGTTGGCCCGCACGTCCGGGTACGGAGCGGCCATCCGGCCGTGCTCGGCGAGCATGGCGCGACGCTCCTCGTCGGGCAGCAGGTACCACTCGTAGGAGCGCACGAACGGGTAGACGCAGATGTTGTCGCGCGGCTCCTCGCCGGCCATGAAGGCCGGCACGTGACCACGGTTGAACTCGGCGGGGCGGTGCAGGCCCATGACCGACCACACCGGGGTGGAGGCGCGACCGATCCGGGTGCGTCGGAAGTCGGAGTAGATGTCCTGCGCCTGGTCGGAGCTGTCGGCGATCCACCAGAACATGATGTCGGCGTCGGCGCGGTAGCCCTGCACGTCATAGCTGCCACGCGTGGTGACGTCCTGTTCGGCCGCCTTGTCGAGGAGCGCCTGGAGCTCCTCCGCGGCGGCGGCGCGGTCCACGCCCTCCAGGCTGTCGACCTTGAAGACCGACCACATGGTGTAGCGGATGATCTGGTTGAGGTCGGTCCCGTCCTGCGTGATCGACTCGTTCTGCCGGCCTGTCACGGGTTGACTCCTTGCTCGTTCGTTCCCTCGGCGCTTTCGGCGCCTGGGCTGGTGTGGCTGTGGTCGATGAGCGTGTCGGCCAGACGCGCGGCCTCGCGACCGGCGTCGGCGACACAAGCGGGGATGCCCACTCCCCCGTAGGCGGCTCCGCACACGCCGAGCCCCTCGTTGGCCCGCACGTTCGCGCGGATCCGCTCCACCCGGCCGGCGTGGCCGACCCCGTACTGCGGCAGCCCGTCGGTCCAGCGGGTCACCCGGGTCTCGACGGGCGCGCCGGTCCGTCCGCTCACCTTCGTCAGGTCGGCGAGGGCGGCGGCGGCCAGTTCCTCGTCGGAGCGGTCCAGGACGTTCGCCTCGCGGAAACGTCCGATGGAGCACCGCAGAACGACCAGGTCCGCACCCGGATCGACCCTATCCAGCTCCTGGGCGATCCAGGGCCACTTGTTGCTGGAGAAGGTCGCGGCCTTGATGGTCGTCCCCTCTCCGGCGGGAACCAGGAAGCCGGTGCCGGTAAGGGGCTCGGGGAAGGCGGAGGCGGGCAGGGCGAAGGTCACCAGGGCCATGCTCGCGTAGTCGACGCCACGCAGCTCGCGGGCGGCGGTGGGCGCGGTGTCGGTGAGGAGTCGGGACGCCTCGGCGGCGGGGCAGGCCAGCAGCACCGCGTCACAGGCGAGCTCCTCGACCCCCTGGGCGCCTTCCAGTCGCACGCTCCAGCCCCGCGGGGTGCGCTTGAGGGCCTGGGCCCGGGTGCCGGTGCGCAGGTCCTTCTGTCGGGCGGCCAGGGCGTCCACGACCGAGGCGACCCCGCCGCGCAGGGAGGCGAAGACCGGGCCGGCCTTGGTGGGCGCCGTACCCCGCCCCTGGAGACTGCGGTGCACCGCGCGCATCAGCGAACGGTCCGATCGGGCCATCGGGGCGATCTGCGGCAGGGTGGAATCGAGGGAGAGTTCCTCGGCCCGTCCCGCGTACACACCGCCGAGCAGGGGTTCGACCAGTCTTTCCACCACCTGACGCCCCATCCGGGTGCCCACGTAGGTCGCCACCGGCACGTCCGAACGCACCGGGGTGCTCGGCCAGACCAGGTCCAGCGCGGCCCGCGCGGTCCCGGCCGGGGACAGCACCCCGCTGCGGGCCAGGGCACGAAGATCACCCGGCACGCCCATGAGCTGGCCCTTGGGCAGGGAGCGGACGCGCCCACGGCTGTAGACGGCGGCCGATCCGGGTCCCGGGTGGACGATCCGATCGTCCAGTCCGAGTTCGCGGAACAGTTCCACCGCCTCGGGTCTGCGGGCGAGCACCGCCTCGGCGCCGGCGTCGACGGACACCCCGGCCACCGGTGAGGCGCGCAGCTTGCCTCCCGGCACATCCGCGGCCTCCAGCACGGTGGTGGTGATCCCCCGGGCGTTGAGACGGTACGCGGCGGTCAGTCCGGAGACCCCGCCCCCGACCACGACGACATGCGGTGCTTCAGCCATGCCTCCAGCCTTCCAGATGCCGTGTGTCACAGCGCCTCGCCTCGCCCCTACGGGACCTCGGGCGCTCGGACGTGCCCCGACGACCCGTGACCGTGGGGCGTCCGACCCGTTGTCCTGCCGTTACCGGAAGGATAGAACGCGTCCGGGTCCCGCCCCGTCGAACGGGCATGGACACTTCAACGCCCGCGCGTGCGGGGCGCGTCGCCACGGTCATGACCTCCGCCGTCCTGGGTGCGCTGTTAATGACCTCCTGCGGCGCCACCTCGGAACAGGCGGACTTCGAGTCCTCCGGAGGTTCGGCGCCCGGGTCCCGGGACCTCACCGCACCCGAGAACGCCGACGCCGAGGCCCCCGAAGGAGCCGAGGGGGGCGAGCGAGGCGGTGAGGAGGCCGAGTCCGCCGACACGGTCGGCTCCGACGTGGAGATCGACGACCGACAACTCATCCACACCGCGCACATGACCGTGCGGGTACAGGACGTGGCCGAGGCCTCCCAGGACGCCAAGGAGCTGACCCGGGGGTTGGACGGCTACGTCGCCTCCGAAGAGCTGTCCACGCCCGCCGACGGCACCCCCGAGGGTTCACTGACCCTGCGCATCCCCACCGGGGAGTACGAGGGGGCGTTGACCGACCTGGCCGAACTCGGCGACCGCTCCGACATCGAACGGTCGGTGGAGGACGTCACCGAGGAGATCGCCGACGTCGAGAGCCGCATCGAGTCCTCCGAGACCGCGCTGGAGTCACTGCGCGGCTACCTGGAGGAGGCCGAGAACGTCGACGACCTGCTCCGGGTGGAGCGGGAGATCCAGGACCGGCAGGCGGACCTGGAGTCCTTCCAGGCCCGGTTGGAGTCGTTGCAGAACCAGACCTCGTACTCGACGGTGCACCTGTCGCTACGTCCGCCTTCCACCTATCTGGAGGAACGCTCCGGTGACGAGTCGATCGGCTTCCTGGGCGGGCTGGAGCGCGGCTGGCGAGCGCTGCTCTCGCTGGGCGAGGGCCTGGCCGTGATGGTGGGTTGGTTGCTGCCGTTCGCCCTGGTCGCCGTGGTGATCGGCGCCTGGCCGCTGTGGCGCCTGCGACGTCGTCGGCAGGAGAACCCGAAGCCGCGGGGCCGGGCCGGGGGCCGGTTCGGGCGGGTGCGTCCTCGCCGACGCCCGGCCATGGCGGCCACGCCCACCGGGACGACCTCGACGGTCGAGTCCCCAGGTGAGACCGACCCCGAGGACGCGGAGCGGGCCGACGACGCCTCGGGATCCGGTGACGAGGGTTCCGAGGGCAGGTCGGGCTCCTGACCCCGACCCACCCCGCACACGCCGACGCCCGGCTCCCATCACGGGGCCGGGCGTCGGCGGAACCTCGGCTGACGCGGCACTAGACCGCGGTCTCTTCGTGCACGAACGCGGTGAGGCGCTCCAGCATGGTCGGGTCGGTGGTCGGCAGCACGCCGTGACCCAGGTTGAAGATGTGGCCCTCGGCGGCGCGTCCGCGAGAGAGGATGTCGCGCGTACGGTCGGCGACGACCTCCCAGGGGGCGAACAAGGTCGCCGGGTCCAGGTTGCCCTGCAGGGCGATGCCCGGCTGGACCCGCTGGGCGGCCTTGTCCAGCGGCACCCGCCAGTCGACGCCCACCACGTCGGCGCCGGCCTCACCGAGCAGGCCGAGGAGTTCGCCGGTGCCCACACCGAAGTGGATGCGCGGCACCTCGTACTCGCTGAGCTGACCGAAGATCCAGGAGGTGTAGGGCAGCACCGAGGCCCGATAGTCCTCGGCGCTCAGCGCGCCGACCCAGGAGTCGAACAGCTGGACCGCGGAGGCCCCCGCCTCGATCTGTGTGCGCAGGAAGCCGAGCGAGATGGCGGCCAGACGGCGCATGAGCTCGTCCCACAGCTCCGGCTCGCCGTACATGAGCGCCTTGGTGTGCTCGTGGTTCTTGGAGGGCCCACCCTCGATCAGGTAGGAGGCGAGCGTGAACGGCGCGCCCGCGAACCCGATGAGCGGTTTGTCGCCGAGCTCGCCGACGATCTGGCCGACCGCTTCGGTGATGAAGTGGACGTCGTCGGGCTCGATGTCGCGCAGCCGCTTGATGTCGCCGGCGCCACGGATCGGGTCCTGGACCACGGGGCCGACCCCGGGCTTGATGTCGAGGTCGATACCGATGGCCTTGAGCGGGACGACGATGTCGCTGAAGAAGATCGCGGCGTCGACGTCGTAGCGGCGTACGGGCTGCATGGTGATCTCGGTGACCATGTCGGGGCGCGTACACGCCTCCAGCATCGGCACGTCGGCGCGGACCTGGAGGTACTCGGGCAGGGAGCGCCCGGCCTGGCGCATGTACCACACCGGGGTGTGGCTCACGGGAAGGCGCCGGCAGGCACGGATGAATGGAGAGTCTTGAGGCGTCACACCTTGATCGTGCCATGCCCTTCGCGAAGGTCCCACTCGGATCACCGGGTGCGAGCGGACACGGGTCGGCCCCGGCCGGCGGGGACGTGACCGGGAAGCGGGTCGAACCCGAGGGGGATTCGGTCGCGAACCTGCGCGGTTGACGGTTTCGCGGTCCCAAGATCATCACAAAACCCCGACACGCCGGGGGATCTGCGACCCGCCACCGGTGACTCGTGCCACCGTCGACCAGTGCCCACCATCACACCATCGGCGGGACACGTCCCGACGACCCCCGCCAGGACGTGATCACCACAATATGAAGGCTGACGTTTCCACCATGCCCGATGTCGGTAGCGCCGAGAACGCACAAGACACGTTCCGGCGAGCGGTCGAGGCCCTGCGGTCCCCTCTGCTGCGCCCCGAGATCGCCGTCCGGGAGATCCCCCCGCCCCAACGGTTGGCGCCGCACTCCGCCGCCGTCTCGGCCGAGGTCACCGTCCAGGACGAGGAGATCGCCTGGGGACGACTGATCGTCCTGTACGACCCCGAGAACACCCGTGACTGGCCCGGGCCCTTCCGGGTCGTGTGCCAGGCCAACTCGGAACTGGAGTCGGAGATCGCCACCGATCCCCTGCTAGGCCCGGTGGCCTGGAGTTGGCTCACCGACGCCCTGGAGGTCAACGAGGCCACCCATCACACGTTGAGCGGGACGGTCACCCGGGCCACCACGGAGGGTTTCGGCACCAAGGCGCACGAGGGCGCGAACACCGAGGTCGAGATGCGTGCCTCATGGACGCCGGAGTCGGACGATCTGGCGCCGCACGTGAACGCGTGGTTGGCCCTGCTGGCCTCGGCCTCCGGCCTACCGCCCCTGGACGTCACCGACATCGCCCGCCAACGCTCACGCCCCTGACGAGCTCTTCGGAAGATGCCCCGGGCGCCGTTCCACGGTCGCCACGGGGCGGCCCATATCCGCGTTCGGTGGCCACAGCGCATACCGTAGTGGTGTGGCGAACGCGTTGAACTCCAAGACAGAATCCCGCGAAACCGACAACGACGAATCGGAGAGGGCGCCTCTGCTACGGGAACCACGCGAGGGCCTTCCCGAGGTCACGGCGGATCCCGACGCCCTCGCGGGTGTGGTCGCGGCACTCGGCGCCGGCTCCGGCCCCGTCGCGGTGGACGCCGAGCGCGCCTCCGGCTACCGGTACGGCCAGCGCGCCTATCTGGTCCAATTGCGCCGTGAGGGTTCCGGTTCGGCCCTGATCGATCCGATCGCCTGCCCCGACCTGAGCGAGGTCAACGACGCGATGGGCGGGGCCGAAGTGGTGCTGCACGCGGCGCACCAGGACCTGCCCTGCCTGACCGAGGTGAACCTGCGCCCCTCCCGGTTGTTCGACACCGAACTGGCCGGGCGGTTGCTCGGCTACCAGCGGGTCGGTCTGGGCTTCATGGTGGAACGACTGTTGGACCTGCGGCTGGCCAAGGAACACTCCGCGGTGGACTGGTCGCAACGGCCACTGCCCGAGGACTGGCTGCGCTACGCGGCGCTGGACGTGGAGATCCTCATCGAGCTTCGGGACAACCTGGAGCGAGAGCTGGAGGAGAGCGGGAAGCTGGGGTGGGCTCAGGAGGAGTTCGCCTCGGTCCTGGCCGCACCTCCCAAGGAGCCGCGCACCGACCCCTGGCGGCGCACCTCCGGCATCCACAAGGTCCGCAACCAGCGTTCCCTGGCCGCGGTGCGCGAGCTCTGGTACGAGCGCGACCGCATCGCCCAGGAGCGCGACACCTCCCCCGGTCGGGTGCTGCCCGACGCGGCGATCGTGGAGGCGGCCACGGCCATGCCGCGCACCGTCCCGGAACTGACCAGGATCCGCCAGTTCGGCATCAAGCTGGCCAAGCGCTACCTGAACACCTGGATCAAGGCGATCAACCGGACCCGGGACATGGCCCAGACCGACCTTCCTCGCCCCAACGCCCCCGGCGACGGACCGCCCCCGGTGAACCGATGGGCCGACCGCGCGCCCGAGGCCGCCCGGCGGCTCGACGCGGCCCGTTCCACGGTGACGAGGATCGCTGAGGAGGTCGTGATGCCCACGGAGAACCTTCTGTTGCCGGACAGCGTCAGAAGGTTGGCGTGGGCACCCCCCAAGGCCGTGGACCCGGATTCGGTGGGTGAGTTCCTGCGCTCGCGCGGGGCCCGTGGCTGGCAGGTCGGGCTGACCTCGGAGGCCCTGGCCGACGCTCTACGCGAGGCGGACAAGGCGTAGCAATTACCCCATTGCGCCGCATCGAACCCTAACGTGATGGAAGTCACCACCCCTCAGGGGCGGTTCATGCCTGTTCCGTAGCCCGGTGTCCGATTAAGTTATAGAAGCGTGCCCCTGATCGTCAGGGGATCGTGATCTATTCGTTGGGTGTGTATCGGACCGTGGACCCACAAGGCCCCGGTTCGTGATCAGGGAAATGTGGTGAGTCCGCTTGTCGTTCTGGCGTGTGTTGCTGCACAGGGCCGGCTTGACGCGTTCTGCCGAGGTCGAGTCGACCCAGGCCGTCCAGCCCACCTCCACGGACCGCACGGAGCATCCCGAGGAACATGCGACGGCCTCCGAGGCCAGTGCGACCACGGTGCCGGAACAGGTTTCGCTGTCGGCCCCCGAGGAGCCCGCCAAGGCCCTGGCCACCGCGGTGCCCGAGCGGGCCGAAGGGTCGGCCGGCTCCGAGACGGGAACGACCTCCGTGAAGACGACCGCCACGGAGCGGATCGACACTTCCACGAGGGCGACCTCGGTGAAGGGCTCGGGCTCCGGCGCGATCGTGCCCACCGCCGGCAAGCGCGCCGTCGTCCTGGAGCGCACCCTTCAGTCCCTGGTGGAGCGACTCGGCACCGAGCACCCCGACACCATCACCGCCCGCAACAACCTCGCGACCAAGTACGCGCAGATGGGTCGGCGCCAGGCCGCCGTGCAGCAGTTCGAGCTGGCGTTGGCCGAAGCCGTCTCGGTCTACGACGAGGAGCACCCCCGCACCGAGATCATCCGGGAGAACCTGGCCTGGGCGTACGAGGACGCGGGGCGTCCGGCCGACGCCGCCGGTCAGTGGGAGACCCTGCTCTGCCAGCGTGAGGGTCAGTTCGGTCCGGCCGACGAGGACACGGTGGAGGCGCGCATGCGTCTGGCCGTGTGCTACCGACGTAGTGGTCGGTTGGACGCCTCGGTGGCCCACTACGAGCGGGCCATCGAGGACGTCGCCTCCACCAAGCGCCGCGAGGAACTGCGTCTGGGTCTGAGCGCCGCGCAGAGCATGTCCGGCCGCTATGAGGAGGCCATCTCCCAGCTGCGCATGGTGCTGGCCGCCCGTAGGCGCCGACTCGGCAAGGGCCACCTGGACACCCTGGCCGTGCACCACCGACTGGGCCGCTCCCACACCCAGGCGGGTCGCCCCGACGAGGCCGTCGAGGTGCTGCGCGAGGCCTACCGGGTGGCGCTCAACTCCTCCGGTGACCCGGAGGTGCGCCGGTTGACGGTGCGTCTGCGCCGCGACCTGGCGGGGGCCTACAACGCGGCGGGGCGCCACCGCGAGGCCGACGCCCTGCTCTGAACACCGAGAACGGCACCGGGCCGGGGACCCTTCGTGGTCCCCGGCCCTCGTCGTCCTCGGTACGACGCATCGGACATGGGCCGCCACGTGCGAAAACCACTCGCGTACCCGGGGCCCGGCCGGCAGTATCCGTTGGTCGGCTCCTCGTCGGCGCCATCTCACCGCGTCGACCACGTCGGGCCCCATCGACCACACCGAACGATCGGAGAGTGCCATGCTCGAACTCAGTGACGCGGAGATCCGCTCCTCGTTCGTCAACTGCCCCAAGGGCGAGACCAAGCGGATGACCTATCCCTCGACCATGCCCCTTCTGGATTGGGAGGACATGGACTTCCTGGGGTGGGTCGACCCCAAGGCGCCGGGCCGCGCCTACCTGGTGATCGACTCCGGCGAGCAACCGATCGGGGTCGCCCTGCGCCTGCCCAACGGCGGCCCCAAGACCGACTTCTTCAAGTCGATGACGTGCTCGTTCTGTGTGACGGTGCACCCCGCCGGTGGCGTGCGCCTGTTCAGCGCCCCCAAACCCGGCAAGGCCGGCCGACAGGGCGACACCGTGGGCCTGTACGTGTGCTCCGACCTGGCCTGCCCGCTGTACGCGCGGGGCAAGCGGGAATCCTCGTTGATCCAGCCGGCGGAGACGATCGGTCGGGAGGAACGGATCCAGCGCCTGCGCCTCAACATCGATCGCTTCGTGACCCGATTCCTCGACGGCCGGGGCTGAGTTCAGGCGGGCTCGCCCACCCTCGGCGGATCGTCTGATCGTGGCGACCGAATCGGCCACGATCACCGAAGGTCGGGTTCCTTCCATACTTCCGACATGACCGGCCCCGCCGCTCGCACTATTTGTTACTGGCGAGTAGCATGACCTCAACAGTCCACCCATCGCTTGAAGAAGGAGGGGCCATCGTGCCGCGAACCGCCCGCGAAGTCGTGTTCGTCGACGGGGTCCGCACCCCGTTCGGCAAGTCAGGCAAGGGCCTCTACGCCGAGACGCGCGCCGACGACCTCATCGTCCGCGTGATCCGCGAACTGATGCGCCGCAACCCGGGCCTGCCCCCGGAGCGCGTCGACGAGGTCGCCATCGCCGCCACCACCCAGATCGGCGACCAGGGTCTGACCCTCGGGCGCACCGCCGCGATCCTGGCCGGGTTGCCCAAGAGCGTCCCCGGTTACTCCATCGACCGCATGTGCGCCGGCGCGCTCACCGCCGCGACCACCGCCGGCGCGGGCATCTCCTTCGGTGCCTACGACGTCGTGATCGCCGGCGGCGTCGAGCACATGGGCCGGCACCCCATGGGCGAGGGTGTCGACCCCAACCCCCGGATCATCTCCGAGAAGCTCGTCGACCCGTCCGCGCTGGTCATGGGCAACACCGCCGAGAACCTGCACGACCGGTACCCGACCATCACCAAGGAGCGCGCCGACTCCTACGCGGTGCGCAGCCAGGAGAAGGTCGCCAAGGCCTACGCCGACGGCAAGATCCAGCCCGACCTGGTCGAGACCCTGGTCCGTTCCGCGGAGCAGGGCTTCGGTCTGGCCACGCAGGACGAGCCGCCGCGCCCCGGCACCACCATGGAAACGCTGGCCACCCTGAAGACCCCGTTCCGCGCGCACGGCAACGTGACGCCCGGTAACGCCGCCGGTCTCAACGACGGCGCCACCGGCACCCTGCTGATGGCCGAGGAGGTCGCCGAGGAGCTGGGCCTGGACGCCAAGATGCGTCTGGTCGACTTCTCCTTCACCGGTGTCGAGCCCGAGGTCATGGGTGTGGGCCCCGTCCCGGCCACCGAGAAGCTTTTCGCCCGCCAGGGCATCTCGATCGACGACATCGGTCTGATCGAGATCAACGAGGCCTTCGCCGTCCAGGTGCTGGCCTTCCTCGAACACTTCGGTATCGCCGACGACGACGCCCGCGTCAACCCGTGGGGCGGCGCCATCGCCGTCGGTCACCCGCTGGCCTCTTCCGGCGGCCGTCTGATGATGCAGCTCGCGCGCCAGTTCGCCGAGCGCCCCGACGTCCGCTACGGCATCACCACCATGTGCGTGGGCCTGGGCATGGGCGGAACCATCCTTTGGGAGAACACCAACTACGAGGGGGGCAAGTGAGCACCGCGATCGAACAAGCCCGCCCGTCGCCCACCACCACCCTCAAAGGAGAACGCGATGCGTTCCAGTGATATCTCCGAACTGTTCAAGGACGAGGTCGTCACCAAGGCGCTCTCCCGTGACATCGAGCTCCCCTACGGGGCCGGCAAGGCCGTCCTGATCACCCTGGACAACGGGCACGACCACACCAAGCCGAACACCTTCGGCCCCGGTGGTCTGCTCAGCCTGGACGCCGCGATCGAGGCCGCCAAGGCGCGCACCGACATCGTCGCGGTCGCCGTCACCGGCAAGCCGTTCATCTTCGCGGTCGGCGCCGACCTCACCGGCGTTCCCGCCATCCAGACCCTCGATCAGGCCAAGGCCATCGGCAAGCTCGGGCACGACGTGTTCCGCAAGCTCGGCGAGCTGGACGTACCGACCTTCGCGCTGATCAACGGCGCGGCCATGGGCGGCGGCGTCGAGGTGGGTCTGCACTGCACCTACCGCACCATCTCCTCCGGCGTACCGGCCTTCTCCCTGCCCGAGACCTTCCTCGGCCTCGTCCCGGGTTGGGGCGGCACCTACCTGCTGCCCAACCTGATCGGCGCCGAGAAGGCCCTCAAGATCATCATCGACAACCCGCTCGCCCAGAACAAGGTCATCAAGGGCAAGCAGGTCTTCGAGATGGGCATCGCCGACGCCATCTTCGAGCCGGCCGACTTCGTCGAGGAGTCCCTGCGCTGGGCCGCCCAGGTCCTCAAGGGCGACGTCCAGGTGGAGCGCCCCGAGGTCGACAAGGGTGAGGCCTGGGACAACGCGGTCAACATGAGCCGCTTCGTGGTCGAGGGCAAGCTGCACGGCGCCGCACCGGCCCCGGCCCGCGCCGTCGAGCTGGTCGCCGCCGCCAAGACCGCCACCCGTGACGAGGGCTTCGCGGCCGAGGATGAGGCGCTCGCCGAACTCATCATGAGCCCCGAGCTCAAGGCCGGCCTCTACGCCTTCGATCTGGTCCAAAAGCGCGCCAAGCGTCCCGCCGGCGCCCCGGACAAGTCGCTGGCCCGCAAGGTCACCAAGGTCGGTGTCGTCGGCGCCGGTCTGATGGCCGGTCAGCTGGCCCTGCTGTTCGCGCGTCGTTTGGACGTTCCGGTCGTCATGACCGACCTGGACCAGGGTCGCCTGGACAAGGGCGTGGCCTACGTCCACGGCGAGGTCGACAAGCTCCTGAAGAAGGGGCGCGTCAACCAGGACAAGGCCAACCACCTCAAGGCCCTGGTCACCGGCTCGCTGACCAAGGACGCCTTCTCCGACGCCGACTTCGTCATCGAGGCCGTCTTCGAGAAGATGGAGATCAAGAAGCAGGTCTTCGCCGAGGTGGAGGCCGTGGTCTCCCCCGAGGCGATCCTGGCCACCAACACCTCCTCCCTCTCGATCACCGAGATGGCGTCGGAGCTCAAGCACCCCGAGCGGGTCGTGGGCTTCCACTTCTTCAACCCGGTCGCCGTCCTCCCGCTGCTGGAGATCGTCCGCGGCGAGAAGACCGACGACGCCTCCCTGGCGACGGCCTTCGCCGTCTCCAAGAAGCTGAAGAAGACGTCGGTGCTGTGCAAGGACGCCCCGGCGTTCGTCGTCAACCGCCTGCTCACCCTGTTCATGGGTGAGGTCCTGGCCGCCGTGGGCGAGGGCACCGAGCCCGAGGTCGCCGACCGCGCGGTCGCGCCGCTGGGTCTGCCGATGTCGCCGCTGATGCTGCTGCAGCTGGTCGGCCCGGCCGTCGGTCTGCACGTCGCGGAGACCCTGAACGAGGCGTTCCCCGAGCGCTTCGCGGTCTCCCCGCAACTGGAGGCCGTGGTCGAGGCCGGCAAGTCGGAGATCTTCGCCCCGGACTTCACCATCGACCCCGAGGTGAAGGAGCTCCTCAAGGGCGGCGACAGCCCGTCCGAGGAGCAGGAGATCCTGGACCGGGCCCTGCGCGCCCTGGCCAAGGAGATCCGGATCATGCTGGACGAGGGCGTGGTGGCCGAGGCCGCCGACATCGACCTGTGCCTGATCACGGGCGCCGGTTGGCCCTTCCACACCGGTGGTATCACCCCGTACCTGGACAAGGTCGGCGTGTCCACCGAGGTGAACGGCAAGCCCTTCCACGAGGGTGCCCCGCAGGCCGTCTGAGGTCTCACCCGTAGTGCCCGAACGGGCCCGGTCTCCAACGGAGGCCGGGCCCGTTTCATGTCTTCCATGGCATTACCCGGAAACCATTCTCAAATCGCATTCCGGCGATCACCGACCCGAAGCAGATCGAAGCCTGGGCCGACAAGGTCTTCAACACCACCATCACCCGCGTCGACGAGCTCCTCGCCGAGTGAAGTCGGGTCGGGCCGATGGTCGAATTCGGCGACCATCGGCCCGATCTCCGCGAGAACTCACACGCCCACGCGCGACCGTTCGGGGTCGACTCCGATCGGAGTCGATTCCTCCTCCTCGCCGCCCTCGGAGATGCCGACGCGGTCGTGCAGCCAACGCAGCGGGCGCGGCAGCCACCAGTTCCAGCCGCCGAGCAGGCGCATGGTGGCGGGCGCCATGATCGCCCGCACCAGGGTGGCGTCCACCAGGACCGCGATCGCCAGGCCCACCCCGATGATCTTCAGGAAGAGCAGTCCGGAGGTGCCCATCGCCAGCAACACCACGCCCAGCAACAGCGCGGCGCTGGTGATGATGCGCCCGGTGCGTTGCAGGCCCAGCGCCACCGACCGGATGTTGTCGCCACTGCGCAGATACTCCTCCCGGACCCGGCTGAGCAGGAACAGCTCGTAGTCCATCGCCAGACCGAAGGCCACGATGGTGACCAGCACCAGGTAGGTGGGGTCGATGGTGCCGACCGCGTCGAAGCCCAGCAGGGCCGAGAAGTGCCCCTCTTGGAAGCCCCAGATCACCACGCCGAGTGACGCGCTCAGGGACAGCGCGCCCATGAGCACCGCCTTGATCGGCAGCACGAGCGACCCGAAGGCCAAGAAGAGCAGGACCATCGTGGACACGATGATGAAGGCGATGGTGGTGGGCGCGTTGTCGACGATGGCGTCGAGGTTATCCAGCTGCATGGCGGCCACACCGCCCACGAGGGCCTCCTCGGCGCCTACGGGGGCCGCTTCGGCGCGTACGTCCTCCACGAGTTCTTGGACCTCGGTCGAGTCGGTGGCCCCTTGGTAGCCCACCTCGACGTGGGCGATGCCGTCACCGGTGCGTGCCACGGTGACCAGCGCGGCGCCGGGCAGGGCCTCCAGGCGTTCGACGTACTCGTCGAGGTCCTTCTCGGTGGGGTCTCCCGTCACGGCCACGTGCAGACGGCCGATCCGACCGGCGGGAAAGTCCTCCCCCACCGTCTCGGTCGCGATCCGGGAGTCGGCATCGGCCGGCAGGTAACGCTGGTCGGTGGTGCCCAGGTCGGTCGAGGCCAGCCCGGAGCCGAAGGCCACCAGGACGCAGGCGACCGCGACCAGTGAAACGGCGGGGCCCCGCATGACGGTACGGGCCAGGCGGGCCCAGGTGCCGGCGTTCTCGTCGAGGGTCCCGGCGACGGTGCGGCGCGGCAGTGGCAGCTTCATTCGGTCGATCCGGTGGCCCACCACGGACAGTAGGGCGGGCAGGAAGACGAGCGCGGCGACGAGGTCGAAGGCGACGACGGCGATGCCGCCCCAACCGATGGACTGCAGGATGGGTTGGGGGAAGAAGAGCAACCCGGCGAAGGCGATGCCGACGGTGACGCCGGAGAAGGCGACGGTGCGTCCCGCGGTGTCCACGGTCCGGCCGACCGCCTCACGTACGTCGCGGCCCTTGTTCAGTTCCTCGCGGAAGCGGCTGACCATGAACAGCCCGTAGTCGATCGCCAACCCCAGCCCGAGGAGGGTGGCCACGTTGATGGCGAAGACGGAGACCTCGGTGACGTGGGTGAGGGCCCGTAGCACGGTGAGGGAACCGAGGATGGCCAGACCTCCGACGGCGAGGGGCATCAGGCCCGCGACGAGGCCGCCGAAGATCAGGACCAGCAGGAGCAACAGCACGGGCAGGGTGAACATCTCGGCGCGGACGATGTCGCTCTCGGCGGTCTCGGAGAGTTCGTGTTCGACCGCGATGGGGCCACCGAGGTGGGTTTCGAGGGGACCCGCCTCCAACACGGCGGCCGCCTCCTCGTACTGGTCGAGTCGTTCCTGGTGGCTCTGGCCGGTGAGGGTGACCGGTATGTACGTGGCGTGCATGTCCTCGGACACGAGCATGCCGCGTTCGATGTCGGTGAGTTCCTCGTCGAGGTAGACGTCGTGGTCGGCGACGACGTCCTCGGGCAGATCGTCGGAGACGCGCTGTACCGCCTGGGCGAAGGTGGGGTTGTCGACCTTGATCTCGTCACTGCGGAACACCGCGATGATGTCGATGTCGGCGTGGCCCAGTTCGTCCTCGATGAGGTCCATGGCCCGGGAGGACTCGGCTCCGGGGTCCTCGAAACCGCTCTCGCTGACGTCCTGGAAGACCCCGAGTCCCCAGAACACGGAGAGCACCGCGAACAGGCCGGTCACGGCGATGACCCACCATCTCCCGCGGTGGGCTCCGAGCCCCAGTCGGCCGAAGAACCCCGTTTTCGTCGACATTCCCGCTCCTTCGCGCGAACACGAATCATGTCCGTTAACGCCGTTTGCTAACGGCGTTCACTCAAGCGTGCACCAGTTACGATGTCAACGTCGTCGACCGAACAGAGCGGTGCCGCGGAATCGGCGCCGAGACGGGGTGGACCACTGAACATGACGAAACCGCCGGTCACGAGCGAGCCGCGATCCGAGGCCGTACTCAGTCGCCGCGATCGTGTGCGAGAAGCCACACTCACGGAGATCAAGTCGATCGCGCGCAGACATCTCGTGGAGCACGGTGTCGCCGGGGTCTCCCTGCGCGCGATCGCCCGCGAGATGGGCATGACCGCGCCGGGACTGTACCGCTATGTGCCGGGCATCGACGCGCTACTGGTGGCGATCACCGCAGACTTGTTCGACGAGTTGGCCGACACCGTCGCCGCCGCCGACACCTCGGTCCCGGCCGAGGACACCGAACTGCGCCTGCACGTCGCGCTACGGGCGCTGCGAACCTGGGCCATCACCCATCCCGCCGAGTTCTCCGTGATGTTCGGGCCGAGCAGGCGACTCGAATTGGACGCCGACCTCACCCCGGCCCTGGAGACCGGCAGGCGCTTCGCGTCCACCTTCTTCGCCCTGTGCGATCGCCTGATCAAGGAGAAGGACATCCCGCTACCCGCGGACGAGGAGATCGGACCCGAACTCACCGCCGAGCTGAGTTCCTTCGTCGACACCGTGGGTCTGTCCGCGCACGCCATGCCTACGGGAGCGGCCCTGATGCTCACCCGGTGCTGGATCCGCATCTACGGGGTGGTGTGCATGGAGGTGTTCCAGCACCTGGGATTCGCCGTAAACGACATGGAACCTTTCTTCGAGTCCGAGCTTCAGAACCTGATGACCGGCCTCGGTGTCCGGTATCTCCCCATCGAGCGCCTGGGGAAGCCCGTCACGGACACCCCCGGTTGACCCATACTGGGGGCATGGGGCAGTTGTCCGTTTCATGGGTACAAAACGGACATGCCCTTTCCCTGGCGGCGCGATGACGAGGATGGCCCCGTGGACAACCGAACCGGAGACGAGGCTCCCGGGGACCTCCCCCGGACCGACCGGCACGGCACCCACCCCGGAGACACCCCGGGAGCGGAGCCGCCGTCCCACACGCCCCGAGAGGCCGCCCCGGCCCCACAGACGCCCGACGGCACGCACGCCCCGGGCACCACACGGGTTCCCGGCACCACCCCGTCACCGGAGGCTCCGCGGGGGCCGGACACCATGGGACCGCCCCGGGCACCACAAGGGCCCGAGGTGACGCGTACGCGTCACGCCCCGGGTGAACCTCGGGTACCCGGCGCCACCCATGCCACAGGCGTCCCAGGGACTCCCGGGGGAAGCCCCGCGACGAACGCTCCGGGCGACGCGCGGCCACGGGGTGCGCCCGGGGGTCCCCCGCAGGGGATGTGGGCGGCGCGAGGACCCCACGTTCCGGTCCCGCAGGGCCCCCGGCCCCCTTGGCCGCCACAGGCGTTCCCCGGGGCGCACCCTCGATCGGGATGGGCGCCCCCGCAGGGTCCACCGTGGCATCCCTATTGGGGGCCGCCACGGACGTGGTATCCACCGCCTCGACGGGCGGACCGGGGCAAGGGCATGCTCATCGCGGCCTTCGCCGCCGCGTCGATGGCCCTGGTCGCCCTCATCGCCGGCGTGGTGGTCGTGGTCAACACACCACAGCAGCAGTCCTCCCCCGGTGGCGCCGACCTCTCCGCCTTCCGGGACCAGGAGCTGCTCGCCCGGCCGGCGCCCGCGGAGATCGACCTGGTCGACCACCCGCTGTACGACATGAGCACGCCACCGCCGATCGACTGCGACCTGCCCGACCTGGACGTGGACTCCGACGACTCCTGGGAGGGCTTCTCCCGGGAGGCCGGTGACTGCCTGGACGAGCTGTGGGCACCGGTGATGGACGAACTTCGGCTCGCCCCCCACCTGCCCGACGTCACCGTCACCGACCAGGGCCTGGACAGCGACACGGAGGAGGCCTTCACCCTGGCCTACTACGAGAGCGACGTCGCCACCATCACCGTGGTCCTGCCCAACGTGCGCGAGGTGTCCCAGGTCATCCCCGCGGACGAACGCGAGGTCGTGTGGCTGGCCCTGATGGGCCACGAGTACGCCCACCACGTCCAGAACTCCACCGGTATCCTGCGTATCTCCCACGACCTGCGCCGGAGCGCGGGCAGCGAGGACGACGAACTCGACACGCTGCGCCGTACCGAGCTCCAGGCCGAGTGCATGGCCGGGATCGCGCTGCGCGGGATCGTCGACCCCCGGGGCGACGCCCTCGACGTGGTCAACCGGCACTTCAACGACGGCGGCGACCTGGACACCCACGGCAGTGCCACCAGCCGCGCCCAGTGGTTGGAGGCGGGTTGGGACGGCGGCACCGTGGCCGGTTGCAACACCTACGGCGCCGAGGCGGACCAGGTCGGCTGAGGCTCACCCGCGGCCCAACGCCTTGCGGTAGGCCTCCCATCCGCCGAGTTTGACCCGTGCGCCCCGGTCGAGCTCGGTGGCGAGCCCCTCCTCGGCCTCGTCGATGCGCAGCCAACCCTCGTAGTCGCCGACGGTCAGTCCCCGTTCGGCCAGGACGTCGACCAGCCCCACCGGTTCGGGCACCCCGGCGCGCAGAACGTCGGCGTCGGCCAACAGGGAACGCACGGTCGCGGCGGCGTCGGACTTGTTGGTGCCGATCACCCCGGTGGCGCCGCGCTTGATCCATCCGGCGACGTAGTCACCCCGCACGACGCCACCGCCGTTCAGCACCCGCCCCTCCTCCTGGGGCACGGTGCGTCCGCGCTCGTCGAAGGGCACACCGGTCAAGGGCACACCGGCGTAGCCGACCGAACGCAGCACCATTCCCACGTCCAACGTCGAACCCACCCCGGTGTCCACCAACCGTTCCCGTTCGTCCAGGCGGGTGCGCTCCACGCGCAGCCCCTCCACCCCCTCCGCGCCCACGATCCGCTCGGGGCGGGTCCAGAAGTGGAACTCGATGCGCCGTGGGCGTCCCCGCGGCGCACGCTCCGCCTGTTCGCGCAGCAGCTTGAGGTTGGTGCGGGAGGCTTTGGCGACCTCACGGAACCCGGGCCGGTCGGTGCCCACGTCGGCGAGGTCGATGTCGACCTGTTCGGGACGCACGAGCACGTCCACGCCGGGCAGCCTCATCAGATCGCGCAGCTCGGGCGCGGTGAACCTGGCCTGGAGGGGCCCGCGCCGGGCGAGCACGTGCACTGTGCGCACGCGGCTTCGAGAGAGGACGTCCAGGGCGGGTTGGGGGATGTCGGTGTGGCGTAGCTCCTCGGCGGTCTTGGCCAGGATGCGGGCCACGTCCAGGGCGACGTTGCCGGCCCCGACCACGGCGACCTCCTCGGCGTCCAGGACGAACCGTTCGAGCTCGCTGTCGGGGTGGCCGCAGTACCAGTTGACGAAGTCGGTGGCGGCCACGCTGCCGGGCAGGTCCTCGCCGGGGATCCCCATGCGCCGGTCGACAGCGGCTCCAGTGGCGTACACGACGGCGTGGTGGGTGCGGGACAGGTCCGCGCGGGTCAGGTCGGAACCGAACTCGACCCCACCGACGAAGGTGACGTCGGGGTGCTCCAGGACCCGCCGCAGTGTCCTGGCCACGCCCTTGATCTTGGTGTGGTCGGGGGCCACACCGTGGCGGACCAGCCCGTAGGGGGTGTACAGCCGGTCGAGGACGTCCACGCGGACGGGTACCCGACGCTGGCGGGTGAGCGCGTCGGCGGTGTAGATGCCCGCGGGGCCGGAGCCGATCACGGCCACCCTGAGCGGGGCGGCCTCCTCCGGTTCGGGCGATTCGAGGTTCTGCTCGGGTTCGGAAGAGGTCATGGTCCCATTCTGGCAGCACCGGAGCTTCCGTCCGGTGCTGCCAGAGCCCGAGGTCAGGCGGTTTCGTCGGCCAGTTCGCGGGCGGCCCCGGCCCCCTCGCCGCGACGGGAGACCGTCTCGGTGAGTTTGCGGGACAGTTCCTGCGGGGTCAGGCCCTGCTGCTGGAGGATCCGGTCGCGCTTGGCGTGGTCCAGGAACTCCTGCTCGATGCCGAAGGTGCGCACGGGCACGTCCACCTCGTGGTCGCGCAGCAGGCGGGCCACGGCGTCGCCCACGGCACCGGTGCGGCCGTTGTCCTCCACGACGGCGACGACGGAGTGCGCGGCGGCCTCGGCCACCAGGGCCTCGTCCAGAGGCTTGACCCAGAGCGGGTCGACGACGGTGACGCCGATGCCCTGGTCGGCCATGCGGTCGGCGACCTCACAGGCGACCTGGGCCATGGTGCCCACGCCCACGATGAGCAGGTCCTTGGTGTGACCGCTATCGGTGGCGCGGCGCAGCAGGTCCATGGAACCGACCTTGCCGATCTCGGGCAGTTCCTCGGCGACGGCGCCCTTGGGGTAGCGCACGACGGTGGGCGCGTCCTCCACGGCCACGGCCTCGCGCAGCAGGGTGCGCAGACGGGTGGCGTCGCGCGGAGCGGCCAGACGCAGCCCGGGCACGACCTGGAGGATCGACATGTCCCACATGCCGTTGTGGCTGGCGCCGTCATTGCCGGTGACGCCGGCGCGGTCCAGGCAGAAGGTGACGCCCTGGCGGTGCAGGGCGGCGTCCATCAGGACCTGGTCGAAGCAGCGGTTGAGGAAGGTCGCGTAGACGGCGACCACCGGGTGCAGCCCGTTCATCGCCATGCCGGTGGCGGCGGTGGCGGCGTGCTGTTCGGCGATGCCGACGTCGAAGACGCGGTCGGGGTAGGCGTCGGCGAACTTGTTGAGGCCGGTGGGGTGGAGCATCGCGGCGGTGATGCCGACGATGTCCTCACGTTCGGCGCCCAGTTCGACCATGGTCTCGGCGAAGACACCGGTCCACTTCTCCACCTTGGGTCCGGGTTTGGACTTGCCGGTGTCGATGTCGAAGGGCCCGGGGGCGTGGAACTGGTCCTCGACGTGGTTCTCGGCCGGGGCGTATCCCTTGCCCTTCTGGGTGAGGACGTGGACGATCACCGGTCCGCCGAAGTCGCGGGCGCGGCGCAGCGCCTTCTCCAGGGCCTGTTCGTCGTGACCGTCGATGGGGCCGAGGTACTTCAGACCCAGGTCCTCGAACATCATCTGTGGCTGGATGGTGTCCTTGAGGCCCTTCTTGAGACCGTGGAGGGCCTCGTAGATGGGCTGGCCGACCACCGGAGTGCGGTTGAGGGTGCTCTTGGCGAGGTCGAGGGCCTGCTCGTAGCCGGGGGTCATGCGCAGCGAGGCCAGGTGGTCGGCGATACCGCCCGTGGTGGGCGAGTAGGAGCGGCCGTTGTCGTTGACGACGATGACCAGGCGGCGGTTCTTCTTCTCCGCGATGTTGTTGAGGGCCTCCCAGGACATTCCGCCGGTGAGCGCGCCGTCACCGATGACGGCGACGACGGTCCGGTCGGTGCGGCCCCGGACCTCGTTGGCCTTGGCCATGCCGTCGGCGTAGGACAGGGAGGTGGAGGCGTGGGAGTTCTCGATGAAGTCGTGCTCGGACTCGGCCCGGGACGGGTAGCCCGACAGTCCGCCCTCGGACTTGAGGTCGCTGAAGTCGTGCCGGCCGGTGAGGACCTTGTGCGCGTAGGCCTGGTGGCCGGTGTCGAAGAGGATCGGGTCATCGGGTGATTCGAAAACCCTGTGCAGTGCGATGCTCAACTCGACGACGCCCAGGCTGGGGCCCAGGTGTCCGCCGGTCTCGGCGCACGACCGGATCAGGAACTCCCGGATCTCCCGGGCCAGCACAGGGAGCTGATCGGCCGAAAGCCTCTTGAGCGCTTCCGGATTCTGTATCGACTCGAACAGTGTCACTGTCTCGTCAGTCCCCTCGTCCCGCGTGTCCGCTTACGTTTGCCAGAAGCGTCCCCTGACTTGGGACGGCCTTGGCTACCGGCAGGTATACATACCCGAGTTTATGGGCCATCGTCCATGGGTTCCGCCCGGAACCCCCGAAGTCAGGGATCCGACGCCACCCGTGGCAAACACGATGGCGTCCTTTCGTGACGCGTCACGATGGGCTCCGCCCTCACACCGGTTGCGGCGTAGATTACTCGGTTTCGCCACCACCTTCGCCCCGGGACGCCGGAGCGGGGGCGCCGAGATCGGGGCCACGCGTGCCGAGGCTATCCGAGCGCGGCCTGCACGAGAAGGCCCACGGCGGAGATGGACACCACTATGAGTAGGACGGTGCGCGTCCGGGCCGGGTTCACCCGGCGGCGCAGCCGGTTCCCGATGAGGAACCCGAGGGCGATGAAGGGGATCACGGACAAGCCGACGACCGTGGTCCGGGCGTCGATCTGCCCGCCCACCGCCAGGGCTCCCAGGGAGAACAGTCCGCCGAACAGGAAGAACACGGCCAGGGTGGCGCGGACCCTCTCCGGCGGTTCGTTCTGGTAGACCAACGCCATCGGTGGGCCGCCCACGGAGGTGGTGGTGCTGGAGAAGCCCGAGAGCGTTCCCGCGACCACCAACGAGAGCGGGGTGACACGGACCTTGAAGGAACGCACGGTCAGCGCGACGGCCACCAGGACCATCACCCCGACGAACGCGGCCAGGGCCCGGGGTTCGAGCAGGGCCACGACCCATACGGCCACCAGGGTGCCCGGAACACGGGCCGGGAGCCCCCACGCCATGCCGCGCCAGTCCACCTGACGCCACTCCTGGAGGAGGGTGAGCACCGGAAGGACGCTCGCGCTGATCAGGAGGGCCCCCGGCATGAGCGTGGGGTCGAGGAAGGAGATGACGGGGGCGGCGACCAGGCCGAGACCGAGTCCGACCATGCTCTGGACGGCGGCCCCGACCATGACCGCGGCCGCCGCCAGGAGGAGGAAGACCCACGCGTCGACCTGGCCGAACAGTGCGTGGGTGGTGGGTGTGAGGAGTTCATCGAGCATTAGGAGGCGAAGCTATATCTCCCCTCACCCGATCGGGATCACGTGGTAGGAAGATGGGACGAAAGATCGGTGCCGCGCCGGACCCCGTCCACGTACTCCAGCGCCCGTTCGGGGTGCAGGAACCAGTCGATGAGCCCGGTGGGGTCACTGAAGGAGTTGGCGAACCGGTCGGCCGTGGGTTGGTGCCGCTCGGCCAAACGGTACAGCTCCCACACGTGGGGCGGCCCGGACAACATCACCCGACTCCAGGCGGTGACCTGGCGGGCGCTGTGCCAGTAGGTGCCGAAGGCCCCGCGCATGAACGCCTCGTCGAAGGGGCGGCCTCCGTGGTCGACGATGGCGCGCCGGTACACGTCGGCGCACAGCGACGCCATGTTGGCCCCCTGGGCGGTGATGGGATCGTTGGCGACCACGGAGTCGGCCATGCCCCACACGAGCGCCCCGCCCGGCGTTCGGGCGACGGGGTCGCGGACCACCGGAGCGTAGCCGCCGTACAGGGCGGCCATGGGGTCGGCCAGGTGAGCACGGGAGAAGCGTTCGTACTCCCAGGGCGCGTAACGGCGCAGCACGTCCAGCAGGCCGGCGAGCACGTCGTCTCCGGTGGCGCCCTCGGCCAGGGGGCGATCGAGTGGTCCACCGGGCACCGCCTCCACCATCACCGCGTGACAGGGGCCGTTCAGCGACAGGGTGGGCAGGGTGAAGGCCTCACCAGCGCCGGGGACCACGGTGCGCGAGAGGACTCCCCCGCCCGGGTGTTCCTCGCCCCCGCTCACGTAGGCCAGCGCCAGCCGCCGCTGGGGTCCCTTGAAGTGGAAGCGTCGTGTGTCGCGGGGAAAGATCTCGGCGAGCTCGCCCCGACCCGCGGCGACCACCACGAGGTCGTACTCGGCGCCGAGCGCCTCCAGCTCCTCCCGGCTCACGCGGTGGCGCAGGAACCGGCCGCCGCCCTGGACGAACAGTTCCAGCCAGGATGCGAGTTTGATCCGCTGATCGACCGATCGGGCGGGTTCGTCCAAGCGTCCGACCCAGTCCACCTCCGGGACGGGACCGCCCCGCCGCTCCGCCACCCGCACTCCGACACCGGTCACCTCGGGCGCCTCGTCGTCCCAGAAGGCGAGTCCGTGGCGGCGTTCACGGCGCAGCGCCGGCCCGAAGAGACACTGTGTGGACATCACACGACCCGCCCTGATCTGGTCGGGGCTCCGGGGGTCCACCAGGGTCACGTCGTAGTCCTCCGAGAGCAGGCCGATGGCCAACTGGAGCCCGGACTGTCCGGCACCGACGACGAGGATCTTGCGCATCTTTCTCCTTCACACCCGCGCGCCGGAGAGGTCACGGGGCAGGGTGGTCTCCAAGCCCGGGTCTCGGGCACGACCGGGCGGGGCACGTCGTCATGGTGGGCGACGTCCCCGCAACGGCAGGTGGCTTCACCGATGGAAGCTAGCAGCGCTCGCGTCGGCCACCACGGCGCCCCAGGGCATGGGACCTTCTCCCCTATCGCGGTGGGACCAATGGATCCCCCGGGCGGGCCATGGCGGGCATGTGGCCGCGGAACCGCTCATCCGGCACGCGCCTCCGCATCGCCACAGGTCAGAGCGACCACAGGGGTTCATCCGGTGTTCACCACGAAGTTCGGCGCCCCGAACTCGGTGTCGGGCACGACGGCCGCCGCGCGCGTTGAACGCCCCGATCCCCCTCGCCCGGGAAAGGGACGCAGTTCACACCGCCCCCCTTCCCGACCACCCCTTCCGCCGGCGGACACGACGAAGGCCCGGGCCGGTGGGAGTGTGGCCGGCCCGGGCCTGGAAGGACGGTCCGGGGTGAACCGGTCCTTCTCATCCTCCGGGAGAGGTCTTGCGGGCGACGCGAGAGCGTCGCCCCGAGGTGGTCCCTCAGCCGCCGCCCCGGGCGTGGGTCTTGCGCCCACGGCGGGAGACGGCGTCGAGGATGACCGCGATCAGCAACACCGCGGCGGTGATCATGAACCGCACGGAGGTGTCCATCTGCAACAAGAGCAGGCCCGAGGTGATCGCGCCGAGGACCAGGCCGCCCAGCAGCGCCGAGTAGGCGTTGCCACGGCCACCGAAGAGGCTGGTGCCACCGATGACGGCCGCGGCGATGGCCATCATGAGCTCCGCGCCACCACCGGTGGAAACGCTCGCCGCGAAGTTACGGGAGACGAGCATGATGCCTCCGATGGCCGCGAGCGTCGAGGCGATGCCGAACACCGTGATCCGGATGAAGTCGACCCTGATGCCGGCGCGCCGGGCCGCCTCGGAGTTACCGCCCACGGCGTAGACCATGCGCCCGTAACGGGTCTTGCGCAGGACCAGGTCGAGGACGACCACGAAGCCCACGAAGATCAGGAAGGCCAGCGGCACACCCTTGTACTGGTTGAGGATCCACACGCCGCCCACGAGCGGCACGGCCAGCAGGGCGGCGCGGAAGAGCACCTCTGCGAGCGGCTTGTAGGGCAGGCCCGCCTGCCCACGACGACGCTCGGCCGCCAGAACGGACACCAGGTAGGCGAGCAGGGCCACGATGACCAGGAACCAACCCACGACCGGAACGAAGTAGGTCTGGGTCAGCATCGCGATGGGACCGGTGGCGCTGGTGTTGATGCTGCCGTCGCTGCCCATGAGGTTCAGGTGCAGCCCCTGCCAGCCCAACAGGCCGGCGAGGGTGACGACGAAGGCGGGAACGCCCATCTTCGCGAAGACGAAACCGTGGAGCAGACCGACCAGCAGGCCGATGCCCACGGCCACTCCGATCGCGACCCACTCCGAGACACCGTGGCGGACCGCCAGGACCGCCAGGACACCGGCGGACAGACCCGCGACCGAACCGATCGACAGGTCGATCTCGCCCAGCAACAGCACCATGATCACACCGGTGGTCATGAGACCCACCGCGGCGATCTGGACGGTCAGGTTCGACAGGTTCTGCGGCGACAGGAACCGGTCGTTCATCGACTGGAAGACGATGCCGATCAGGATGAGGCCGACGACGACCGGGACGGGCCCGAGCTCGCCTCCTTTGAGACTGCGCTTGACCGCGTCCCACCACCCGCGGGGCGAGGCCACCGTGGCCAGCAGGCGAGGGTCGCGTCGGGCCGCGGTGTTCTCCTCGCTCACCTCGACGCCTTCCGTTTCATGAGTCTGCTGGCTCATTCCTTGTCCTTCGTGGCCGTGGCCGATGAGCCGGTGCGGGTGGAACGGCGGGACACCGGATTGTCTGAGGCGCCCGTGATGGCGGCCACGATCTCCTCGTAGGAGGTGTCCGCGATGGGGAAGTCCCCGGCGTTGCGCCCCAGGCGCAGGACCACCGCGCGGTCGGCGACAGCGCGGACGTCGGCCATGTTGTGGCTGATCAGGACCACGCCCAGGCCCTGGTCGCGCAACCGCTCGATGAGGTCGAGCACCTGCGCGGTCTGGGCCACGCCCAGGGCGGCGGTCGGTTCGTCCAACATGACCACGCGGGGCTGCCCCAGCAGGGAGCGGGCGATGGCGATGATCTGTCGCTGACCACCGGACAGGGCCGCGACGGGGACCCGCAGGCTCGGGATGCTCACCGACAGGGAGTCGAGGAGCTCCACCGCGCGGCGCTCCATCTCGACCTCGTCGAGGGTGCCGGGGAAGTGCAGTCGCTCGTTGCCCAGGAACAGGTTCCCGACGATGTCGAGGTTGTCGCACAGGGCGAGGTCCTGGTAAATGGTGGCGATGCCCAGGCGCTGGGCGTCGGCCGGGGTTCCGATGCCGACCGGCGCACCGTCCCAGGAGATGACGCCGCCGCTGTCCGCGGGGTGCGCGCCCGCGATGACCTTGACCAATGTGGACTTGCCCGCGCCGTTGTCGCCGAGCAGGGCGACGACCTCTCCGGCGTCGACTTGGAAGTCGACCTCGCTGAGGGCGCGTACGGCCCCGAAGGTCTTGGAGATCCCGGACAGTTCCAGGATGGGTGTGCTCATGCTTTTTCGTCTCTTCTCTCGTCCCGGCGGGGAGGTCGCGCCTCCCCGCCGGGGCGTCCCCCGAGGGACCGGCCCCGACGGCACGGGCCGGGGCCGGCCCGGGTTACCCGGTCCTTAGAGGGCTTCCTGGCAGAAATCGGTGTCCTCGTAGTCGGAGGTGCAGATCTCCTCGATGCTGTAGAAGCCATCGGAGACGACCGTGTCGCCGATGTTCTCCTCAGTGACCGCGACGGGCTCCAGCAAGACCGACGGGACCATCTCGCCGTCGGCGTCCTCGACGTCGGTGACCACGTGCTCGCCCGATTCGAGCTCCTCGCCGGTGGCCAGGGAGACGGCCATGGCGGCGGCGAGCTCGGCCTCGGGCCGGATGGCCTTGTAGACGGTCATGTACTGCTCACCGGAGATGATGCGCTGGATGCCGTGCAGTTCGGCGTCCTGACCGGTGACCGGGGGCAGGTCCTCCACCGAGACTCCGGCGCTGCGCAGCGCGGAGACGATGCCCGCGGCCATGCCGTCGTTGGCGGAGTACACGCCCACGATCTCGTCCAGTCCCAGGGAGGTGATGGCGCCCTCCATCTGGCTGTTGGCCTCGTCCGGCGACCAGTCGGGGGTGTCGAACTCCTGACCGATCTCGACCTGGCCCTCGAAGATCTCGTGGGCGCCGGCCTTGAAGTCGCCCGCGTTGGGGTCGCTGGGCGAGCCGTTGATCATGACGATGGAACCGTCGCCGGCGGTGCCCTCCTCCTCCAGGGCGCCGATCAGCGCCTCGGCCTGGACCTGGCCGACCCGGACGTTGTCGAAGGAGACGTACATGTCGGCGCCGCCCTGGGCCAGACGGTCGTAGGCCACGACCGGCACGCCCTGGGACTGGGCCTCGTTGACGGTGCCCGCGGCGGCCTCGGAGTCGACGGCGCCGAGGACGAGCACGTCGACACCGTCGGTCAGCATCGCCTGGGCCTGCGTCTGCTGCTCGTCGACGTCCTGGTCGGCGTTGGCGTAGGAGAACTCGCAGTTGGGGCAGAGCTCTCCGAGCGCTTCCTCGAAGTAGGGCCGGTCGAAGGCCTCGTATCGGGCGGTCTGCAGCTCGGGCAGGAGGAGTCCGACGTGGAAGCCCTCCTCCAAGGTCTGCTCCTCCACCTCGGTCTCGGAACCATCGGTGGTGAGCGAACCGCAGGCCGAGGTGAGCAGGGCCAGGGCTGCGCCGGCCGCGGTCAGCCATAGGGCGACCGCGCGTCGGGGGTGGAGGCGTTGTGTGTTCACGACGCGTTACCTCTCAAGGATGCCTGTACGGGGTGGGAACTCGCGAGTGCTGGTGTGAAGTAGAACCCCGCGTAGGCCTTGCCGTCAACTAGTGAACACATAACCGATACGTCACGGACATTAGGTTCACCACATGAAGGCAATATATGGGCAGGTCAATGCCGCTTTGAGGGTATGTGATCATCTGTTAACGCCGATCAGGAACCCGACCGAACCGTTCAGTTCACGATGACGGGTGCCCTTGGGTTCACGACAGGGAGTGAGAGGCCGTGATCAGGGCGCCACGTAGCGCCGCGTCGGCGCCTTGGGTACTGGCCACCACCCGAAGGTCGGACAGCGCGCTGCCCAGCGTGCCCAGCTCCATCGCCCTGCGCATCGGATCGAGCAGGAGGTCGCCGGCCGCCGCCAGCTCCCCGCCGACCACGATCATCTCCGGGTTGAACAGGTTCGCGATGATCGCCGTTCCCTGTCCCAGGGCCGTCCCGGCCTCGGCGATCACCCGGCGGCTGCCCGGGTCGCCCTCCAACGCGGCACCGACCACATCCGTCAGAACGGCCGTTCCGGGGCTCGGTCCGCGGAAGGAGTCACGCGGCAGCATGTGCATCAGGTACTCGGTCCCGACGAAGGTCTCCAGACAGCCGCGGTTGCCGCAACGACACACCGGCCCCCGCTGGTCCAGGCCGATGTGCCCGACCTCGCCCGCGGTTCCGCCGGCTCCTCGGAAGAGCCGCCCCGACATGACGATGCCCGCGCCGACCCCCACGTCGAGTACCAGTTGGATCACGTGGTCGACGCCTTGGGCCACGCCCGAGGCGCGCTCGGCCGTCACCGCGAGGTTGGCGTCGTTCTCCACCAGTACGGGCGAACCCAGCCGTTCCGACAGGGCCGGACCGGGCCGGAACCCGGCCCAACGGGGCACGCAGGAGATGTCCCCGACCACTCCGGTGCGCGGATCGATGGGCGCGGGCACCGAGGCCACGACCGCCCCGATCCGACCCGGATCGATCCGGGCACGGAGCAGGGTGGTCTCGGCCAGCCAGGCGGCCCGGCGCACCGCGCGCTCGGGATCGGCCGGCACGTCGTACTCGATCTGTTCGCCGGCCAAGGGGTTGCCGTCGCTGTCCCCCACCGCGACGGAGATCCGGTCGACCGTGAAGGCGAGGGCGACCACCGTTCCCGGTGGGCGCAAAAGCGTGACCGCACGCGCGCGGCGACCGTTCGAGGAGGTATTGCTCACCGAGACCGCGCCCGCCGAGCGCAGTCCGCGCACGATGTTGGAGACGCTCGCCGCGGACAACCCGGTGGCACGTGCCAGTTCGGCCTGGGTTCGGGTCCCGTCACGTCGCAGAACCTCGACCACACGGCGCTCGTTGGCCTGACGCAGCGCTGACTGCGACCCGGGGGTCGTGTCGGCCTCGGTCACCGCGTACCCCTTTTGTGGTCGACTGTGCTCGGCACTGATGCTCGATGGAATGTTACAAGCCTTAAAGACGGGCGGGGACGCCTGGTCACCCGCAGGCGTGGGGAGTTCGGGATCGGAATGATGGTTCGGGTGGGAACGGGCGAGGCGGGCTGGGCGGCTCGGGTGGCGCGAAGGATCTCCGCGGCGCCACGACGGGGACGGCGGGTGCGCGTCGTGTCGGTGGAGGGGCACTCGGGTTCGGGGAAGAGCACGGTGGCCGAGCGTGTACGGCGCGAGCTGGCCGCGATCGGCGAACCGGTGGCGACACTGACGATGGAGGACCTCTATCCGGGTTGGGAGGGGCTCGAACAGGCCCCCGAACTGCTGCGCACCTGGGTACTGGAGCCCCTCGCCGAAGGGCGGTCGGCCGCGTGGCGGCGCTACGACTGGGAACGCGGCGTCTTCGAGGAGCGGTGGCGGTCCCTGCCCGAGGGGCTCGACGACGGCGGGACCTTGTTGGTGGAGGGGTGCGGGTCCGGAGCGGGCGTCGTGCGCGACTCGATCGACGTCCTGGTGTGGGTGGCCGCCCCCGACCGTCTGCGCCGGGCACGGTTGGACGCACGCGAGGACGCCGACCTGTACGCGCCCTTCCGTGCTCTGTGGGCCCGTCAGGAGGAGTCGCTGTACTCCCGCGACCATCCGCGCGAACGCGCGGACCTGGTGGTGGACAACCCCTGATCCGCGTGCGGCCGGATCGAACGTCGGGTCCGGATCAGCGCCGCGCGGGAGGTCCCGAACAGATCCGTCGCGCCCGCGCCAGGTCCTGGTCCATCATCCGCAGGCCCCGGTCGTAGTGCTCTCGCGCGGACGAGTTCCGCTTCTCCAGGTCCTGGCCTTGTGAGTGGGAGCGGAACTCCGTGATCGCCCAACCCGCCAGCAGCAGCACGAACGCTCCGAACGCCAGGGTCCCGAGGGCGATGGCGGGTCCCACGTTCGCGACGGCCCCCGACACACAGGAGACCAGGGAGAAGGTCAGCGCCAACGACACGATCCACAGCATGCCCCAACGAGCCGCCTTGCGGCCGTCCTCCTCCGGGAACGCGGCCCGGTGCGTGGAGAGTCCGTTCTCCCAGCGGTGCCGTTCGGCGGCCAGGGCCGCCACCGTGCTGGAGGAGCCGTGGACGGCGGCTCCCACCCCGGCACGCTCCGCGCCCGTGCTCGCCATCACCCGGATCCAGAGGATCCCGAACCACTCGCGGGCCCAGGGGCTCGCCCCGGGATCCGGGGCGGCCAGCGCCGTGGGGTGCAGCAGGAAGACCAGGGCCAGCGCGGGATCGACCTGGGAGCGAAGACTTCCCCAGCCGGTGAGGTTCTCGGTGAGTTCGCGAAGGATGCCCGTACCCGCCCGTTCGGCCCGGGCCAGCTCCTCGGCCAGCGAGCTCAGCCGGGCGGAGTCCTCTCCCTCGTGCCGTGCCATGATCCGCAGCACTTCGGGGCGGGCGAGCAGGAGGAGTTCGTTGTCGACCGGGTCGCCGGTGGCCAGGGGTCGAGGGTCGTGGAAGAGCCCGGACAGTCCGGCGATGGACGCGTCGTGGTCACGGAAGCGGGGCGGCAGCGCCGGGTTCGCCTCCGCGATGAAGGTGGCCAGGGCGAGGTTGACGTCGCGCGTCTCCCTGCGGAACAGGGCACGATCGACCTTGGTGTCACCCAGGTCCCGCATCACCCAGGAGCCCAGGGCCTCGAACTCCCCGCGGTCGGCGAAGAGCCGCAGCGCGTCCGGCCACTGTCGTTGGAAGGCGGCGGCCAGGTCCTCCACGTTCGTGAAGCGGGCACCGGCGAAGTGGTAGGGGGTCACATGTGTACCGGCCGCGTGGGCGACGGGCGGGGCCGGGGTGTCCTCGGACCGCCCCTTCGCCGGAGTGGTCCGGACGGGGGCAGTGCCCTCCACCAGGTGCCGCAGCAGGGTCCGCGCGTCGGGACGATCCGCGGGTCTCTTGGCCAGGCAGGCCAGGATGGTCTCCAGCAGCGGCCCGGACAGGTCACCGGTGTCGGGTTTCCCGCCCAGGACCCGGGCGATGCGGGCGGCCTGGCTGGGCCCTGGGAACGCGTCCTTTCCGGTGCCGGCGAACACCATCACCGCGGCCCAGGAGAACACGTCCACCGAGGTACCGATGCGTGTGCCCTCCAGCTGTTCGGGGGCCATGTACCCGACCGTCCCGACGATGCCGCTGGCGGTCACCGACGTGGCCTCGATGGCCCGCGCGATACCGAAGTCGATCACCCGGGGGCCGTCCGACCCCAGCATGATGTTGTCCGGTTTCAGGTCCCGATGCACCACACCCGCGGAGTGGATCGCCGCGAGCGCCGTGGCCGTGGACACCGCCAACCGGTGCATGTCGGTACCGGTACGGGGGCCGTCCTCGAAGACCGCCCGTTGCAGGGTGGGGCCGTCGATGTACTCGGTGGCGATCCAGGGTCGGTCCGCGTCGGGGGCGGCGTCGAGGATCTCGGCGACGTAGGAGCCACCGACGCTGCGCGCCTGCTCCACCTCCGCCGCGAAGCGCCGTCGCATCTCCTGGTCACCGGACCAGGTCGCGTGCAGCAGTTTGACCGCCGCACGGGTCCCGTCCTCCGCCTCACCGAGGAAGACCTCACCGAATCCGCCTCTTCCCAGCCGTCTGACCAGCCGGTATCGGCCGACCGTATGTTCGGGGTCGACCTTCTCCGTGGCCTCGCTCACGAAGCAGCCTCTCTTGGATCGTTCGTTACGGTACGTGTGGCCCACACGATCGGGTCAGCCCGAGGTGATCTGCCGGGCCCGTTCCAGGTCGGAGCGGATCCGGCCCACCCCGGTGGTCAACTGGGGCAGTTGCTGACGTGAGTGCTGGAGTTCCATGACCCGTTGGGCCCGGCGGGCGGCGCCACCGCACATCACCCGGTTGGTGAGGTTCACACCGAGGGCGCCCACCAGGGCGAGCACACCGAGCCCGAACAGGAACTCGGCGAACCCTCCCCCGTCGGCCAATCCGAGTACGAAACCGACCGGCAGGGCCACGATCCCGTACTTGCACGCCTGGGCGGCCCCGTGCATCCGCCGCTGGAACGTCACCTTGTCCTCCAGGGCCTCGTGCGTCGCGGAGACCTCCGAGTAGCGGCCCTCCCAGTAGCGGCGCTGACGTGCCAGCGCTTGGACGGTGGGCATGGCGGCGTGGACGGCGGCGGCGTATCCGGCGGAGTCGGGGAGTTCGGCGCCGATCACGGACCGCCACAGGATGTCCACCCAGTCCGCCACCGCGCTGTCACGGCCGTCACCGGGCGGGGTCATCCGGTCGGGGTTGAGCATGAAGGCCATGACCAGCGCCGGGTTGACGGTGACCCGGGTCGAGCGCCAGCCATCGAGTTCCTGGGCCAGGCGGGCGCACAGTGAGTTGCCGACGCGTTCGGCCCGGTCCAGGTTCTCGGCCAGATCGCGGTGGGCCCCGGGTTCGGGACCGCGGTGCGCGTCGAGGATCCGCAGCAGCTCGGGGCGGGCCAGCAGGACCATCTCGTTGGCCTGTGGGGCGCCCGTGAGCAGGGGGCGCGGGTCGGCGAACAGGGAACGCAGGTCGCTCATGGCGGCGGCACGCCCACGGAAGACCGGGGGCAGGTCGGGGCGCAGCTGGGAGACGAAGGAGGCCACGGCCAGGTTGGCGTCGCCCACCTGGCGGCGGAACAGGGACCGGTCGATCGTGGTGTCGCCCAGGTCGTCCATGATCCAGGCACCCAGGACGGAGCGTTCGGCGGGGTCGTTGAAGACCCGGACCGCGGCGGCCCAGTCACGTTGCATGGCCTCGGCCAGGGTGCCCGCGTCCTGGAAGCGGGCACCGGAGAAGTGGTACGGCGGGGCGAAACCCGAGGGTGGTGGTGTTGACGGGGCCCGGAGGGGGGCGCTCGGGTTCCGGGAGGGGGTGATCGCTCCCTGGGCGTGCGCGGCGGAGACGGCCGAACCCGCCGGGTGGGTGCCGGCCGTGCCGGCGGAGTCCGTACCGGCGACCCGTGTGGAGTCGACCCGCGCGACCCGGGTGGGGTCGACTCGGGCCACTCCGGTGGGGTCGACCGGAGCGCTGCCGGTGGGTGGATGCTCGGCCACCCGGGTCCGGTCCACACCGACGCGGGTCATCGCGTCCGGCGTGGGTGTGACCGTGGTGGCGTCCAGCCCCTCGACGGGTTCCGGGGGCACCGGTCGGGCAGCGGGGGACGGGGTTGCGCCGGTCGGACCGGCGATCAGCCGCCGCAACAGCTCGGGGGCGTCCGGGCGGGCGTCGGCGTCCTTGTTCAGACAGTCGGCGAGGACGTCCACGAGGGGACGCGCCACTCCGTCCAGGTCCGGTGCCCCGCCGAGGATGCGCGCGATGCGTGAGGCCTGGGTGGGTGCCGGGAACGCCTCCCGGCCGGTGGCGGCGAACACCATCACCGCGGCCCAGGAGAACACGTCGACGGCGGCGGTCAGGCGGGCGCCCTCCAACTGTTCGGGCGCCATGTAGCCGATGGTGCCGACCACTCCGCTGGCGGTCACCGAGGTGGCCTCCACCGCACGGGCGATACCGAAGTCGATCACCCTCGGGCCGTCCGCCGCGAGCATGATGTTGTCGGGCTTGAGGTCACGGTGCACCACACCGGCGGAGTGGATCGCCGCGAGCGCCGTGGCCGTGGACACCGCCAGACGGTGCAGTTCGCTGCCCGAGCGCGGGCCCTCCTCCTGCACCGCGTCCTGCAGCGTCGGCCCGTCGATGAACTCCGAGGCGATCCAGGGCCGCTCGGCCTCCAGGTCGGCGTCCAGGATCCGCGCCACGCAGAACTCGCTCACCCGGCGCGCCTGCTCCACCTCCGCGGCGAAACGCCGCCGCATGTCCTGGTCACCGGCCCAGCCGACGTGCAACAACTTGACCGCCGCACGAGAGCCATCCTCGGTCTCGCCGAGGAACACCTCACCGAATCCACCGCGCCCCAGGGACCTCAGCAGCCGGTAACCACCGATCACGCTTTGGTGCGCGTCCTGGCTCCGGAGGTCGTCCACAGCCTGCCCCGTCTCTTGCTCGTCGTGTCTCCCACAGGCCCCGCGGGGCCTCTCCCCGACAGGGTGTCACAGGGTGGGACCGTCCAGGCCCCGCCCGGGTTCCCCTCCGGGCCCGAATCGATGTCGGGACGTTACCGTCGCCCGGCGTGGTCGCCGCGCAGGACCCGTTCAACCAGGTCGTCCCGGAGGGTGCCGTAGCCGGTGGCCGCCCACACGCTCTCCTGCGCCGGCACCTCGAAGTAGGGGATCTCCGCCCCGTCGTGATGAGCGGGCAGCACCGTGGGTCGGACGCGGCCGCGAACGGCGCGGGCGCACTCTGCGCACAGGGGCACCCGGATCGTACGGGAACCGCCGAATTCGCGCCACTGGGTGGTTCTGGTACCGGTTCCGTGCAGAGGGTTGGCGTAGCACGGTCGACGTGGGGTGCGCCGCCCCACCAGGGCGTCCTCGGCCAGGTCCAGCAGGACGAGTACGCCCACCGCGTCGGGCAGGGTGGGCCCTTCGGCGACCATACGGTCGTGGACCCGAGCGGCGGCGTCGCGGGCGTCCAAGGCCCGGGACAGGTTCTGTGCGTCGATCAGGTCGGCGGCCTGGAGTCGCTCCCCCAGTTCGATGAGGTCGTGCGCGCCGCTCTCGACGACGGACTCCAGGCGAGCGCGGTCGGCGTTGTCGAACGCGGCGTGCTGTGCGACGGGCGCGGCCGATCGCCGTCGTGTACGCACGTAGAACAGACAGAGTCCGACCCCGACCAGCCCCACCAGGACGACCACGCCCAGGTCCCGGAGTGCGGGATCCATGGTCGATACGGGGTTGGTGAAGCCGCCCGTGCCGCTCTCCTCGCGGTAGGCGTCCATCGCGGCCTCGTAGGTGGCCTCGGGGTCATCCGACAGGGCCGCCTCGATCGCGGCCTCCACCTCGGTGGGGATGAGGCTCTGGCCGCTCATCGTCTCGTATCTCGCGGCGAGCGCCCCGTAGAAGGCGGGCTTGCTCCAGTCGTCGGGGGCGGTGCCCAGGTCGTGGCCTTCCAGATCACCCGAACTGTTGTAGATCAGGTAGTGCCGCTCGCCTTCGCCCAGGCGGTCGTGCACCGCCGAGGCCATGGCCTCGCTCTCGCCGTTCCAGGTGCCGCCCTCTACGAGGGGGACGACGATGACGTACAGGTCGAGGTCGCTGCCCGCGATCCGTTCGGCGACGCGTTCGCGCGCTTCGGTGGAGAAGGCGTCCTCGTAGGCGGGGTCGACGTGGACGGGCGACTCCGTCAGGCTCTCGGCGATGGCCTGCGCGGGGGTCACCTCGCCCGGGTCGGTCCCCTCTGTGGGGCCGGTCCCCTCGGCGGGGTCGGCCAAGGCCGCGGGCGCGAAGGCCACGGAAAGGGCCAGCGTCAGGACGGGAACCAATGCCCGCAGCGCTGCCCACGGGCTCCGGTCCCGGGTACGCGGTTCAGTGGACACGATTCACCTCAAGGAGTTCTTCGATCATCCGTTCAGGCCTCTTGGCGCCGAACGAGTACCGGATCCAGGCGTTCTCCGGCGCCTTCCGGTAGGAGTGCGCCGAGCTCTCGATGCGTAGCTTCAACAGTCTGATGGCGCGCTGGTTCTCATCGAGCACGCCACAGCCCTCGCACAGGTGGGCGTTCCCTCCGGCGACCCGGGTGCGGCGTCTCTTCCCGGAGAACGGGTGCAGCGGGTTGACCGCGCAGGGATCGGTGGCCGCGTCCGGGTCCTCGGCCACGGCCAGGACCCGGCGGGCGAGCACCACGACGCCCAATAGGTCCAGTACCTCCAGGTCCCGGTCGACGAGCATCAGCACCGCCTCCGCCTGCGGCATGTACCGGGGCGGGATGCCCTCCGGGTCACGGTCGAGCAGCCCGCGCACCCGACCCGCCTCCTTGACCGCCAGGCGGCGCAGCCGACCGGTCCCCACGACGGTCACCAGGCCACCGCCGCGATACCGCTCTCGGAAGAAGGCACCCAGGTAGGTCAGCCCGATCACCAGGGCCGCGAGCAACGGCCCCAGGAACAGCGCCCCGGGAAGGAAGCCCTCTCCGCCCCAGAAGCGCTCACCACGGGGCTCGGGCAGGTTCGGCTCGTCGTCGGCGAAGAGCGGCGTGAAACCGTCGCCGGGCGTGAACTCAAGCTCCGCCAGGTCGGCTACCGTCCGTTCCAGGGCCGCCGCCGGGGTCGGTTCCTCGACACGGCTCAGGGGCGACCACAAACCGAACGCATCGATCTCCAGTCCGCTCGGGGCGGCTCCGACGACGGGTTCCTCGATCCCGGGTCCGATGACCACGTAGACACCGTCCTCCTCGGCCACCGACGCCAGGGCCGCGGCCAAGACCTCGGCCTCGCCCTCGACCTCGTCGTCGGTGGCCAGGGGCACCACGGCCGCGTAGACGGGAACGGAGGAGTCGGTGAGCGTCTCGCGTACCTCCGCCAGCCCCTCGCGGGACAGCGAGGACAACGGATCGACGTACAGGGGGTCCTCGGCCAGCTCCGCGGCCAGGCGCTCGGCCCGTCCGGGGTCGGTCACGTAGGGGGCCTCCAGGCGCACCAGATCCTCGGGATCGGCGACCTCCGCGCCACCGACGGGCGCGCTCATCGTGTACACGTAGCCGACCGCCACCGTCGTCCCGGAGACGGCCAGCGCCGCCACGACGGCGACCACGGGGAGCACGCGCCGGTCCTGACGCACCCAATACCAGGCCGCCCAGCCCCCGACGATCACCACGGCCGCTCCGACCGTACCCACCAGCAGGCCGAGGTTGGCGGGACCGTTGAAGCCGTTCGGATCGACCTCTCCGAGGAACCCCTCGGGCCGCCGCTCCAGGTCGACCGCCGGCGGTTCCTCGCCGGCCAACCCGGCCGCCAGAACCGGCGCCACGTCCCCCACCGGGGCGATGTACAGCTCGGCGTCACGCAGGGCGTCGGTGGCTCCCCGCACCGAGAGATCCACCCCGTACACCTGGAGCTCGGTGGGCAGACCCTTGGGAGGCAGGAGTACGTACACACCGTCGGCACCGAGCCGATCGTGCACGGCCGGCATGATCTCGTCCATGCCGCCGGGCGTACCGGCACCGACGAACGGGGAGACCACCACGTGGTAGGGCGCCCCGAGGGGTTCGAAGGCCGCGTGCAGTTCCTCGGCCAATTCCTCGTGCGGGGTCGCCCCGCCCACCGCGTCGTCCACCACCACGGCCGCGCCCTCGGGCTGCTCGGACAGCAGCCCGGCGTAGTGCTCGGCCATGGTGGGCGGGTTCTCGTACGCCGCGGCGGAATCGGGTGCGGGTTCGGCCATCGCGGCGGGCGACGACGCGAACAGGAGGAACAGCGCCCCCACGAGCAGGGCCGGGATCCGGGAGACGCGGGAGGGGGACCGAAGGACCCGTGGGGATACAGGCATGCTCCGATATTAACCCGGGCCCCCCACGACCGAGACGATCTCCCCTGGTCAGCGCCGGTGATCTCCCCGAAGGACCCGCTCGACGAGGTCGTCGCGCAACGCCCCGTAACCGGTGGCCGCCCACACGCTCTCCTCGGCGGGCACCTCGTAGTAGGGCACCTCCCGCCCTTGGTACCGGGCGGCCATCACCGTGGGTCGGACCCGGTCCCGGACGGCCTTGGCGCACACGGCGCACAAGGGCACCCGGATGTCCGCGGACCCACCGAACTCACGCCAACGCGTCACCTTGACGTCGGTCCCGTGCAGCGGGTTCGCGTAACAGTGCGAACGCGTACGCGCCGAACCCCGCTTCTGGGCGGGGAGCACGGCTCGGGCCATGTGGTCCTCCGCCATGTCCAACAGCACGAGAACGCCGGCGATGTCCTCCATCGCTCCCTCGTCGGGAAGCCCGTCGAAGACGTTCCGGGCCGCCGCGTGCGCGTCCAGGGCCCGGCCCAGCGCCTCGGTCGCCCCGGAGTCGTCGGGCGAGGTTCGGGCCGAACCCACGCGTTCGCCGAGCTCCACGAGTTCGCGTTCGGCCTTGCGCACCAGCTCGCCCCGACGGGCCAGGTTGGCGTTGTCGAAGGCGGCGTGCTGGGGCACGGTGGGCACGGCGCGGGGCCTGCGCCACCGGTGCACCCCGAACCCGAGTCCGACCAGGGCGAGTACGGCGACGACCCAGGGCAGGATCGTGACCAACGAGTACCCCCACGGGCCGAGGGAGTAGAACCAGTCGATCGGTCCCCTCTCCTGGGACTCCACCGCCTCGTCGTAGAGCGCCTTCGGGTCCTCGGACAAGGCGATCTCCACCGACCGTTCCAACTTGTCCACGGCCGGGGAGTCGTACTCGAATTCGTAGGAGACGGTGAGAGCGGAGTAGAAGGCCCGCGAACCCGACTCGTCGTTTCCCGTACCGAAGTCGTGGCCCGAGACGCTCCTGCCGTCCATCACCAGGTAGTGCGCCTCGCCGCCGATCCTGTCGTGCACCGCCGCGACCATCTGGTCGGCCTGACCGGACCAGTCGCCGCCCTCGATCAGCGGCACGGCCAGCACCCGAAGCGGCACGTCCGAACCCTCGATCTGCTCCTCCAGCGCGTCCGCCCGTTCCTCGGGCAGGGCGGAGGAGAAGGCGGGATCGACGTGGACCGGGGACTCCTCCAGTTCGGCCACGACCCGTTCGGTCGGGCTCACCGTATCCGTCTCGGTATCGGCCGTGGCGATCCCGGGGAAGGCGGTCGTGAGGAACACGGCCGAGAGCGCGGCGGCGACCACGACAGGACGGGTCCTCACCGTTCGGTGGTCAGTGGACATCGGACTCCTTCAGCAGGTCTTCCACGTTGAGCCGGTACTTGGTCCCGTATCCACCGCGGTTCCACTCCCGGTCCAGTTCCAGGTAGGGGACACGGCCGCCGCCCGGTCCGGCGACCAGGAGGGTACGGGCCCGCCGCTGGGATTCCGTCAGAGTCGAACAAGACCGGCAGAGGGGTTGTGGCAGCACCACGTTCCGCTTCCTCCCCTTCCCACGCACGGCCCCTTGACGGATGGAGGTCCCGTGCAGGGGGTTGACCGCGCACACGGGTTCCTCGGCCCGGGCCGCGGTCTCCGGGTCCGGGTCGAGACGAAGGACGGCCCGGTCGGCCAGCACCGTGACCCCTACGAGGTCGAGTTCGTCCGGGTGCGCACCCAGGACGGTCAGGGCCATGTCGGACTCCCTCAGGGCCTTGTCCCGTCCGGGGTGGGCTGCCGGGGCGGTCTGGAGCGCCTTGGCCATCCGACGTACCGCGCGGTCGGCACGCGGACGCAGGGCGCGGCCGGGAACGGCCCGCGCCCGGTTCACCAGACGGTTCGCGCACCAGGCCAACGTCAGGAGCACACCGGCGACGATCGGGCCGATCAGGAACAACGACGTGAGGAAGTCACCGGAGAAGAACCGGGAGATCCGTGAGGGTTCCGGTCTGGGGTCGGCCCGAGACTCCACCGTGTAGGGCACCTCCGAGGCCTGGCCCGGGGCGCGTTCCACCTCCTCCTCCACCACGCCCAACAGGCCGTCCAGGGCCTGGGCCGGGGTGGAGCCGTCGAGATATCCGGTGACCCCCTCCAGGTGTGTCCAGTCGCGTTCGCCGTCCGAGTAGTCCACGCCGAAGCGGGCCGTTTCCACCCGGGTCGAGACCCCGGCCTCGCCGGACACGACGACGTAGAACCCGTCCTCGTCCATGACGTGGTGCAGGGCGTGGACGAAGACCTCCCCGTCGCCGCCCGACTCGTCGTGCGGGTTCATCGGCATCACCGCGACGTGGACGGGAACGTTCTCGGGCAGTCCTCGCTCGACGATCCGGTCCAGTCCCTCGGTGTCCACCTGCGCCTGTGGATCCACGTAGATGGGGTCCTCGCGCAGCGCCTCGGCGACACGTTCCAGACGAACGGTGTCCACCACGTAGGGTGCCGTCTCCGGCGGCACGGGGGCCACCTTCTCGACGTCCTCGGGCAGGGTCCCCCGGTCGAGCTGGACCAGGGACGCGGCCACGACCACGACGCCGGTGGCGGTGGCCACGACCATGCCCACCATCAGGGCCCGGTCGCCTCGGAGCCGACCGGTGTGACCGGCCTCGGCGGCCCGTCGACGGCGACCCGAACGCATCACCCCGAACGCCAGCGCCAGGGTGATGGTCACCCCCACCGTGAGGGCTGTGGCCTCACCGAGTCGTTCCGGCGAGTCGTAGGTCTCCATGCGCAGCGGGCGCAGGTGCGACTCCGCCCACCAATAGAGCGGCCCGAGTCGCTGCCAGGGCGAACCCCACCCTTCCTCGAACCTCTCATCGAGGTCGGGGGCGACCAGGGTCCGCGCGAAGAGTTCGGCACTGGTGTCGATGGGCAGGTAGGTGACGAGGTTCTCCTCGTTCAGGAGCACCCTGTTGGCCCTCTCCACGGGCAGACCCACCTCCCTGGACACCGCGGTCACCTCGGCCGACCCGGGTCGCAGGTAGACGTACAGGCCGGGTCGACCGACCCGGTCCTGTACCGCGGCCAGGAAGTCCAGGGGCATGGTGGAGTGTCCGGGCAGGGCGCCGGCCACGACGTAGTACGGAACGTCCAGCGGGGCGAACGCCTCGTGCAGGTCCGTCTCCAACTCGTCCAGGTCGTAGAGACCGGCGATCGAGTCGTCGACGATGACGGCCTCGCCCTCGGGTTCCTCGGTCAGCAGGCCCGCGTAGTACTCGGCGGGCCCCACTCGATCCTCGACGGACCGCTCGGAATCGGCCTGGGCCGATGAGGCCCCCGACAACACGAGGATCGCCAGCAAGGGCACCGAGAGGAACCACGAAGCGCGGCGGGACGCGTTGAGGCGGTGGGGATACATCCGATCTTCCTGTCTCGGCTCGCCGCCGGGGGTCTTCGGGACTTGGGGAACGTGGGGCGCCGGGGGCAAGGGGTGGTCGGGGCCACTCCGCGAGTGGAACCGACACGAAGTGAGCATATCCGGACGTCGCGTACCTGCCGAAACACGGGCACCCGTTCGCCGACGGTCCCGGCCGGGTTCGGAACCCGAACACGAAGAAGGGCCGCCACCGTCGTGTGAACGGTGGCGGCCCGGTGAACCGCGCGTCGTGCCTGTGGGCACGGAGCGGAGCTCGGTGGGACTACTTCGCGATCAGCTGGCGCAGCACGAACTGCAGGATGCCGCCGTTGCGGTAGTAGTCGGCCTCACCCGGGGTGTCGATCCGCACCACGGCGTCGAACTCGACGCCGGTCTCGGTGGTGACCCTCACCGTGGCGGGGATGCGGCCCTCGTTGAGCTCGGTCACACCGGTGATGGAGAAGGTCTCCTCGCCGGTCAGACCGAGGGAGGTGGTGGACTGCCCCTCCAGGAACTGCAGCGGCAGGACGCCCATGCCGATCAGGTTGGAACGGTGGATGCGCTCGTAGGACTCGGTGATGACCGCGCGCACGCCCAGCAGGCTGGTGCCCTTGGCCGCCCAGTCACGCGAGGAACCGGAACCGTACTCCTTGCCGCCCAGGACGACCAGCGGAGTGTCCTGCTTCGCGTAGTTCTGCGCGGCGTCGTAGATGAACGACACCGGGCCACCGGACTGGGTGAAGTCGCGGGTGTAGCCGCCCTCGGTGCCCGGCGCGATCTGGTTGCGCAGGCGGATGTTGGCGAACGTACCGCGGATCATCACCTCGTGGTTGCCGCGACGCGAACCGTAGGAGTTGAAGTCGCGACGCTCCACACCGTTGGACTTGAGGTACTCGGCCGCCGGGGTGCCCGGCTTGATGGCGCCGGCCGGGGAGATGTGGTCGGTGGTGACCGAGTCGCCCAGCTTGGCCAGGACACGCGCGCCGGAGATGTCGGTGACCGGCTCGGGGTCCTGACCCATCCCGTCGAAGTACGGGGGCTTGCGGACGTAGGTCGACTCACCCTCCCACTCGAAGATGTTGCCGGTCGGGGTGGGCAGCTCGCGCCAGCGGTCGTCACCGGCGAACACGTCCGAGTACGCCGACTCGTACATGTCGGAGGCGATCGCGGAGTCCATGACCTCCTGGATCTCCTCGGCGGTCGGCCAGATGTCGGCCAGGTAGACCGGCTCGCCGTCCTTGTCCGTGCCCAGGGGCTCGGTGGTGATGTCGATGTCCATCGACCCGGCCAGCGCGTAGGCGACCACCAGCGGCGGCGAGGCCAGGTAGTTCATCTTCACGTCCGGGTTGATCCGGCCCTCGAAGTTACGGTTGCCGGACAGGACCGCGGAGACCGCGAGGTCGTTGTCCTGGACCGCCTTGGAGATCTCCTCGGGCAGCGGACCCGAGTTGCCGATGCAGGTGGTGCAGCCGTAGCCGACCAGGTTGAAGCCCAGCTTGTCCAGGTACGGGGTCAGGCCGGAGCGCTCGTAGTAGTCGGTGACGACCTTGGAGCCCGGAGCCATGGAGGTCTTGACCCACGGCTTGCGGGACAGGCCCTTCTCCACCGCCTTCTTGGCCAGCAGGGCGGCGCCGAGCATGACCGAGGGGTTGGAGGTGTTGGTGCAGGAGGTGATCGCGGCGATCACGACGGCGCCGTGGTCGACCTCGGTCTCGGTGCCGTCGGCCATGGTGACCGGGATCGGGCGGTGCGGACGGTCACCGTTGGCGACCTGGGCCGGGGCGTCAGAGGCCGGGAAGGACTCCTCGCCCGCCTGGTCGGCCTCGTCGGAGACGTAGTCGCTGACGTCGTGGCGCCAGGTGCGCTTGGCGGCGGACAGCGCGATGCGGTCCTGCGGGCGCTTGGGGCCGGCGATGGAGGGGACGACCTCGGCGAGGTCGAGCTCCAGGTACTCGGAGAACTCCGGCTCCTGGGACGGGTCGTGCCAGAAGCCGTTGGCCTTGGCGTAGGCCTCGGTCAGGGCGACCTGGTCCTCGGAGCGGCCGGTCAGGCGCATGTAACGGATGGTCTCGTCGTCGATCGGGAAGATCGCGGCGGTGGAACCGAACTCCGGGCTCATGTTGCCGATGGTGGCGCGGTTGGCCAGCGGCACGGCCGCGACACCCTCGCCGTAGAACTCGACGAACTTGCCGACCACACCGTGCTCACGGAGCTTCTCGGTGATGGTGAGCACCAGGTCGGTCGCGGTGGTGCCGGGCTGGAGCTCGCCGTTCAGCTTGAAGCCGACCACGCGCGGGATGAGCATGGAGATCGGCTGGCCGAGCATGGCGGCCTCGGCCTCGATGCCACCGACGCCCCAGCCAAGGATGCCCAGGCCGTTCTGCATGGTGGTGTGCGAGTCGGTGCCGACACAGGTGTCGGGGTAGGCCTGGCCCCCACGGGACATGGTCACGCGCGCCAGGTGCTCGATGTTGGCCTGGTGCACGATGCCGGTGCCGGGCGGGACGACCTTGAACTCGTCGAAGGCGGTCTGGCCCCAGCGCAGGAACTTGTAACGCTCGTAGTTGCGCTCGTACTCGATCTCGACGTTGCGCTCGAAGGCGTCGGGACGACCGAAGAGGTCGACCACGACGGAGTGGTCGATCACCAGTTCGGCGGGGGCGAGCGGGTTGATCTTGTCCGGGTCGCCACCGAGGTCGCGGACGGCCTCGCGCATGGTGGCGAGGTCGACGACACAGGGGACGCCGGTGAAGTCCTGCATGATCACCCGCGCGGGGGTGAACTGGATCTCCTGATCGGGCTGCGCCTTGGGGTCCCAGTTACCCAGGGCCCTGATGTGCTCGGCGGTGACGTTCTTGCCGTCCTCGGTGCGCAGGAGGTTCTCCAGCAACACCTTCAGGCTGTAGGGAAGTCGGCCGGCACCTTCGACGGTGTCCAGCCGGAAGATCTCGTACGACTCGTCGCCGACGCGCAACGTGTCACGGGCACCGAAGCTGTTCGCGGACACGGTGTATGCCTCCTGATCTCGCCACTTTGTCCCCAGCATCCTGCCGCATGGGAAGGACGCGGGACCTACTGAGGCCGCCCTGACCGAATTCCCCGAGGGCGGTGGACACTGTCCGGTGCCCTGCCACCCCTGGAATCCCTCAGGGCCGCTTTGACCTGCGACGACGCCACATCGTCGCCGGTAGTGCGACCCATCGGCCGCGGACGCCCCCTCGTTCGGAGCGCGACGTCGAAAAGCGGTCGACCTCACACGCCCGAACCGGGAGCGGGTCGGGGGGAGCCCCGCTATATCTTGACGTCAAGGTATCTAACTTGTATCTCGATATCAAGTTATCGGGTGCTCCCCCGGCCCTCACGGGCACCCCCGACCAACGAACCGCTAGTCCAGCCGCGGCGCCACCGCCGAGGCCACCAACTCCAGGTGGTCCAGGTCGGCCATGTCCAGGACCTGCAGGTAGATCCTCTCCGAACCCACGGCACCGAACCGACCGATCTTGTCCACCACCTCCTCCGGGCTGCCGGCCAGACCGTTACGACGCAGCTCGTCGGGCTCGCGCCCGATGGCGGCGGCCCGCTCGGCCACCTCCGCGTCGTCACGCCCCACGCACAGCACCTGGGCCGCCGAGTAGACCATGGGCGCACCGCGCCCGGAGACCCGGACCGCCTCGGTCGTGCGGTCGAAGGCCGCCTCGGTGTCCTCCAACGAGGCGAACGGAACGTTGTACTCGTCGGCGAACTTGGCCGCCAGACGCGGGGTCCGCTTGAGCCCGGTGCCACCGATGATCACCGGTGGACGCGGCCCTTGCTGCGGTTTGGGCAGTGCCGGCCCCTCCGCCAGACGGTAGTGCCTGCCCTCGTATCGGAAGGTCTCCCCCACCGGGGTCGTCCACAACCCCGTGATGATGTCCAACTGTTCCTCGTAGCGCTCGAAGCGCTCACGGGCCGCCGCGGGGAAGGGGATGCCGTAGGCGGCGTGCTCCTGCTCGAACCATCCCGCGCCGAAGCCGAACTCGACCCGACCACCGCTCATGCGGTCGACCTGGGCGACGGAGATGGCGAGGGGGCCGGGGTGGCGAAAGGTCGCCGCGGTCATGAGGGTGCCGAGGCGGATACGGGAGGTGTCACGAGCCAGTCCGGCCAGGGTGATCCAGGCGTCCGTCGGGCCGGGGAGCCCGTTCAGGTGGTCGCCCATGTGGAGGTAGTGATCGGAACGGAACAGGGCGTCGAACCCCAGGTCCTCTGCGGCCCTGGCGACGGCGAGCTGGTCCTCGTAGGTGGCCCCCTGTTGGGGCTCAAGGAAGATCCTCAGACGCATACGCCCCAGTTTCTCCCACCCCCGGCACCGATACCGAACCCGCCGCGCGGGTATCGTCGAAAAGGCGTGGTCAGACCACCGGGATCCACCAGAACCGGATCCACCAGAACCGTTCCCCCTCCCCACCGCGATAGCCCTTCACGTGAAGTTCCTCCGCCGTGCCCGACAGCGCGCCCCCGAATACGGACCGGACAGCCCCGACCCGGTGCTGCTGTCCGCCGTGGCCGCAGGGGAGACCGACGCCCTGGAGATCCTGCACCGAAGACACGCCCCGTGGCTGCGTCTTCGTCTGCGTTACCGCTGTTCGGACACAGACCAGCTCGACGCCGCACTCCAGGAGACCTTCCTGGCCGTGTGGCGCAACGCCGGTTCCTTCCGACCACGCCCCGGCGACACCGACGCCGGAGCGTGGCTGTGGACCATCGCGATCCGCCAGCTCATCTCGCAGCTGCGCAAACGCGCCAACCGCTGGATCGCCGAGACCGAACCCGAACCGTACGAGACCATCGGCGACGCCTCCGCCGAGGACACCGTGCTCCTCAACATCGAGCACGGCCCTCTGGGCGCCGCCCTGCACGAACTCTCCCCCGAGCTGCGTTCGGCCATCCAGGCGACCGTGCTCGACGGCCTCACCGTCCGCGAGGCCGCGGAGATCCTCCGCATACCCGAGGGAACCGTCAAGACACGGGTCATGCGCGCCAAGGCGCGGCTACGGGAGGCACTGACCACATGAGCTGGCACTTGACCCACGACCAACTCCACCGCTACGCGACCCACACCGCCGACGACGTCACCGCCATGTCGGCGGAGGCCCACCTGACCCACTGCGCCCACTGCCGCGACCGACTGCCCACCGACGAGGCCTGGCTGGATCGCAGCTGGGCGAACCTGCGCGACGTCGTGGACCGCCCCCGCCTCTCCCCACTCGAACGCCTGTTGGGCACGCTGGGACTACGCGAGGGCACCGCCAAACTGCTGGCGGCCACACCGACCCTCTACCGGGCCTGGTTGGTGGCCATGGTGATCGTGCTGGCCACCACCCTGGTCCTGGCCCACGAGATCCCGCGCGGCACCCTGCTGTTCTCCTTCACCGTCCCGGTGATCCCGCTGGCCGGGGTCGCCCTCGCCTACGGACGCGGGGTGGACCCCGCGCACAGCCTGGCCTCGGTCACCCCCTGGGCCGGACCCCGACTACTGCTCCTGCGCACCTGCGCGGTGCTGGCACCGGCGTTGACCCTGTGCACGGTGGCGTCCGCGCTGATGCCCTCCGTCGCCACCGCGTACGAGGCCGTGTTCTGGCTACTGCCCGCCCTGGCCATGGTCGCCGGCTGCCTGATCCTGGGCCGCTGGCTGCACCTGAGCGCGGCCGGCGGACTCATCGGCGGGGGCTGGCTGCTGCTCATGGCCATGTTCGCGCTCATGGAGGGCGCCGACCCGTTCCAACTGTTCTCGCCCCTGGCACAGGCCGGTTGGGCCACCGCCCTGGCCCTGTTGGCCGCCATCGTCGCGCTGAGGATGAGGACGGCATGACCACGACGGCCGAACCGACCGGGCTCACGGGCGGGGTCCGCGCCCGCGGCCTGGTCCGCACCTACGGCACCCGCAGGGCCCTGGCCGGGATCGACCTCGACCTGGGCCCCGGGGTGACCGGGCTGCTCGGCCGCAACGGCGCGGGCAAGACCACCCTCCTGCGCTGTCTGGCCACCGACCTGGAGGCCACCCTCGGAGAACTGAGCGTCCTGGGACTGGACCCGGAACGTTCGGGCGAACGCACCGCGATCCGCCGCCGGCTCGGCTACCTGCCGCAGAACCCGTCGTTCTACCCGCACTTCACCGCGTTCGGGTTGCTCGACTACATGGCGGTCCTGAAGGAAAGGGGCGGGCGTCGGGAGCGCCACGAGGAGGTACGGCGCGCGCTGCGCGGAGTGGACCTGTACGACCGCAGGCACACCCGGATCCGGCGACTGTCCGGCGGGATGCGACAACGGTTGGGGCTGGCCGCCGCCCTGATCGGCGACCCCCGGTTGCTCCTGCTCGACGAACCCACCATCGGGCTCGACCCCGAACAGCGCATCCGCTTCCGCGACCTGGTCTCCGAGCTCGCGGTGCATAGCACGGTGCTGCTGTCCACCCACCAGATCGAGGACGTGGCGGCGCTGTGCCGTCGGGTACTGGTCCTGGACCAGGGGCGGATGATCTTCGACGGAGCCCCCGCCGAGTTGGTCGCCCGCGCCCGGGGCCGGGTGTGGGAACAGGGATCACGTCCACCCGCCGGGGTGACGTCGTGGCGGCTGGCCGACGGCCGCTATCGGGTCCTGGGTCCGGCGGAGTCCGACGTACCCGACGCCGTGGACCGGGTCCCGGTGGAACCGTCGTTGGAGGACGCCTACCTGCTCCTGACCGGATCGGTCCCCCGTTGAGCGGCCCCGTTCGGACCGTACGGTGGTCGAACGCCGTCACCTTCGTACGACTGACCGGGTTCAACCTGCGCCACCTGTCAACGAGCCCGCTCTTCCTGCTCCTGGTCCCGGCCGTGATGGCCCTGGTGTGGCTGACCTCCCACGCCTCCGGGCTGCCGACCATGGGCGAGCTCTTCAACGAGGCCGTGCTGTGCGCCGCCGGGGTGGGTGCCGCCATGTTCGCGGTCACGACCTTCCCGGCCCTGCGCGAAGTACGGCACTCCCGGTCGATGGCCCTGCCCCTGTCCCCGGGGGCCCGGCTGGCGTCGTTGGCCCTGGCCTCGATCACCCTCACCACCGCGCTGATGTGCGCCTTCTTGACGGTGTTCGTGGTGACCGCGCCGGCCCCCATCGCCGGGACACCGCAGCCGGCGGCGTTCGTGGGCGTCGTCGTCCTCGGCTGGGCCGGGCCGATGGGCGCGGTGGCCTCGGTCGCCTGGACCCGGTCCTACGCCCCACTGATCGCGCTCACCCTGCTGTTGCCCCTGTACCTGTCGTCCTCGCTGCTGGCCCTCGGCACCCGTACGGACGTCCTCGTCTCCCGTATGGGCAGCCTGCTCAGCATGGCGTTTCAACCGCTGCCGGTCTCCTACCCCGACACCGCCACGACCGCCCTGTTCTACCTGGCGCACACCGTGTCGATGGTGCTCTGCGCCGGTCTGCTCACCCTGGCCGCGCGCCGCGACACCCGGTTCCTGCGGCCGGTCGGCCTGGCCGTCACCGCCGTGGTCTTGGTCGGGATGGCCGCGCTGCACGTCCACGCCCAGCGCGAGTACTCCTACGACGCCCTGAGCGCCAACGCCCGGCCCCGGACCCCGTCGACCGGTTCCTGCCAGGGGTTGGACGGCATGACCTACTGCCCGCTGCCCGGTTACGAGTCGTGGGTGGTGTTCTGGCACGCGGACCTGGAACCGGTGCTGCGCACCCTTCCCGAGGACGTTCACCGACCCACGGTGTGGCAGGCCAACCCCACCCTGCGCGCGGACGTCCTGATCCACCCGCCCGACGACGGCATCGTGCTGACCGAGTACTGGCGACCCGACGAAGAGACCCACCGTGCCCGGTTGCGCTCCGACCTGGTCTCACACGTGCTGGGCATGGGCCGAACCGACGACATGGGATACGTGGGTACCGGGCAGGCCCGAACCGTGGTCGGTGCCTGGTTGGTGTCGGTCGAGGGCGAGGGGGTGGAGGCCGCCGAATGGTTCCTGACGGACTTCTCACCCGGCCGGGACGACCTGCGGCTGACCCACGCGTTGCTCGCCCTGCCAGAGGAACGGGTGGCGGCGGTGGTGCACGAGCACTGGGACGTCCTGACGTCTTCGGCCACGGACCTCGCCACCCTCGCCGAGCTGCTCGGGTTGTCGCTGACCGGGCCCGAAGCGATCCCCGAACCCGACTGGGATCGCTCCACCCTCGATCCGGAGTTCATCGACGGCCAGAACACACCACCGGCCGGCACCTGACGTTCGCCCTGCCCCGGACCACCCCGGTCACACCCCGGGCGCTACCGTGAGGAGGATGAACTACCACTGGCACAAGGTCCTGCCGCCGCTGAGCGCCTGACCGGGCGCACCGGCCGACCACTCCTCCACGCGAAGGCCCCACCCACACGGTGAGCGGCCCGTCCGTCGTGCGCCCCGCGGTTGCCCTTCAGGCGTCGAGACGGAAAGTACGAACGTGCCAGAACACACCTCCCCCACATCGGTGAACCGAAAGAACCCCGCCCCGCCCCGACTCACCGGCGGCCCCCTGCCGATCCTGGGCGCCGCGGTGCTGTGGGGCACCACCGGCACCGCGAGCTCCTTCGCCCCCGACGGCGCCCACCCCGCCGCCATCGGCTCGGCCGGGCTGGTCCTGGGCGGAATCCTGCTGTTCCTCACCGGCCGGGGATCATTCGCCCTGCTCACCCGCTCCGATGGGCGTACTCGGGCGATCCTGCTGCTGGGCGCGATCGCGGTCGCCGGATATCCACTCTCCTTCTATCCTGCGGTCGCCCACGCCGGTGTGGCGGTGGGAACCGTGATCACCCTGGGCAGCGCCCCGGTGTTCGCCGGGCTGCTGGCCTGGCGACTGGAGCGGGTGCGCCCCGACCGGCGCTGGACGGTGGCCACCGTCGCGGCCGTGATCGGCTGCGCCGTGCTCGTCCTGGGGCCCGATCTGGTCGGCAGCCCCACCTCGGTGCGTCCTTCGGGGGTGCTCCTGGCCCTGGTGGCCGGGTTCTCCTACGCGCTGTACACGATCATCGCCGAACGGCTGATCCGCCGGGGGCAAACCTCCGGCGCGGTGATGGGGACGATGTTCGCGGGCGGTGGCGTCCTGGTGCTGCCGGTGGTGGTGGCCACCGGGACGGCGTGGCTGGCCACGGTGGAGGGCGCGCTGGTGGCCCTGCACCTGGCGCTGTTCACCGTGTTCCTCGCCTATCGGCTGTTCGGGCACGGGCTGCGGCACACCTCGGCCTCCACCGCCACCACGCTCAGCCTGGCCGAACCGGCCGTCGCCGCGGTACTGGGCGTGGCCCTGGTGGGTGAGCGTCTGCCGTGGGTGTCCTGGTCGGGGTTGGTCGTCCTCGCACTGGGCCTGGCCGTGCTGAAGGCCCCCTCTCCCCGGAAGCTTCGAGCACGCCGATAGTGCCGGGCGCCCCGTGCCCGCACGGGTGCGGGGCGCCCGCCTCAGTCCTCGTCTCGCCCCTCCACCTCGATCTTCACCCGTCCCGGGTAGAAGGCGACGTGGTCGGCGATTGCGGCGACCCCCTCGTAGGGCCGCTCGTAGGTCCACACCGCGTCGGCGAGTTCCTCCCCGCCCAGGTCCAGGCCGTAGTAGGCGGCGGTGCCCTTGTACGGGCAGTAGGTGGTGGTCTCGGCGCGACGCAGGACCGTGGGGTCCACGTCGGAGATCGGGACGTACTGGACCGGTCGGTACTTCGCCTCGCTCAGGGTGAGCGCGGACGTGGTCCGGGCGATCACCTTGCCGTCCACTCGCACCGTCACGGGCGCTCCGGTGGGTTCGACGGTGATGGGATGGTCCTCCCCCGGTTCGCGCTGTGCCATGGGCGTGTCCCCTCTCACCGGTAACGGCCCCCGCCCTTCGGCGGGTTATCGAAATCCCTATAGCCCTTCCCCTGGTGGCCGCGATACGAACATCAGTACGCTGCGCGACACGTCTCCCCCGATCAAAAGGATCCCCCTGTGCGCAGACCCGCGGCGGCCCTGGCCGCCCTGTCCCTGCTGTCCACGACCGCCGTGCTCTCGGCCCCCGACCGCCCCGCCGAGGCCGCGCCCCTGGACGAGGCCACGGTGGTGCCGGTCCAGGTCACCGGTGACCCCTCCGAACGGTTCAACCTCGTCCTGTTGGGCGACGGCTACACCGAGGACGAGATGGACCTGTACCACGAGCAGGTCGAACAGCACCTCAACGTGCAGTGGAGCATCGAGCCGTTCCGCTCCTACCGGCACTACTTCAACGTGTATGTGGTGCAGACCCCCTCGGTCGAGTCCGGTGTGGACTGCGACCCCGCCGACGGTTGGGAGCAGCGCGACACCGCCCTGGGCATGGGCTTCTTCAACGGTTGCGACGAGGACGCGCTGGAGCGGCTGTTGACCGTGGACTCCGAGGCGGCCGAGGCCGCCGCGGACATGGTCCCCGGTGTGACCGACGACAACCGGCAGATCCTGGCCCTGGCCAACAGCGAGACCTACGGCGGGGCCGGCGGGCGCCTGGCGACGGCGTCCTCGGGCAACGCGCTCTCGGCGCTGATCAGCCCGCACGAACTCGCCCACTCCCTGGGCGAACTCCAGGACGAGTACCCCTACTACTTCCGTGACACCAGCCTGGGCCGCTATGAGGGGGAGGAACCCGACTCGGCCCACCACACGCTGATGACCTCCGAGGAGATGATCGAGGAGGAGGCCCGATGGTGGCGCTGGCTGGGTGAGGAGAGCGAGGCCGGCGGAACCATCCGGGCGGCCGATCCCGACGGGCACGAAGGCGGCCTGTACCACTCCGAGGGTGTGTGGCGGCCCAGTGCCCACTCCATGCTCAAGACCCTGGGCTACTACTTCGACCAGGTCGGCCGGGAGGTCATGACGCACCGGATCTCCGGCCTGCGCGACCAGGCGTCCATGCCGGTCTCCGCCACCCCCGAAGGCGAGGTCGGCGCCGAGGACGTGCTGTGGGTCGAGGGTCCGCACCCGGTCTTCCACGAGCTGGAGTACACCTGGTCGGTCGACGGCGAGGAGGTGGCCGAGGCCGCCGGGGCACACCACCTGGCGCTGGACGAACTGGACCCGGCCGAGGGCGCCGAGGTGTCGGTGACCGTGCAGGACCCCACCGAGTTCGTCCGTGACCCGGCCATCCGCGGGTCCGAGGCGATGACCCGCACGCTCACCTGGACGGTCGGTGAGCCCCTGGAGCCGGTCGAGACGGAGGTCGCCTTCGACAAGCACCGCGACACCGAACGGGCCGTGGCCGCCGAAGAGGTCGTCTATGTCGAGACCACCCGTCCCACCGACCGGGTGCTCGACGTGGCCTGGGAGCTGGACGGAGAACCCGTGTCCACCGCGACCGACGGACGCACCCTGGACCTGGGCGCGTTCGAACACGAGGCGGGCGACCACACGCTGACCGCCACGGTCACCGACCCCGAGGGGTCCGGCTCACAGACGCTCACCTGGACCGTGGACGCGACCGACCCCGAGGCTCCGCGCGAGCTGTCGACGCCGGCCGCCACGGTGACCGGCGAGGAGCACCACCTGTTCCTCAACGAGTTCTCGATGAAACTGACACCCGAGGACGACCGCAACGGGCACGTGGTCGGCGAGTTCCGGGTCGACGGCGACGGCTGGCACCACTACTACGGCTGGCCCCAGGACTCCGAGGCCCCGTTCCGGTTCACCCCCGACGGGATCAACGTCGACGACCTCGTCTACGGCAGCCTGGGCAGCGGTGGCCTGTCCATGGCGGTCTTCGAGGTGGACGGACACGAGAGCGGCTGGGGCACCCACACCGTGGAGCACCGCGCGATCGACTCCGCCGGCAACATCGGCACACCCGACGACTTCCGCGCCACGGTCGTGCCCGGGGCCGACCTGGAGTGCACCGAGACCGTCACCGACGACGTCTTCGGCGGGTTGACCGTCGACGAGGGCGTGGTCTGCCTCGACGACGTGAACGTGCGCGGCCCGGTCACCGTCGCCGAGGGCGCGTCCCTGGTGATCGAGGGCGGCGCCCTGCGCGGTGGCCTGTCCGCCACGGGCGCCGACACGGTGCGACTGACCGACGCCGACGTGCGCGGCGCGGTCTCCATCACCGGCACCACGTCCGAGGTGACCATCCTGGGCACGGCACTGACCGGTTCGGTGTCCCTGCACGACAACACCCAGGTGCCGGCCGACACCTGGACCGGTGAGGACGGGTACGGCCCCGTCGTGGCGGGCTCCAGCGTGCGCGGTTCGCTCTCCTGCTCCGGCAACGGTCCGGACGTGACCGACTTCGGCGCGGCCAACGATGTCACGGGGGCGGTCTCCGGAGACTGCTCCGGTCTGTAACGGCGGCGGGGCCGGCCCGGAACGTGTCCGGACCGGCCCCGCGGCGTTTCTCGTCAGTCCTGGTCCTCACGGTGACGACGGGCGAGCTTGACCGGCTCCAGCACCGCGACGCACTCCACATGGTGGGTCATGGGGAAGGCGTCGAAGGCGCGCAATCCCACCAGCTGGTAGCCGGAGCGCTCGAAGTCGGCCAGGTCACGGGCGAGCGTGGCCGGGTCACAGGAGACGTAGGCGACACGGCGCGGCTTCATGCCCGCCACCTTGCGCACGACCTCCTTGCCCAGTCCGGCGCGCGGCGGGTCCAGGGTGACCACGTCGGCGCGCACGTCGGCCCACTCACGCATCTGCTTGGCCACGTCGGCGCGTTCGACGCGCACCTGCGGCTGGTCCTTGAGGTTGTACTGGGCGTCGCGAACGGCGTTCTCCCCGTTCTCCACCCCCATCACCCGGCCCTCGGGGCCCACGGCCTCGGCGAGCGCACCGGTGAACAGGCCGGCGCCGCAGTACAGGTCCAGGGCCGTCTCGCCCGGCTTGGGCTCCAGCGCCTCCAGGACCGCGGCGGAGAGCGTCTCGCCCGCGGCCGGGTGGACCTGCCAGAACCCGCCGGCGCCGACCCGGTACTCACGGCCCGCGACGTCCTCGCGCACACCCTTACGGCCGCGCACCGACTGCACCCGACCGCCCTTGAAGCGACGCAGTACCGCGCTGGAGGCCTTGAGCTCGGGCAGGTCTCCGAGCTTGGCAGTGGTGGGGGTGACGACGATGGCACGGTCGGCGCGGGTCGCCGAGGCGACCGCCTCCACCTCCCTCACGTCCTTCCAGGTCACGTCGGTGACACCGAGTTCGTTGACGCCGGGGTGGGCGATCAGGCAGCGGTCGACGGGCTCGATGTCGTGGGAGCGGTGACGGCGCAGGCCGGCCTGGCCGTCCTCGTCGACGGAGAAGCGCACGCGGGTGCGCCAGCCCAGGCCATCGGGGGTGCCGGGCAGTTCCTCCACGTCGACCGCCATGTCGATGCCGGCGATCCGGCTGAGCTGGTCGGCGACGACCTTGCCCTTGAGGCGGCGCTGGGCTTCCAGGGAGGCGTGCTGCCAGTCGCAACCGCCGCACATGCCGGGCCCGGCGAACTCACAGGGCGCCTCGACGCGGTCGGGTGAGGCGGTGAGGACCTCTACGGCCTCGCCTCGCAGGAAACGGGTGGTCTGTTCGGTGACCTTGACCCGGACGCGCTCGCCGGGCAGGGCGTGGCGGACGAAGACGACCTGTTCGCCGTGGCGTCCCACGCACCAGCCGCCATGGGCGACGTCGTCGACGTCCAGTTCGATCTCGGTACCTACAAGGGTCATGGTGGTGTCCTTCGGTGTTCGGGTCCTACGGTGACCCTGCGCGCACAGCCACCCATCCGCCCCAATCTACCGGGCCTTTTCGGGTTCGCGGACTGGATCCGGCATTGCCCGCCGGGGTGGTCGCACGTGTCACACGGATGTGTGCCAAGGTGGAACCATCGGGCCACGGGACCGGAGCCGTGCCTCCCGAAGGTGGACGGGGAGTGCTGACGAGGTGCACATCGTGATCATGGGGTGCGGACGGGTGGGTTCCACCCTGGCGCACACGCTGGTGGATCTGGGCCACACGGTGGCGGTGATCGACCAGGACCCGGACTCGTTCCGACGGTTGCGCGGCTCGGTGGCCAAACACGCGGTGCGCGGCGTTGGTCATGACCGTGAGGTGCTGTTGTCGGCCGGTGTGGACCGCGCGTCCGCGTTCGCCGCGGTCAGCAACGGTGACAACTCCAACATCATCGCGGCGCGGGTGGCCCGCGAGGCGTTCGGGGTGGAGAACGTGGTGGCGCGCATCTACGACCCGCGCCGGGCCGAGGTGTACCAGCGCCTCGGGATCCCCACGGTGGCGACGGTCAGTTGGACCGCGGACTCGATCCTGCGCCGGGTGCTGCCCGGTGACGGCGGGCTCGACACGGCCCCCGAGTGGCAGGACGCCTCGGGCACCCTGGCGATGCGAGAGATGCCGCTGCCCGCGGGGTGGGCGGGGTCGACCGTCGCCGAACTGGAGGAGTCCGTCCCCCTTCGATTGGTGTACCTGGTGCGCCGGGGCCGGATCACACTCGCCGCCTCAGGCGAGACGTTGGTCGAGGGCGACGTGCTGCACGTGGTGGCGCAGGGCCGCGACATGGGTGAGCTGACCGAGCGGTTGGGCAAGCCGCGCGAGGACGAGACGGGGCGTGGGTGAGATGCGGATCGCCATCGCCGGAGCCGGAAGCGTGGGCCGTTCCATCGCCACGGAACTGGCGGGCAGCGGACACGACGTGTTGTTGATCGACCGGGACACCCGGGCGATCGGTGTGGACGACCTGCCCCAGGTGGAGTGGTTGCTCGCCGACGCCTGCGAGCTGGCCACCCTGGAGGACGCCCGGCTGGGCGACTTCGACGTGGTCATCGCCGCCAGCAGCGACGACAAGGTCAACCTGGTGGTCTCCCTGCTGGCCAAGACCGAGTTCGAGGTGGAGCGGGTGATCGCCCGCATCAACCACCCCGACAACGAGTGGCTGTTCAACGACTCCTGGGGCGTCGACCTGGCGGTCTCACCTCCACGGTTGATCGCCGACCTGGTCGAGGACATGCCCGGCGAGGAGGACTACCCGGAGGAGGAGGGCACCCTGCCGCCGCTGCCGGGCGCGGAGGTCGCCGAGTCGGTGCTGCACGCGGGCAGCCCCTTCGTGGATCGCACCGAGTCCGAGCTCACCGGGGCGCTTCCCGAAGGCGTGGCGCTGGTGGCGGTCCTGGGCCCGGGCGGAGTGCGCCCACCGGACCCCGAACGCACCCTCGCGGTGGGCAACACCGTGGTGTTCCTGGCCGAACCGGACTCCCTCGGACCCTTGGAAGAGGTCTTGGGACCGGTCGACGAAGCCGACCCGGCCGCCATCGACTAGGGGCTGCCCCAAGACGGTGGGACAGGCGCCCACCGGCCCGTTCGACGGGGACGGTGGGCGGGCCGAAGGTCTAGTCGCGGTCGGGGGCCGAGGCCGTGTCCTGTTCGGAGCGCTCTCGATCCTGGTCCAGCGGGGTACGGCCACGGGCCAGTACCCACACCATGCCGGTGAAGGCGGCCACCTGCAGGGGCCAGCCCATGGCGACCTTGGAGAAGCCGAGGATCGCGAAGGTGTCGGCCCAGCCCTGGTTGTCGGCGAGCCACAACGGATACTGGACCAGGACGCGGATGACGCACGGCAGCACCAGCAGCCAGGTCAACCGGGAGGCCAGCTTGACCACGGCGGGGTTGCTCCGCCAGGAGGTGAAGTCCTCCTTGTGCCCGATGAACGGGCCGATCATCAGCCCGATCGCCGGCCAGCGCACCAGGACCGAGAGACTCAGCACCAACGCGTACACGGCGTTGTAGATGACACCGGGCAGGAACGCGTCGGCGGCGTTGCCGCTGCGCATGGCGAACAGCGCGGCGATACCGATGCCGAACAGGCTGGTGACGACGTACTGCACCGAGGAGCGCTGCACCAGGCGGACCACGCCCAGCAGCAGCGCGGCGACCACACCGAGGATGATCGACAGTCGCAGCTCCGAGCCGACGATGTAGGAGATGGTGAAGGTCAGCGTGGGGATGGCCGCCTCGACCATGCCGCGCTTGCCGCCGAGGGCCTCGGCGAGTTTGCTGCGGACCAGGGCCTCCACCGTGCCCTCGGTGATGGTGGCGGCCTCCGCCCGGTCCGCCTCCTGGGCCGCCTCTTCGGAGGCCCGTTGCTGCTCAGTCATCCCGCTCCCGCATCTGGACCCCTAGGGCCGCCGGCCATGATGCACCACCCTACGCGAGTAGACACCGGGCGGGTTCGGTGTTCTCGGCGACCGCAGGGGTGGATCGACCGACCTTGCCCACCTTCGTCACGGCTTGTCTCATGCGACTTGTCACCGGCTCTTTATACGCCACGGAACGCGGCGGGCCCTGGCGTCACGTCACCGTCGTTCCGTAACCTGGCGGCCCACCCGCACGCGCCGAGGAGGCCCGTTTGAGCACCACCGGACAGGACCGTCCACCCCAGGAGGACCACGCACGCTTCGCCGCCGTCCTGGAACGGGAACTGTGGGACGCCGGTACCTCCCACATCTGGTCGCCGTACTCGGTCGGCTCGGTGCTCACCCTGTTGGCCGAGGGCGCCGCCGGCCGGACCCGAAGCGAACTCACAGACCTTCTGGCCCCGGGCGGGGGCCTGGCGGAGCACGTGAGGGCCCTGGACGAGGCGGTGGCGGCCGCCGAGGGGTTGGACCTGGCGGTCCTGAACGGGCTGTACGTGCCCGCCGACCTTCCGGTGCGCGCCGACTTCGAGGAACGGGTCCGGGCTCGGGCCGGCGCGGAGGTGGACCTGGTCGACTTCCGAGGCGACGCCGAGGGGGTGCGCCGGAAGGTCAACGCGCGCGTCGGCGAGGTCACCCAGGGGCTGATCGACGAACTCCTCTCCCCCGGCACCATCGACCCCGACGTGCGGATGCTGCTGGTCAACGCCCTGTGGGTGAAGATGGTCTGGCTCGACCCCTTCGAGGTGGGCCGGACCCGGGACCGCGTCTTCCACGCGCCCGGGGGCGAGCGCAAGGTGCCCACCATGCGTCGCACCGGCCGTATGGTCCACGCCGAGCACGACGGTTGGCGGATGGTGAGCCTGCCGGGAGAACACGGACTCACCTTGGACGTGTTCCTGGGTGAGGACGGTCCACCGGATGACCGGACCCTGAGCGCCCTGTACCGGAAACGTCGAGGGGAACAGGTCGAATTGGCGCTTCCCCGGTTCACCGTCGACAGCGACATCGCCCTGCTCGCCCCCCTGGCCGCCACCACCGCCCCGGTGCGTGCTCTGGCCACCGACGACGCCGACTTCTCGGGGATCAGCGAGGAACCGCTCAAGGTCGACGCGATCGTGCACCAGTCGGTACTGCGCGTGGACGAGCGCGGCGCCGAGGGCGCGGCCGCCACCGCCGCGGTGATGACGATGGCGGCCGGCTTCCCGCCCAAGCCGAAGAGGTTCACCGTGGACCGCCCCTTCCACTTCGCCCTGCGTCGCGGCCCCGCCCTGCTGTTCACCGGGCACGTCACCGACCCCGTCGACCCCGGCCCCGCCCGATCGGGATCGTGAACCCGGAGGCCGGGCCCACCGAGGATCCGTCCGCCGACGAGGCACTGGTGCGGTCGTTGTTGGAGTCCCAGCACCCGGATCTGGCCGAGGCGGAACTGCGCCTCGTCGACGGTGGCTGGGACAACCGGATGTGGCGCCTGGGATCCGACCTGGCGGTGCGCATGCCGCGCACCGCGCGCGCCCCCGAACTGCTACGGAAGGAACGTCGGTGGTTACCGTCACTGGCGCCGGAGCTTCCCCTGCCGGTACCCGTTCCCGTCCGTGCCGGGGCGTCCTCCCCCGCTTTCCCGCACGACTGGACGATCACGACATGGGTCCCCGGCGAACCGGTCGACCGGGCTTCGCTCCACGATCCGCGTTGCGCCCGGGTCCTGGCGCGTTTTCTGTCCGCCCTTCACCGACCAGCGCCCGACGACGCCCCCACCAGCGCCCAGCGAGGCGTGCCGTTGTCGGCGGTCGCCGACGGGTTCGAGGAGCTCCTCCGGCGCGGGGCCGTCGATGGCGACATCGACCGGGTCGGACAGGTGTGGGAGGGGGCACGAGCGGCCCCCGCGTGGGATGGGCCACCGGTGTGGTTGCACGGTGACCTGCATCCCGCCAACGTCGTGGGTGCCGGCGGCGCACTGACCGGTGTGATCGACTTCGGCGACATGTGCGCCGGTGATCCGGCCACCGATCTGTCCGCTGCCTGGCTCCTGCTTCCCTCGGGTTCGGCCGAGCGGTTCTTCGCCGAATACGCCCGTGCCGACGAGGCCACCGTCCTGCGTGCGCGTGGGTGGGCACTGCTGCGCTGTCAGGGGCTCATCGAGATCGGTCGTGCCGGGGAGTCCGGTCTTCCCGGTGGTAAACCCACCTGGACGAGGCCGGCTCTGGAAGCTCTGGCCCGGGTCCTCGACTGATCCCCCGACCGTGCGCGTTCAGGAGGTCAGGAACGGCGAGGTGGCCTCGGCCAGCCTCTCGTGGGCCTCCTCCTCGCCCAGCTCCGGTTCCTCGTCACCGGCCTGGGCTCCGTAGGCACCGAACTGGGCGTGGTTCATACCCTCCACGGTCACGGTGACGGTGTCGGCCGGCAGAGACGATCTTCGTTCCGCGATCTCGGTCAGGGGCAGGACCCCGTCTCGGTCGCCGGCGACCGAGAGCACCCGTAGATCGTCACGGTCGGCCAGGTCCGCGGCCTCCACCGCGTAGGAGGCCCACAGCACCAGCCCGGCCCAGTCGACGTCGGTGTCACCGGTGCCCACGTGTTGGGCGGCGAAGGCACCGCCCATGGAGTGTCCGCCCAGGTACCAGGTGTCCACCTCCGGCAGTTCGGTCACCACGTCCTCGGCGCGATCCTGGTCGAACAGGGCCAGGTTCAGGCGCATGTCCGGTACCACCACGGTGACCCCGGTGGCGGCGACGATCGGGGCCCAGGTCGCCACGTAGGCGTCGGGCTCCACCCGGGCACCCGGGTAGAACACGACCCCGGTACCCGATGGCTCCCCGGCCGGGGACAGCAGGATCCGGTCCTGGCCCCGGATCACCTCCACGTCCGGGTTCTCCTGCGCTCGTCGCAGCGCTTCGGGCTCGGCCCGATGCGGGGTGAGCGCCCAGCCGAAGAAGGCCGCGGTCACCACGAGCGACAGCACCACCACCGTGGCCAGGATCCACGACAGGACCCTTCTCAAACGGGATCCGCTCACCACGGCCTTGCCCATCGAACCCTCCCTGCGGTCCTCAGACCTCGAACACCTCGAAGGAGGTGGCCAGCGCCACCCCCACCTGCTCCCCCGCCCGCACGGCTCCCTCACGCAGGAAGGTCTTCTGGTCGAACCCGTCCAGATCGCCCAGGTACACCTCGTGCGCGTCGAGGGAGGCGATCCCCGCGGCCAGGTTCTCCTCGCCCAGTTCCACGTAGTGCGTCGACTCCGGCGCCGCCCCGAAAGCCACCATCCGCACCCCGGACCATGGCCGGTTCCCCTCCGCCGGCTGTTCGGGGAAGACCCACCGGTTCGCGGCGTCGCGCACCGCGTCCAACAGCGCCGGTCCCAACACACGGTGGTCGGCGTGGTTGAACCCGCCACCACCGGCGAAGTGCTCCCGGAAGTTGATGGACACGATCACGTCGGGGCGATGCCGGCGGATCGCCTCGGCCAGGGCTCGCCGCAGTGGCAGCCCGTACTCCAACATGCCGTCGGGAAAGTCCAGGAACTCCACGGTGCCGGCACCGACCGCCTCCGCCGAGGCGTGCTGCTCGGCCATGCGCACCGGGGCGCAGGCGCCCGGATCCAGCGAGTCGATCCCCGCCTCGCCCTTGGTCACCAACAGTTCGACGACGTCCTTGCCCTGCGAGGTCCACCGGTGGATCGCCGAGGAGACGCCGAACTCCAGGTCGTCGGGGTGGGCCACCACCGCCAGGGCACGCTGCCAGTCCTCCGGGAACGGCCGGGGGGCGCTGTTTCGCGTTGTCTCGTCCATGGGGACACACTACGAAAACAAACGCCCCCGGGACCGTTGTCCACAGGCCGTTTCCTCGGAACCGGAACCTTTCCCGGTTCCTCGGGGCCGTGCCTACCTCAGGCCTGCACCGGACCACCGGTGCCGGGCCCCTCGGCCGAACCGTTGGGCGAGCGGCCGGAGTTGCCGTGCTGCGCCGACTGCTGGGCGGCGCGCTGCTTGGCCGCGGCGGCCATCTTCTCCTGGATCTCCTTGGGCACGGTGATCGGCAGCAGTTCGCTGGGCGGCGCCGGCTGGTCCCCGCGCACCACCACGATGTCGGAGAACACCTGCTCGATCTCCGACATCACCTCGGGCTTGGAGGCGCCTTCGCCGCGGATGACACCGCGCAGCACCCAACGCGGCCCGTCCACGCCGATGAACCGCACCCGCTGGCCCAGTTGACGACCGTCCTCGGTCGTCTTGCCCTTGATCGGGATGACGGCCCGCAACTCCGGGCCGAAGGTGCCCTCGTGGTCCTCGACCTTGCCGCCCTGCTGCGTGACCTGTTCGCGCAGCTCCTCGCGCATCTCTTCCCACAACCCGGAGGACTTGGGCGCGGCGAAGGGCTGCACCTGCAGGGCGGTCTTGCCGCGCACCAGGGTCACCCCGATGATCTTCTGCTTGCCCTTGCCGTCCTGGGCGACGTTCACCTGGATCTCGGCACCCTGCTCCGTGGGCAGGAGCATGCTGCCCAGGTCCATCCGCTTGGTCTCGGGAGCACCCTCGGTGGAGTCCCAAGGGCCGCCGACCCGGTAACGGTCCTCGTCCTTGTCGGGCTGCGCCGAGGGGCGCTCCGGTTCCACCTCGTTGTCGAACGAGACGGCCCCGGCGGCTCCACGTCGCTCCTTCGGACGGGTCTCCTCCGCTGCTCTCTCGGTCTCCTGGTCCCGCTTCTTACGGCGGCGTCCGAACACGCCTTCACCTCTTCGCTTCTTCGTGGGTCCCGGAATCACACCGGGGAGTCGGGGACATCATCACCGTGCGGCGTGGCCCCCGGTCGAACCGAAACCACCCGATCCCCGCACCGAGTCCGGCAACGTGTCCGCCTCGACGAACGCCGCGCGCTCCACGCGTTGGATCACCAGTTGGGCGATCCGGTCACCGCGCGCGAGCTCCACCGGGGTATGGGAGTCGGTGTTGAGCAGGGTCACCCTGATCTCGCCCCGGTAGCCGGCGTCCACGGTCCCCGGAGCGTTGACGACCGTCAGCCCGCAGCGGGCGGCCAACCCCGAACGGGGATGCACGAAGGCCGCGTAGCCGTCGGGCAGGGCGATCGCCAGGCCGGTGGGCACTGTGGCGCGCTCCCCCGGGGCCAGGACCACGTCGGTGGCGGTGTACAGATCCGCGCCCGCGTCACCGGGGTGGGCGTAGGCGGGCAGGGGCAGCCCGGGGTCCAGACGACGGACCGTGACGGGCACCCGGGTGCCTTCCAGGGATGAGGTACTCACATCTGCCGAGCCTATCGTTCCCCGGGCGTTGCCCGGGTGGCCCGACCGTGTGATGCGCCGGGTCGTGGCGAAGCGTTCCACGAGGTGACCCGAGGATGAACGAGGGCGGGGCGGCCCCGGTTGTGTTCCCGGTGCCGCCCCGCCCTCGCGTGTTCTCGCCGAATCGTTACTCGGCGGCCGGCTCCTCGGCCGGGGGCATGGTGACCTCGACGGTGAGCTCGGCGTCGTCGGTGGCCTGGAAGTCGATCGCGGTGGCGCGACCGGCGGCCGCGATGTCGGCCTTGGCTGCGCGGGCGGCCTCGACCTGCTTACCGGAGACCTTCACGTGCTCGACCTCGGCGCGCATGGACAGCTTCGCCTCGGACTTGGCCTTGCGGACCTCGCGCAGCACCTCGGCGGTGGCGGCGAGGACGGCCGGGTCGCCGCCCGCGGCGGCAGAACGGTACTCGGCGGCGTCGGGCCAGGCCTGGGCGTGCACCGAACCCTCCCGCCACCAGCTCCAGACCTCTTCGGTGACGAAGGGGACGAAGGGCGCGAACAGCTTGTGCAGGGCACCCAGGGCGATGAGCAGCGCGGCACGGGCCGAGGCGCCCTCGGTGGACTCGGTGTCGTAGGCCCGGGTCTTGACCAGTTCCAGGTAGTCGTCGCAGAAGTCCCAGAAGAAACGCTCGGTGCGCTCCAGTGCCCGGGTGTGGTCGTAGTCGACGAAGGCGGTGGTGGCCTCTTCGACCACCTCGGCCAGTGCCGCCAGCATCGCCCGGTCCAGGGGTTCGGTGACCTTGGTCGGGTCGCTGGAGGCGTCCTCGCCCGCGACCGACATGACGAACTTGCTGGCGTTGAGGACCTTGATGGACAGCCGGCGGCCGATCTTCATCTGGCCCTCGTCCATGGCGGTGTCGGTGCCCAGACGGCCGCTGGCCGCCCAGTACCGGACCGCGTCGGAGCTGTACTTCTCCAACAGCGCGACCGGGGTGACGACGTTGCCCTTGGACTTGGACATCTTCTTGCGGTCCGGGTCCAGGATCCAGCCGGAGATCCCGGTGGTGTTCCAGGGCAGGGTGCCGTTCTCGAAGTCGGCGCGGACCACCGTGGAGAACAGCCAGGTGCGGATGATGTCCTGGCCCTGGGGGCGGTAGTCCATCGGGAAGACCCGCTCGAACAGGTCCTGGTCTCGTTCCCAACCGGAGGCGATCTGCGGTGACAGCGAGGAGGTCGCCCAGGTGTCCATGACGTCGGGGTCGCCCATGAACCCGCCGGCCTGCCCGCGCTGTTCCTCGGTGTACCCGGCGGGCGCCTGGGAGCTGGGGTCGATGGGCAGCTGCTCCTCGGTGGGCAGCAGCGGCTCGTCGTAGTTCGGGTTGCCGTCGGCGTCCAGCGGATACCAGACCGGGAAGGGCACGCCGAAGAAGCGCTGACGGCTGATCAGCCAGTCGCCGTTGAGGCCCTGGACCCAGTTCTCGTAGCGCTGCCGCATGTGCGCCGGGTGCCAGGTGAGCTCACGGCCGCGCTCGATGAGCCGGGCGCGGATGTCCTCGTCCCGACCGCCGTTACGGATGTACCACTGGCGGGTGGTGACGATCTCCAGGGGCTTGTCGCCCTTCTCGAAGAACTTCACCGGGTGGGTGATGGGCGTGGGTTCGCCGACCAGGGCGCCGCTCTCGCGCAGCAGCTCCACGGTGCGCTCGCGCGCGGTGTGGACGGTGGCGCCGACCAGTCGCGCGTAGGCCTCGCGTCCGGCCTCGGACCCCAGACCCCTGGGCGGGTCGGCGATGATGCGGCCGTCCCAGCCGATGATGGGGCGGGTCTCCAGCTGCAGCTCGCGCCACCAGGTGACGTCGGTGGTGTCACCGAAGGTGCAGATCATGGCGATGCCGGACCCCTTCTCGGGGTCGGCCAGGCGATGGGCCTTGACCGGGACCTCGACACCGAAGACCGGGCTGGTCACGGTGGTGCCGAACAGGTCCTGGTAACGCTCGTCGTCGGGGTGGGCGACCAGGGCGACGCAGGCGGCCAACAGCTCGGGGCGGGTGGTCTCGATGTGGACCGGGGTGCCGTCGGGCTTGTGGAAGGCGACCTTGTGGTAGGCGCTGGGACGCTCGCGGTCCTCCAGCTCGGCCTGGGCCACCGCGGTACGGAAGGTGACGTCCCACAGGGTGGGCGCCTCGGCCATGTAGGCCTCGCCGCGGGAGAGGTTGCGCAGGAAGGCGCGCTGGGCGGCCGTGCGGGAGTTGTCGTCGATGGTGGCGTAGGTGTGCCGCCAGTCGACGCTCAGCCCCAGGCGACGCCAGATCGACTCGAAGACCTTCTCGTCCTCGATGGTGAGCTTGTCGCACAGCTCGATGAAGTTGCCCCGGGAGACGGGGACCTGCCGCTTGGGGTCGGGCTTGGCCGGCGGCTCGAAGTCCGGCTCGTAGGGGATCGACGGGTCGCAGCGCACACCGTAGTAGTTCTGGACACGACGCTCGGTGGGCAGGCCGTTGTCGTCCCAACCCATCGGGTAGAAGACGGCCTTGCCGTTCATGCGCTGGAAACGCGCGACGGTGTCGGTGTGCGTGTAGGAGAACACGTGGCCGATGTGCAGCGAACCAGAGACCGTGGGTGGTGGGGTGTCGATCGAGTAGACGTCCTCGCGGCTGCGGCTACGGTCGAAATGGTAGACGCCGGACTCATCCCATACGTCCACCCACTTCGCCTCGATACCGTCCAGCGAAGGCTTGTCGGGCATGCGGAAGGAATGAGAGCGGTTGGTCATGGGGGCAATGGTAATGCTCCCGAGAGCCACTTCGCTCCGGGTTTCCAGGCCCCTGACCGCCCAGGGAACGTGATCCGTGCCTCGAACGCGCGGGGATGTGGGAGCACGCCGCGCTGCGCGGGACGGCCTTGGCGTGAAAGACTTTCACCGCAGACGGTGCGCTTGTGCGCGCACCATCGTACGCACAAGGAAACGGTGAACGATTCACATGGCTAAGAAGGACGGTGAGGTCGCACCGGTCGTCCTCGGGATGGTCGCCGGTTTCGCGGCCGAGTTCGTCACTCGCAAGGCGCTGACCTTCGCCTGGACGCGCGCGACGGGCGAGGAACCTCCGACGGACCTGGAGTCCCCCGACGTGAGCCTGGGACGCGCCCTGAGCTGGGCCGTGGTCGCGGGTGTGGGCGTGGAGGTGGCCCGGGTCCTGGCCGTACGCGCCACCCGAAAGCGGTTGGTCGGGTCCGGCGGACGCGACCTGGAGATCTGACCGCGGATCCGACCACGGCGCGTGTGGGGCCCGCCCCACCTCGACGAACGGGTGGCGGTGGACGGCTCACCCCATCGGGATCCTCCCCGTCTGGAGTCGGCCGTCCACCGCCCGCCGTCGTCGCGCCCACCGCCGTGCGGGACCCCCGTTCACGCGGAGGCGGCGGCCCGGTCACCCAGGGGTGACCGTCACGGGTCCGTTCCCCGGTCCCGTCGGGTTCCCGGGACCATCGGGGGTCGGGGGACCCGCCGATCGATCAGGCGCACTCCTTGCAGACCAGCTGGCCGGCGCGCTGCTCGGCGAGCTGACTGCGGTGGTGCACCAGGAAGCAGCGCGAGCAGGTGAACTCATCGGCTTGGCGGGGCAGTACCCGGACCGCGAGTTCTTCGCCCGACAGGTCCGCACCGGGCAATTCCATGCCCTCGGCCACCTCGTCGGGGTCGACGTCGATGGTGCCGGTGCCCTTGTCCACGCGCCGCGCCTGCAGCTCCTGGAGGCTGTCCTCGTTGATGTCCTCGTCAGTCTTGCGCGGGCTGTCGTAGTCGGTGGCCATCTCTGCTAACTCCATCCCCCTCGTTTAGTGCCTCATCGCGCGGGTGTAACGCTTGAGAGACCTTGGTTGTGCCCGAATCGGCCAATGAGTTTTCCCGAAGTCCGTGTTCGGTGCCCCCTCCCGGGTCACCTTCCACAGGTCAGTAGCATTTTCACGAAATCGTGACCGGAGGCGGCCAATAATCGATGGCCCCTGCACTGGTCGTTCTCGTGTACTACCCAACGTCGAGCGTCTCGTAGACCGGAAAACACGTACGCGCCCACAGGAAGGGCAAGTATGGAACACTCCCCCGGGCCGGGGCGATAACCAAGACATGCCCATGTCAGGAGGGATTCCCTCCGTGTCCACGCCCGGGGAAGCATACCCACCCCGACTCGTGGCTCGTGACAGGGGTGGGCGTGTCTTCGGACACGTATAAATACCACGAAGCGTGGACAGGCGCAGCTTTGGAAGCGTGGGGACGGTGCGCCCCTCTTTTTCCGATGGGTGCTTCGGAAGGTCGAAACCGCCGTTTCCTCAACGGCGGTCGGCGCTCTCGCCGCCCTGCCCGGGTGAGGGCGGCAGACACACGGTGACGACCAGACCGCCGCCGGCGCGGGGCCAGGCGGTGACCACGCCCTCGTGGGCGCGCACCACCGAGCGCACGATGGACAGTCCCAGACCGGCACTGCGGCCCGAACCCACACGGTCGCCGGAGCCGCGCCGGAACGGTTCGAAGAGACCCTCGATCTCGTAGGCGGGGATGACCTTGCCGGAGTTCTCCACCTGGACCGCGGGCATACCCTCGTACATGCCGCTGCGCACGGTGATCTCACCGTCCTCGACGTTGTACTTGAGGGCGTTCTCCACCAGGTTGGCGACCAGTCGTTCCAGCAGGACGGGGTCGCCCACCACCAGGGCGGGACGCAGGTCCTGACGCAGGGAGAGACCGGAGGAGTCGATGCCCCCGGACAGTTGGCTGAGCACGGTGCCGGCGACCTCGCCCAGGTCGACCTTGGCCTTGACCTCCAGTTCGCGGTCGGTCTTGGCCAGGAACAGCAACCCGTCGATGAGGCGTTCGTGGCGGGCGTTGGTCTCCAGGAGGGTGTGCCCGACGCTCTTGAGGTCGGCGGACACGTCCGGGGCGCTCAACGCCACTTCGAGCAGGGTGCGGTTGATGGCCAACGGCGTGCGCAGTTCGTGTGAGGCGTTGGCGACGAAGCGCCGTTGCCCGTCGAAGGCACGGTCCAGACGTTCCAGCATGCCGTCGAAGGTGTCGGCGAGCTCACGGATCTCGTCGTCGGGTCCGGACAGCGCGATGCGTTCGTGCAGGGAACGTTCGGACAGCCGTCGGGCTATGCGGGTGATCTTCTGCAACGGCGAGAGCGCCCGCCCGGCCACCGCGTACCCCAGCGCCACCGCGAGCAACCCGACCAGGAACAGCGCCAGCAACGAGAAGCGGGTGACGTGGGTGAGGACCTGTTCGATGTGGTGGCTGTGCTCGATGAGCTCGGCCAGGCTCTCCTCGGCCAGGAGCGCGTTGAGCAGGACCGCGACGACCAGGTAGTTGACCAGGACCAGCACGGAGCCCGCCGCGAAGAAGAGCATCCCGTAGATGAGGGTGAGGCGGGCCCGCAGGCTGAGGTTGTCGGTGAAGCGATGAACCGTGGAGTGGGCGGCCGAGCGTTCGGTGCTCTCCCCACCGGGCGCCACCGAGTTCAGGCTGCGCCACGTCCCGGTGTCCCCGGGGCGAGTGGCCTCCACCTGTCCGGGTTCGGGACGCTCGCCCGGTCTCACAGTCGGTACCCGGCGCCGGGAACCGTCTGGATGACCTGTGGGCTGCCGAGCTTCTTGCGCAGGGTCATGACGGTGACCCGGACGACGTTGGTGAAGGGATCGGCGTTCTCGTCCCAGGCCTTCTCCAACAGGCCCTCGGCGCTGACCACGGTGCCCTGCGCGCGCATGAGCACCTGCAGGACCGCGAACTCCTTGGGTGTGAGGCCGATCTCGCGGCCCTCACGGTGCACTCGGTGGTTGGCCGGGTCCAGGGTGATGCCGTGGCGTTCCAGTACCGGTGGCAGCGGCGGCGCCGAACGGCGGCCCAGGGCGTGCACCCGGGCGATCAGTTCGGGGAAGGCGAAGGGTTTGGGGAGGTAGTCGTCGGCGCCCAGGGTGAGCCCGTCGACCCTGTCCTGGACCCCGTCGGAGGCGGTGAGCATCAGGATGCGGCCGTTGTAGGCCTCCGCGACCAGGGTGCGGGCGACCTCGTCGCCATGGATTCCGGGGAGATCGCGGTCGAGGACGACGACGTCGTACTCGTTGACCGCGGTGTGTTCCAGGGCCGTGTCGCCGTCGTAGACCACGTCCACCGCCATGGACTCCCGCCGTAGTCCAACGGCCACGGCGTCGGCCAGGACCCGTTCGTCTTCGACCACGAGTACTCGCAACGTTGTCCTTCAGGGGGGTCGGGAAACAAAAAAGGGGGCCGCTGCCGGCGCATCCCCCAACACACCGGCAGCGGCGTTCTCGGTCCCGACCGCGTCAACCGTTCTCCCACGATCGGGGTAAGGACACGGTAAACCCGTTCGGGGAACACTGTGAAGTGTTCCGCTCGTCCTCTACCCCCGTGTGTCACGGGCGCTGGGCCGGGAGTCTGTACGACCCCTGTGCGCGGAGTGGTCGCCGCCGGCGAATCCCCCAACCGCCGGCGACGACTCAACCCCGCACATCTCAAATCTGACACATCAACAATAAGAAATGAGTAAGCACTGGCCACTGCCGAAAAATGTGTCTTGGGACACTCTTTTCCACGACTTCACTCGGTGCCACGACCCCCTTCCTCGCGGGACCACTCGGCGGACCATGGTCGCCACTGACGGGCGGATTTCCGCTTTGCGGAATCTGGATCTGAATCACGGAAACATCACCGTGCGGGGGGTGGAGGTTTGACCTGGGTCACAGTGAGGTAGACGTAGGAAACGCACGCGTGGACACCGGGCCCTGCCCGGACCGCGACGGGCGTTCATGTCACAGGGTCGTGACGACTTCGGTTCGTGCCACGTGAACAGCGTGGGCACACGCATGTGCACCGGTGCGCCACCATGCTCCGGTGCCTACCCCTGGAAGAGGTGCAATGGGCGAGTTCATGGCGGAGATCAAGGTCCGTATCAACGAGACCTACCGGTCGCTCCAGTCGGCGCAGGCCGCCGGGGACGACTTCCTCGCCGACACACATGCGTCGGAACTCGAGGACCTGTACCGCATCGCCGCCCGAAACGGCGTCGACACTCTGCACTAGCCGGAACAAGGCGGGGCGGCGGACCCGGGTCGGCCGCGCCCGCCCACGAACATTTCGACCCCGGGCGTGATCCGCCCGGGGTCCCTTGTGTCCGGTGAGGACCGTCGGCCGTCAGCCGTCGGTGTCGGCGCCCAACGGCGCCAAGAGCGCGTCGAGCCGCTCGTACAGGCCGGGTCGGGCGGCGATCACCAGGTCTTCGGAGGGCGGCCCGCCCCCGGGACCTCCCAGGCGCACGCCCGCCTCGGTGGCGACCAGACCGGGCGCCGCCCAGTCCCACAGGTTCAGGCCCCGCTCGTAGTAGGCGTTGCAGCGCCCCACCGCCAGGCCGGTGAGGTCGATAGAGGCCGCTCCGATCCGTCGGATGTCGCGCACGTGCCCCACCACCTCGGTCAGCACCCGCGCCTGGTGGACCCGTCGGCCCGCCGAGTACCCGAACCCGGTGGCCACCAGGGCCTGGTCCAGCGGCACCGCGTCCGGGGCGCGCAACGCGCGACCGTCCAGCCGCGCCCCTCCGCCCAGGACCGCCTCGAACATCTGCCCGCGGGAGGGGACGCCGACCGCCGCGGCCACGACCACCCCGTCGATCTCGGCGGCGATCGCCACGCCCCAGTCCGGGGAGCCGTACAGGTAGTTGACGGTGCCGTCGATGGGGTCCACCACCCAGCGCACCCCGCTGGTGCCCTCGACACCACCGCCCTCCTCACCCAGGATCGCGTCGTGCGGCCTGACCGCGAGCAAACGGTCGCGGATGAGTTCCTCGGTGGCCCGGTCCATCTCGGTGACGACGTCGGTCGGGCTGGACTTGGTGTCCAGGACGGTGATGCCCTCCTGTCCCTTGGCCGCGAGTTCCCCGGCCTCCGCGGCCACGGCCACGGCCAGGTCCCGCAGCTTCCCTCGGTCGTGTGGGGACTGGCTGGTGCTCACTGCTGCCCTCTTCCGTTCTGGGCCCCGAACGCGGCTGTCCGGGCACTCTCCTGGCACCCTACGCGGCGAGGATCCTCCGGCCCCGGGCACCATTGGAACACCGTTGGAACATCGAAGCGGGGCCCGGTGGACTCTCCGTCCACCGGGCCCCGCCGGTCGTTCACCCGGCCCTGGCGAGCAGGGTCAGAGCAGGTCGGGCTTGACCCACTCCTTGCCGTGGACGTGGTGGTCCAGGAAGGCGAAGATCGTCTCGTACCAGACCTGTGCGTTGCCCGGGCTGAGGATCCAGTGGTTCTCGTCGGGGAAGTACAGGAACTTGGCCTCGACCTCGTGCAGGAGGAGGTCGCGCCACAGCTTCAGGCCCTCACCGATGGGCACCCGGTAGTCCTTGTCGCCGTGGATGACGAGCATGGGCGTGCGGATCTTGTCCGCGTGCAGGTGCGGGGAGTTGAGCTCGTAACGCTCCGGTCGATCCAGCGGCGTACCGAACTCGCTCTCCCAGACCGGCGGGTAGTCCGTGGTGCCGCTGAAACCGTCCAGCTGCCACAGGGACGCGTGGGAGACGATGGCCTTGAACCGGTCGGTGTGCCCGGCGATCCAGTTGGCCATGTAACCGCCGAAGGAACCGCCCATCATGGCGGTGCGCTCGGCGTCGATGTCCTCGCGCGCCTCGGCGGCGTCGGTGATGGCCATGACGTCGGCGTGGGTGCGCGGCCCCCACTTGCCCCAGGCGCGGCGCAGCATGTCCTGGCCGTAACCGGTGGACAGGGCGGGGTCCGGGAGCAGCACGGCGTAGCCTCGGGCGGCGAGCAGCCACGGGTTCCAACGCCAGCTCCACCCGTTGAAGCTCATGTACGGGCCGCCGTGGACCCAGAGCATGAGCGGGGCGGGCGAGTCGGCGGAGGCCTCCTCCGGCAGCACCAGCCAGGAGCGGATCCGGGTGCCGTCGTCGGCGGTGGTCTCGATCTCGGTGAGCGTGCCCGGCATGGACAACTCCGAACCCGGGGTGCGCAGGTAGGTGGGTTCGCCGTCGGTGACGTCGGCGTCCAGGCGTACCGGCGCGGGCGGGTGGTCCCAGGCGTCGCGCATGGCGAAGACGTGGCGGCCGTCCGGGGAGGGGTTGAGTTCGCTGTAGGCGCCGTGGTCGCCGGTCAGACGAGTCAGCTCGCCCGAGGCCACGTCCACGCGGAACACGGGGCGGCGGCCGTTCTGGTCGGCGACGAGGAAGACCGTGTTCGAGTCGGCGGACCAAGCGTAGTCCCGCGGCCAGAGTTCGTGGCCTTCCAGCAGGTCACGACCTTCGCCGGTGGCCGGGTCGACGATCCAGAGGGTGGCGTCACGGGGCTCTCCGTGGTACTCGCCCTCGGAGTCGGCGTACACCAACAGACGGGCGCCGTCCGGGGAGATGGAGGGGGACCCGAACTCCAGTGCCTCGTCGGGGCCACCGGCGATGGTGCGGCGTCGTCCGGTGGCGGTGTCGATGGCCACGACCTCGCTGCGGCCGGCTCCCTTGGAGGTGGGCACCGACCAGGTCACGTACACGGTGGAGCCGTCGGGCGACACCTCCGGGGCCGAGCCCAACAGGGCCATGCCGGCGTCGGGGGTGAGGTCCCGGGGCTCGCCCAGGCGGGAGTCCTCGTCCTCGGGCGGGGTGGCGGTGAACAGGCGGGGGTGGTCGGGACCGACGTCGCTGTCCCAGGAGCGCACCGGAAGGGCCTCGTGCAGGATCGCGGTGACCCCGGCCTCCTCTCGCGCCTTGCGGGCCTCGGAGTCGGCCTCCTGGTCCTGTGAGCGAGGCAGCACCCGGCCGGTGAAGGCGACCAGGCCGCTGTCCCGGGCGATCCCGAAGGCACCGACGCCACCGTGGGTCGAGGCGACCTGACGGGCCTCGCCACCGTCGGCGGGCAACAGCCACAGCGCCGCCTTGGGTTTGTCCTCGGAGGCGGACTCGGGGTCGGGACGTCCGGTACCGAAGAGCACCGAACCGTCGGGGAGGAACTCCGCACTCGACTCGCCCTTGGTGGAACGGGTCAGTCGTCTGGGCGCGCCCGCGCCCTCGGACTCCGGAGCGACGTCGATCTCCCACAGCGCGCTGCGGAAGGACTTTGCGTCCGGGGCGATGTCGCTCACGGGCGCGACGAGGCGGGTGCCGTCCGGGGACAGGCGCAGCCCGTTCACGCGGCGTAGACGGACGTACTCCGGCAGTTCATACCAGGAACGAACCAAGACAGATACTCCTGAAACCGTCGACTTGTGGTCGGGGACGACCCTATCGTCCGCGGTGACCCGCATCACCACCGGGTTTCCCGTCTTCCCACCTCAGAGGTGGTCAACATCGTTGACCCACACCCTCAGGACGGTACGGTCGCACCACCCGACGCGACGCCGCCCATGACCCCGAGGATGTGGCGCAGGCTGTTGTCGACGTGCTCCGCCGCGGCCCGGGCCGCGGCGTCCTCGGCCCCCTCGTGGACGGCGCGGCAGATCCGGGCGTGCTCACGGGCGCTGAGCACCATCCGCTCGGGCGTACGGCGCGCGAGTCGGCGTAGCCGCCGCAGGTGCCGGCGGACGGAGGTGAGCGAGTCCGCCAGGTAGGGGTTGGCGGCGTTCTCGGAGACCGCGGTGTCCAGGCGGTCGGTGAGCGCGTAGTAGTCGGTGTCGTCGACGCCCTCGCCGGCCTGTTCCAAGCGGGTCTCCCACTCGCGGAAGTCCCCCGCCAGTTCCGCGAACACCGAGCGCTCCCAGGCGCGGGCGCACAGCCGTACGGCGTAGGTCTCCAGCGCCTCGCGCATCTGGAACTGGTGCACGATGTCCTGGAGCGCGATCTCGGTGACGAAGGCGCCCCGGCCCGGACTGATCCGTACCAGGTCGTCCCTGGTGAGGCGACGCAGAGCCTCGCGCAAGGGCGTCCTGGACACGCCCAGGCGCTCGGCCAGCCGGGTCTCGTTCAGGTGCGTGCCCGGGGCCAGCTCCCACTCCACGATCTCCTCGCGCAGCCGCTCGTACACCAGATCGCCCTGTCCCACCCGTGCTCCCCGTTCCCGAGATCCACCATCGCCGTGCCGCTTGACATCGTTCCACGTGGGCCGCCAAGCTCTTCCCGGATTGTATACAAACGGTATCCAGCCCATGGGCGGGTCGATCACCAGGCCCGCCGTGCCGGTACCGAATCGCTGAGAAGGGCCCGAGGATGAGAGCGACCACACGGCTGCGAGCACTGCTCGACGGGGACGGCACCCACGTCGCCCCGGGGGTTTTCGACGGGCTCACCGCCCGACTGGCCGAACAGAGCGGAGCCGAGCTGCTCTACGCCAGTGGCGGCGCGATCGCGCGCGGCCACGGGGTGCCCGACATCGGGCTACTGGGGGTCACGGAGGTCGCGGACCGGCTGGCCCAGATCACGGCGGTGACCTCGCTGCCGGTCATCGCCGACGCCGACACCGGATTCGGCAACGCCGTCAACGCGGTCCGCACGGTGGGACTGTTCGAGCGCGCGGGGGTGGCCGGGCTCCATCTGGAGGACCAGACCTTCCCCAAGCGCTGCGGGCACCTCGACGACAAGTCACTGGTCCCCACCGCCGAGATGGTCGGCAAACTACGCGCGGTGCTGGACGCGCGGACCGACCCCGACCTGGTCGTGATCGCCCGTACCGACGCGATCGCCTCGGAGGGCGTGGAGGCCGCGCTGGAACGTTCGCGCGCCTACCTGGAGGCCGGGGCCGACGTCATCTTCGTGGAGGCTCCGGAGAGCGTGGAGCAGATCGAGCTGATCGCCGGGGAGATCCCCGAGCCCAAGCTGATCAACATGTTCCACGGGGGCAGGACCCCGCTCGTGTCCAAGCGGCGCCTGGCCGAGCTGGGGTACCGCCTCGTCATCATCCCCTCCGACCTCCAGCGGGCGGTGATCAGGGCCGCCCAGCGCACCTTGGAGGCCATCGTCCGGGACGGCGACAGCTCGGCCGTCGCGGACGAACTGGCGTCGTTCGCCGAGCGCGAGGAGATCGTCCGGACCGAGGACTACCTCGCACTTGGGACCTGACCCCGGCCGACACCGTGAGGGTCAGTGCCGCTCACAGCACCGGCCACCGCCCTCGTTGCAGCGCGGCAGGGAGGTGAGCCGCCGTTCCTCGCCCTGCTCGGTGTACTCGCGCACCAGGTCGGAGACCATCGACACGAACGCCGGGTGCGTACCCGGGCTGAGAGCGCGCGCGTAGTCCACGCCGAGTTCCTCGGCCGTCTCACGCGCCTCGACGTCGAGGTCGAACTTGACCTCCATGTGGTCGGAGACGAATCCGTGCGGAATGACCGCCACCGCGCCCACGCCCTCGTCGGCCAGTTCCCGCAGCCGGTCGTTGATGTCCGGCTCCAGCCAGGGTTGACCGGGCGGACCGCTGCGGGACTGGTAGACGACCTCATAGGGGTGGTCCCCACCGACCCGTTCGGCGACCAGGCGGGCCACCGCGGCCAACTGGGCGCCGTAAGCGCCCTCCGGCCCAAAGGTCTGCCCTGGACCGCCACTGGCCTCGGCCATGGTCATGGGGATGGAGTGCGCCGAGAACAGCAGGTGCGCGCTCGCACGCTTGTCGGCGGGCAGCTCCTCCAGGGCGGCGCGAGCGTGTTCGACCAGGGGTTCGATGAACCCGGGGTGGTCGTAGAAGGGACGGATCAGCTCGACCTCGGGGGCGTCCGGGCCGAGGTCGGCCAAGGCTCGCTCGATGTCCTCGTGGTAGGCGGTCCGGCTGGACCAGTTGCAGTACGCGGAGGTCGGCATCGCCAGGATGCGGCGGATACCGTCCTTCCTCATCCGCGCCAGGGTGTCGGTGAGCATCGGCGCCCAGAACCGGTTGCCCCAGTAGATGGGCAGGTCGATGCCCTGTTCGGTGAAGTCGGTGGTGATGGCGGCGAGCAGGTCCCGGCACTGCTGGTTGATCGGGCTCACTCCCTTGAACAGGAAGTAGTGCTCACCGACCTCCGCCAACCTTTCGCGGGGGATGTTGCGCCCGCGGGTGACGTTCTCCAGGAACGGGATGACCTCGTCCTCGCCCTCCGGTCCACCGAAGGAGATCAGCAAAAACGCGTCGTAAGGCCTCATGCTGTTCATGTAACCAGTTTCCGAGGCCCGCCCGGATCCGCCCCCACCCCATGTCGTGGGACTTGCGGCCTGGAAGTGACCAGCTCCACTCAAGACTCTGGTCACATAAGTGACCGGTCGGTAATGTCGCCGCATGACTGATGTGTTGTGGCACACCTGGGCCGACACCTACCAGGCCCGCCCCCGTCGGACGACGACCCCCGGCGGCACCGAGGAGGTCGCGGCGGCGGTGATCACCGCGGCGGCCGAGGACCTGCGGGTCCGTATGGTCGGTACGGGTCATTCCTTCACGGACGTGGCCATCACCGACGGGCTACTGCTCTCCCCCACCTCCCTGACCGGATTGCGTTCGGTCGACCCCGTGGCCGGTACCGCCACCGTGGCCGCGGGCACGCCCCTGTGCGATTTCAACGACGCCCTGGCCGAGCGGGGTCTGGCACTGGCCAACATGGGCGACATCGCCGTTCAGACCGCCTCGGGCGCGGTCCAGACGGGGACGCACGGCACCGGGCGGGACGCGGGCGGCCTGGCGAGCCAGGTGGTCGGTATGGAGATGGTCCTGGCCGACGGTTCGGTGGTGGAGTGCTCGGCCGAACACGAACCGGACCTGTTCCACGCGGCCCGGGTGGGGTTGGGCGCGTTCGGCGTCGTCACGGCGTTGACCTTCGCGGTGCGCCCGGCCTTCCTGTTGCGGGCCGAGGAGGTGCCCATGCCCTTGGACGAGGTGTTGGAGCGGTTGCCGGAGCTACGCGCCGACAACGACCACTTCGAGTTCTTCTGGTTCCCGCACACGGGCAACACCAACACCAAGCGCAACAACATCAGCGAAGGCCCGCCCCGGCCCCTGGCTCCGTTCAAGGCGTGGTTGGACGACGAGTTCCTGTCCAACCGGGTCTTCGAACGGGTCAACCGGGTGTGCCGTCGCTTCCCGGCGACGGTCCCCACGGTCAACCAGATCAGCTCCCGGGCGCTGTCGGCGCGCTCCTACACCGACGTCTCGCACAAGGTGTTCGCCTCGGTGCGCAACGTACGCTTCGTGGAGATGGAGTACGCGATCCCCGCCGAACACGTGGCGGACGTCCTGCGCGAGGCGCGTTCGATCGTGGATCGCGGCGACCATCGGGTGAGCTTCCCCGTGGAGGTGCGCTTCGCCCCCGCCGACGACGTGTGGCTGTCGACCGCCCATGAGCGCGAGAGCGCCTACGTGGCCGTGCACATGTACCAGGGGACGCCCTACCGGGAGTACTTCGCGGACCTGGAGGCGCTGTTCACGTCGGTGGGCGGACGCCCGCACTGGGGCAAGTTGCACACCCGCGACCGTGCCTATCTGGAGGGGGTCTACCCGCGGTTGGGCGACGCCCTGGCGGTGCGGGATCGAGTGGACCCGCACCGCCGTTTCGGCAACGCCTACCTGGACCGGGTGTTCGGCTGACCCGTGGTCGGCGGGTGATCAGCCCGTGGGCGCGGACTCGCCCCGGGCGCCGTTCTGGGGAGCGCCGTCCTGCGGGGCGTCCCCTCCCTGGCCGCCGTCGCCCGGTCCGGGTTCGGCCGGCTCCTCGGGCAGTTCCGGTTCGGGTTCCTCCGCCGGCGGTTCGGCCGGGTCGGTGGGCACGGTCGGGGTGTCGGTGCCCTGGTCGCCCGGGGTCGTTCCGGGTTCGGCCGGCTCCTCGGTCCCCGTTCCGGGGGCGGTTTCCGTCCCCTCCTCCTGTGGCCCCTGGTCGCTCTCGGAGGTGTCGGTGTCCTCATCGTCCTCGTCGTCCTCCCCGGGGTGGGCCGGGGCGGACTGACCACCCAGCAGGGAGGGCGAGGTCGGCTCGTCCTGGCCCTGGGTCCAGGCGGTCAGGGAGCGCCCGGTGAGCAACTCGAAGGCCAGGACGACCAGCATGACCAGGACGAACACCACTCCGGCGGGGATGAGGACGGCGCGCAGGCCACGCTTGGGGCGTGTTCCCCCTTCCCCGGTCGTGTCCGAAGCCACGGCGCCGGAGCGGTCGCGGGGCCCTACCGAGGGCAGGAGTTCGGTCGGCTCGCCCGGGACCGGGTCATGGGGCCGATCCGGGTCGGCGGGATTTCCGAATCCGTGTGCCAGGGTCCGACCGGGCAGATCGTGCCCCAGGGAGGGCATGGCCATGGTCCGGGTGGCGTCTTCGGGGTCCTGGAAGACCGCGGGGGCCCGGAAGGCGGCCGTGGCGCCGAGGTCGTCCCTCTCGATGGCCGATTCCGGCCGTTCCGCGAAAGGAGCGTCGTGGGGATGCTTGGCCTTCCCCGCCAGACCCTTGGCCCGTTCTCCGCTGCGGGTGATCCAGTGCTGGATCACCGGTGTGGCGCTGGTGCTGAGCACGGCCATGACGGCGGTGCCGATGACGGTTCCGTAGACGTTCAGGTAGGAGGCGGCGGTCGCCGCGGTCAGGGTGGCCATGCCGGCCCCCACGACCTGGGCCACGCTCAGGTCGATGCGCTTGCCCTTGTCGTCCTTGTCGTCCTCGCCGCGTCGATCGTCCCGGGCGTCCTCCGTGTCATGGTCCGCGCGATGGGCCCGGCCGGTCGATCGACCCCGCTCGTTCGGCCCACCCCCGTACTCCGGTCTGGGCATGGTGTGCGGTCCCCCTCCGTCGGCCGCGCGTGGGCGCGGCGGGACACTCGTCATGGCATGGGATGGGCGTGTGGTGGGGCAGATATCCCCGTAGGCCCCAAAGTTCACATAACGCCCATAGATGGATACCTCACCTTAAGGGGGGCAGGCCTCTGATAACGCCATCAAATAAGAAGCATCGCCATCTGGCGTCCATCGGCGTGTCGAGTTGCGAATCATAAGATGGGTGATGTCTCTACTTGGCCCGAAATCGGAGTTTTTCCCAGGCCTGGGGTGATTCGAGGTACGCGGGATACCATCACCGCGGAGCCTTCGTACGGGATCGGCGACATTCACCGACGATCGCTCCCGGTCGCGCAAGGCTCACCGTGTCAAGATTGGCAACGGAAGCGACCGTGAGGGCCCCGGGCACCCGGGGTCGACTCCCACCGTGGTGACCACCACGGGCCGGGAGGCGGGCACAGTTCGGACATGCCGGGCGCGGTACTGGCCGAACAGTTGTCGGCCGACCAGACTTGGAGAACGCGAGGGACGGTCTATACCGACCCTCGACGGGACGTGAAAGGGAGGGCGATGCACGAGCTTCGCCTCGTGGCCGTGAGCGAGGACGGCACCTACCTGGTGCTGGCCAGCACCGGTCGTGGAACCCGATTCATGCTGCCCGTCGACGACCGCCTGCGAGCCGCCGTACGCGGCCAGTTCTCCCGGCTCGGCCAGTACGAGATCGAAGTGGAGAATCCGTTGCGCCCCAAGGAAATCCAGGCCCGCATCCGGTCCGGCGAGACCGCGGAGGCCATCTCCGAGATCTCCGGGATACCCATCGAACGGGTGCGTTGGTTCGAAGGACCCGTGCTCCAGGAGCGCGAGTACATCGCGCAACAGGCCCAACGCGCCACCGTGCGCGCCCAGGGCGACGCCGTACCCGGTCCCTCCCTGGAAGAGATCGTCACCAAGCGGATCGGCGCCCACCAGTTGGAGACCGGCGACGCCGTGTGGGACTCCTGGAAGCGCGAGGATCGCACCTGGCAACTCAAGCTCGTCTTCCTGCAGGGTGGCGACGAGCGTGTCGCCCACTGGCTGTACGAGCCCAGACACAACTCCGTCGCTCCGGCCGACGAGGAGGCCGCCAGGTTCTCCTTCGAGGAGGCCGCCAGGTTCTCCTTCGAGGAGCCCTCGCCGGCCTCGCCCGCGGCCAACGTCACCCCGTTCGCCCCGCGCCGCAACGAGGCCACCACCGACCTGCCCCGCCTGGACGCACAGTCCGCCGCCGAGCGCCGCCCTGGGCACATCGCTCCGCGTCGCCTGTCGTCCGCGCAGGACACGCCGTTGGACGAGCCCCTGCGCCCGGCCCCGCAGACGGACCAGTTCGGGGTCCCGATCCGCGAGGAGCCCGGGCACCCGACGCGTCAGCGGCCCGAGCGGGTGACCGAACGCCCCGCGGAGCGGGCTCCCGAACGCGGGTCGGAGCACACACCTCAGGAGGCACCACCCGCCGCCCCGATGCCCGGTTTCTCGCGGAACGAGCCACCGCGGCGCCACCCCATGGCGGAGCCGCCCACGCGACCCGAGCGGCCCGCCGAACGTCCGGTGGAACGCCCGGTCGAGCACCCCATGGAGCGGACCGAACGCTACGAGGAGCCCGAACCGGTGCGCCCCTCGGCCGTGTTCGACGAACCGGAGCCCGAACCCCGATACCTGTCCGAGACGCGTGGCCGTCCCGATTCCCCGGGAACCCCGGACTGGCTGGACGCGCGTCCGGCGCCGGCACCGGCTCCCGATCCCGAGCCGGCCCCGCCCGCGGCCGAACCCGAGCGACCGCGTCGACGTCGCGCCACCATCGACCTCAACGACAAGGGCACCCCACGACGAGCCGTGGACGAGCAGCCCCCGGTCCCGGCCGCCGCGGGCGGCACCAACGGGGCCACCGGGGCCAACGCCGGGAACAGTGCCGCTCCCAAGCGCAAGGGGCGAGGACGCCGCGCCTCGGTTCCCTCCTGGGACGAGATCATGTTCGGTTCGAAGAAGAACGAGTAGGCGCCACCCGCCGAGGCGAGGGGGCGATCACCGGTCGGTGATCGCCCCCTCGTTCCCGTCCGGGGTCCTCCCGGCTCGTGGAACCCGTGGCTCAGGTGGTGTCCCGGTGTGGACCCTGGTCGTCCACCAGGAAGGGCCGCACCATCTCCGGGGTGATGCGCCCGGCGAAGTCGACCGACTCCTCCAACGAGGCGTCCTGGGCCGTGTAACCGCCCGCTCCGGCGCCCACGGTCACCTGGAGGTCGGCCAGCCCCGAGCGACGTTGGAACAGCGTCTGGGTCCAGGTCCACCCGATCACCGCCGACCGTTCCACCGTGGCCTGGCCGCGCTGCAACGAACCCGAGCGCACGCTCACCCGTTCCCCGTCATAGCCGTGGCCCAAAGACCGGTACCGGTCCACCGCCAAGGGCACCCCTAGCAGCGCGAGCACCCCGGCCGCGACCGTCAACCAGACCAGGTCCAGGTAGAGGGCCACCGCCGCCACCACGACGAACGGCAGCACGGCGCGCGTGAAACGCCGGTACAGGGCCGCCTGCGGGTGACGGGTGAGCCGGCCTCGGAACAGGTCCAGGGCGCGGTCGACCACCGCCTCCACCTTGGGGCGGGGTCCGATGGGCAGCAGGACCGCACGGTTGGCGGTGTCTCCCAGCCCGGTGACGATGGCGCGCAGTCGCACCGCGCCACGGGTGCGTTCGAGAGGGTTGTCCCGTAGCTCGCACCCGCGGATACGGCGCCGTTCCAGGGTGACGCTGCGGCGGGTGAACAGACCGCGTTCGGCCACCAGGGAGCCGTCCCGGCCCCGGAGCGTGAACCCCCAGTGGGTGAGGGCGTAGGAGACCACCGCGAAGACCGGCATCAACAACACCAGCACACCCGCGGACACCGCGGCGAACACCACAAGGAAGCCTCGATCGGTACTGGTCACCCAGTCCACGAGGAAGTCGGTGGCCATCTGCCCGGCGGACTGTTGGACCATGCCGAACAGGGTGGCCAGGAGCACGAACGGGGTCACCAGGTGGCCCACGCTGAGCGCCCCGAACAGGTACCAGCTCCGGGGCATCCGGAAGTAGGTGACCGTGTCCTCGCCCGACGCGGCCACGGGCCCGGAGGCTCCCGCCCCGGCGGTGGCGGCGGTGGCGGAGGCGATGCCGTCCTCCCCCACGGTGGCCGCCTCCTCGCTCCGTCCGCTGAGCACGGCCTTGCGGTGCAGCAGGACCGTGCGCAGACGTTCGGCCTCGGTGGCGTCCACCGCGTCGAGTTTGCCGTCCTCGGTCTCGCCCGCCCCCGACGCGGCCTCGATGCGCACCACGGCCACACCCAGCATGCGGTGCAGCAGGCTGCTGGTGACGTCGACCCCGCGCACCCGTTCCAGGGGGATGGTGCGCCGGGAGCGTCTGATCAGACCGCTGCGGATCTCCAGGCGTTCCTCGCCGATCTCGTAGCGGAAGGTCTTCCAGGTGACGAACCCGCCGATGAGCAGTCCCAAGACCGCGAGCAGGGTGGCGGTCAGGATCCAGGGGTTGAACCCGCCGACCACCAGACCGGCGGCGATCGGCAACAGCAGGCCCCGGATCTGGATGATGGGTCCGACAACCAGGGTGCGCGGGCTGAGCCTGCGGGCGGTCTCCGCTCCGAAGGGCGAGCCTTGGCCGGCGGGATCCTCACCCCACCAGGAACGGGGAGCCTCTTCCCCTGGTGGGGTGGGTCCAGCCGGTCCAGCGGGTCCGGCGGGTTCGGCGAAGGTGGGGGCTCCGGGGGGCGCGGGCCACCAGTGGCTCTGCCCCTCGACGGGGGCGTACGGGCCCGAGGGAGGTGTGCCGGGCCCGGAGGACTCAGGGGTGCCGGAGGTACTGCCGGGCGCGACCCAACCACCGGACCCGGTCTCGGGTCGATGGGTCTCGGGGTGCTCGTGGGGGTCGTGTCGTGGATCCATCAGGTGGCGTCGTCCCGAAGCGCCCCGGCGCGCACCGCGAGTTCCTCACTGAGCCGGCGCGCCTCCTCGGCGTCCAGACCTTCGATGGTCGAAGAACCGGCGTAGGAGGCGGTGCGTACCTGGAGCGTGGCCACGTCGAAGACCCGCTCCAACCAGCCCTGGGTATGGTCGACCGTCTGCAACCGGTTGACCGGCACCAGCTGCCAGGCCCGGCTGATCCAGCCGGCGCGGGTGTAGATGACGTCCTCGTTGACCTCCCACCTGTGCACCCGGTAACGCCATGAGGGCACGATGGCGATCTTGAGCAGGGCGTACAGGACGTAGACGGAGGGAAAGACCCAGGCGTTCTCGTGCGCCCACGTCGGCACCCAGCCCCAGGCGAAGTTGCCCAGGGCCCAGGCCGCGGCGCTGATCAGGGCCAGGTTGAACAGCGCTCCGAAGGCCATGCGCAACGTCCACACCCCGATCGACCGGCTGCTCACCCTCCGTAGTGGCGGGCGTAGTCGGGCCACGCCCGTCCCCGGGTCCGCTGGGTCGGGTGTCTCCCCCGGCCGGGGTACGGCGTCGTGGGGCGGGAAGTTCGTCACCCGCCCGAGTCTAGGCCGTATCTTCAAGGCCTCCGCTGGGCCCCGGCCCCGGCACGCGCCCTATTCCATCGGCCGGCGCCCTCACCAGGTCCTCCGAGAAAGCAGGGGACGTGGGGAAGGGCTCGTTCCGGTCCGGTGTTCCTTCCACAGCGGGACACCTGCACCTCCTGACACCCGGAGCTGACATTTCAGGGCGTCAGGAACGAACGCACATATCAGCGTTCTGTCAGCACCGGTCGGCACACTGAGGACAGACGCTGAAACGGAGGAACCTGATGACCGACGCCATTCGCGCGGAAGGTCTGGTCAAGGAGTTCAAGGGCGCCCGTGCCCTGGACGGAGTAGACCTGACCGCCAGGACGGGGGCCGTGCTGGGCGTCCTGGGACCCAACGGATCCGGGAAGACCACGACCGTACGCATCCTGTCGACGCTGTTGCGCCCCGACGGCGGATACGCCACCGTCGGCGGGTTCGACGTGGTGCGCCAACCCCACGAAGTGCGCCGACAGATCGGCCTGACCGGCCAGTACGCCGCCGTGGACGCCGAGCTGACCGGGACCCAGAACCTGGTGCTCATCGCCCGCCTGTTGGGCTTCGATCGGGCCCAGGCCCGGACCCGGTCCGCCGAACTGCTGGAGCGCTTCGGGCTCGCCGACGCCGGCGGGCGCGCGGCCAAGACCTACTCGGGAGGCATGCGCCGCCGACTGGACCTGGCCGCGAGCCTGGTCGGGCGCCCGGCGCTGCTGTACCTGGACGAACCGACCACCGGTCTGGACCCGCACAGCCGCAACGGCCTGTGGGCCGTGGTCCGTGACCTGGTGGGAGACGGGGTGACCGTGCTGCTCACCACCCAGTACCTGGAAGAGGCCGACCAACTGGCCGACGACATCATGGTGTTGGACCACGGCAAGGTGATCAGCCAGGGGACACCCGAGGAACTCAAGAACCAGGCCGGCGACCAGGTCCTGGAGCTGCGCACGGTGGACAGCGCTCAGCTGCCCCTGGCGACCAAGATCATCGAGGCGGTCACGAGCGCCCCCGTCAACAGCGACGGACTGGTGGCCGGCGTGCCGGTCAACGACGCCTCCATCCTGCCCGAGGTGGTCCGTCGCCTGGACGAACAGGGTGTGGCCGTGGGTGAACTGTCCCTGCGCAAACCCAGCCTGGACGAGGTGTTCCTGGCCCTGACCGGGCACACCGCCGAGGCCACGGAGACCGACAACGACCCCGAGGGAGCTCGCCCGTGAGCACCGTGACCACCCGGCCATCGGCCGCCTCCTCCGGACCCGTACCGCACATCCCACAGCGGATCAGCCCGCTGGTGACCGTGCAGAACGGGCTCCAACTCACCTGGCGCAGCGTGCTGAAGATCAAGGCCAACCCCGAAGAGGTCTTCGGGCTGATGCTGCAGCCGGTCATGTTCGTGACCCTGTTCGTCTTCGTCTTCGGTCAGGCGATGATGGGCGACTGGCAGACCTACCGGGACTTCCTGATGCCCGGCATCATCGCGCAGTCGGTCATCTTCGCGACCATGGGCACCGGTTTCAGCCTGAGCCAGGACGTGGAGAAGGGGATCTTCGACCGCTTCCGCTCGCTGCCCATCGCCCGTTCGGCGCCGCTGATCGGTGCGATCCTGGGCGACCTCGTCCGTTACGCCATCACGGTCGTCATGGTGCTGCTGGTCGGACTGGCCATCGGGTTCCGACCAGAGGGCGGGGTGGTCGGTGTGCTGGTCGCCGCCGCCCTGATCCTGCTGTTCGCCTTCGCGCTGTGCTGGATGTCGGCCTTCGTGGGGATGCTCGCCCGCACCCCCATGGCCGTGCAGTCCTTCGCGATGATCCTGTTGTTCCCACTGACCTTCGGTAGTTCCGCGTTCGTCGCACCCGACGACATGCCGGGCTGGCTCGCGCCCATCGCCGCGAACAACCCGGTCACCCACGTGGTGGACGCCATGCGCGCGCTGATGATCGGTGGCGACGTCGCCGGACCGGTGACCTGGACCCTGGTGTGGTCGGTCATCATCACGGCGATCTTCTTCCCACTGGCGGTGTGGGCCTACCGGCGCCGCACCTGAGGGACCACCGTGTCCACCCGAACGTCCCGCCCACCGGGACATTCGGGGCTCAGGGCTCAGGGCTCAGCGGCGCCAGTCTCCGGCGTCGACGTCGTCGGGCACGATCGGCTCCAGCCACCGCGCCGTCTTCTCCAGGATCCGCGCTCTGGGCGTCTCGCGCCCCCGGGTGATCAACCGCTCCACCTCGGCCTCTCCCAACGTTCGGGCCAGGCGCGAACGCAGGGCCTCGATCCTGGCGGAGGCGGTTCTGAGGACCCCGCGCAATCCAGCGCTGTACCCCAACAGCTCCGCGGCCCATCGGGGATCGGTGTCCTCGGTCAGCCGGGAGAGGATCTCCAACGCGCCCAACCCGGACATGTCGGACCCGTTGCGGGAGAGCCACCACGCCCGCCCCGCCTCGGCCCAGGCCCGTTCGACGTCCCCCTCGGCCCAGGCGAGTTCGGCGGACAGAGTGCGCCAGGTGGGTTCGATGTAGACCGGCGCGAACCCGCCCAGACCACGAACCAGGGGGTCTGTACGTTCCAGCAACCGTCGGGCCCCCGCCAAGTCCCCGGTGGCCTGCATCCAGTGGATCCTGATCATGTGATGGGTGACCCGGTGCTCGTCCTGTGCCGTTTCGGCTTGAATCCTTTCGAGTTCGAGGGCGGCGTCGTCCGTGTCGCCGAGTTCGACCAGGATCTGGGCCATGAGAGTGCGAAAGAGCCCGCCGAGCCCATCCAGCCCGGAGCCCTCGGCCAGGTCGATGCCCTCCCGGAGCAATGCACGGGAGCGTTGCAGGTCGGTGGCCATCGTCGCGTCCACGAGCTGGGCCAGGGCGTTGCACTGTCCCCACACGTCCCCGCACTCGCGCATCGTCGACAGGGCGATCTCCGCCCGTGCGCGAGAGCGGGCGGCGTCACCGAAGACCGCGTCGAGCATCGACAGCGACAGGTACACCATCGCCCGGGCCCAGGGATCCTCCTGCCCTTGGAGAGCCATCTCCGCCCGTGCCCGGGCGGGGCCGTCTGGGTCACCCTCGGTCATCGCCCGGTAGACCAGGCAGGAGATGAGCACCGGATGCCGCTCGACCTTCGTCCCACCGGCCTCGCACACCTCCTCCACCCGGGCCAGGCGTTCCAGCAGGACCGCGCGTCCCGAGACCATCTCTCCCGCCTTGTGGAACAGACAACCGGCGTAGGCGACCTCCCTCCCCGGCGGCACCTTCTCCCCCACCAGCTCCAGTACCTGCTCGGACCAGCGATGGATCTGCCGCCAGGCCCCGTCCAGTGTCCAGTACCACTGGGTGTACTCCACCAGGTCCAGGGCCAGTTCGGCGTCACCGCTCTCCAACGCCCAGTGGAAGGCGGTGGTGCAGTCGTCCACCTCGCCCCTGAGCCGGTCCAGCCAGAGGACCTGTCCGGGTCCGCGCAAGCCGGGGTCGGCCCGCCGCCACAGTTCCAACACGTGCAGGGCGTGGGCGTCGCGGACCCGCGTCTCCTCCCCGGACTCCACCAGGCGCTCCCACCCGTAGGCCCGGACCGTCTCCAGCTGCCGGTAGGCGGGCGGCGCGTCGTCGTCGGCGCGTCTCTCCGCGATCACGAGGGACTTGTCCACCAGCGCGAACAGAACCGTCCACACGTCCTGTCCGGCGAGCCGACCCGGTTCCCCGTCGGGGTCGGCCACCACCCGTTCGATCGCTTCCAGGGTGGCGCCGCCGGGGAAGACGGCGAGCCTGCGCAACAGTCGACGTTCGGCCTCGTCCAGCAGCTCCCAGCTCCAGTCGACCACCGCCCGCAGGGTGCGGTGACGAGGCAGCGCCGCCCTGCTTCCGTTGGTGAGCAGACGGAACCGGTCGGTGAGGCGTTCGGCGAGCTGCCCGGGGCTCATCACCCGAAGGCGGGCGGCGGCCAGTTCCAGGGCCAGCGGCATACCGTCCAATTCACGGGTGATGCGCACGACGTGGTCGACGTTGCCGGGGGTGAGGCCGAACCCCGGGTGTGCCGCCTGCGCGCGGGCGACGAACAGTTCCACCGCCGAGCAGTCCAGGGCCCGGTCGACGTCGGCCCCTTCCGGTGGCAGGTCGAGCGAGGGGACCGGAAGGAGGGCCTCACCCGGCAGGCCGAGCGGCTCCCGAGAGGTGGCCAGCACTCGCAGACCCGGGCAGCGGGCCAGGAGGGTCCGGACGAATCGTGCGGCTTCCTCGATCAGGTGCTCACAGTTGTCCAGCACCACCAGGCAGGGACGTTGGCCCAGGCGTGCGGCGATCCGGTCCGTCGGCGTGACCTGCGAGGCCCCGGTGCGCGCCGTGATGACGTTGAGTTCGCGCAGTTCGAGGGCGGCGGCGACGGCCTCGGGCAGTTCCTGCCCCTGTCGTACCGGTGCGAGTTCGACCCACCACACTCCTTCGCCCACCAGAGAGGGTGACCGTTTGACCAGGGTCGCGGCGGCCTCGGTGGCCAGGCGGGTCTTGCCCGCGCCCCCGGGGCCGGTGAGGGTGACCACGCGGGTGGTGGTGAGCCGGTCGACGGCCGCCTCGACCTCGGTCTCGCGCGCGACGAACTCGGTCAGGTGGTGGGGCAGCCGGAGCGGCGGCAGCGGCCCGGTTCCCGGTTGGTCACCTCCGGGCGCGGAGTCGGGGGCCCCGCGAGCGGCGGCCCCCTCGGGGCGCGGCGGGGTCGATTCTCCGCGCAGCAGGTCCAGGTGCACCCGTCGCAGCCGGGATGAGGGATCCAACCCCAGTTCGTCGGCCAATCGGCTCCGGAAGGTCTCGTAGCAGGCGAGCGCGTCGGCGGTGCGCCCGCTCCCGGCCAGGGCGCGCATGAGCAGTTCGACGGGGCGTTCACGGTGCGGGTCCCCGGACGCCAACGCCTCGGCCCTGGGCAGGGCCTCCGTCGCCCGACCGAGGGCGACCCGGGCCTCCAGAAGGTCCTCGACCGCCGTGCGATGGGACTCCCCGAGGCGCAGGGCGACCTCCTCCGCCAGACCATGGGAGGTGAGGTCGGGCAGGGCGGGCCCGCGCCACAGTTCCAGGGCACCGTCCAGGGAGAGTTCGGCCCGTTCGTATCGACCGGCCGTCAGGTCGGCCCGGCCTCGTCCGGCCAGGTCCTCGAAGACGTGCAGGTCCACCTGTTCGGGGGTGACGTCCAACCGGTATCCTCCGCCGTCACCGAGCAGGCCGATCCCCTCGCCCAGGGCACGGCGCAGGCGTGAGGCCAGGGCCTGCAGGGCGTTGCCCGCCGAGTTGGGGACGGCCTCGCCCCAGATGGCGTCGGTGAGTTCCTCCACGGCCGATGGGCGCCCTGGCCGGAGCAGGAGCAGCACCAGCAGGGTACGCAGGCGGGCGCCGCCCACGGCGACGGGCTCGCCCGAGGAGTCGAGCACCTGAAGGGGACCGAGAATGGAGAACCACACGGCTTCATGATGACCGATCCCCCGGACCGACGCCTTCGGTTATCCACAGGCCCATCGGCCATGGGGGTCCCGGTCCCGGCCCCATCGACCGGCCCGGCACCCGCTCCCGAGAGTCACCGGGGCTCGCCGGACCACAGTAGGGTTCGCTCAGGACCGTGTGACGGCGCCGGATACGGCCCTCGCGCGCACGGTTCCACCGCGACGGGTACCGGGGCCTACCTCCCGTGTGCCGGGTCCGGTGCACAGCGAGTCTCGCCTTATGGCCCGAAAGTCCAGCAGGAGCCCCATTTTGTTCCCGGTCTTGCCTTTCACCCGGACCGTCGCCGAACGCGGCGCCCCCCGCACCCGTCCCGATGCCCGTGCGGGTGCCGTCGTAGCGGGGGCCGCCCTGCTCGCGTCGACCGGTTGTGGCGTGCTCAACACGGAACTGAGCGGCGAGATGCCCACCGACATCAACGTGATCAGTCCGATGATGCAGGAGGGGCAACCTCTGCCCGCCAGTTACACCTGCGAAGCCGAGGGTGAGTCGGTCTCCCCGCCGTTGAGCTGGTCGGGCCTGCCCGACGACGTGGGTTCCATCGCGCTGGTGGTCGACGATCCCGAGGCCGCCTTCGTGTTCTGGGTCGTCACCGACCTGGACCCGCAGCTGGTGGAGCTTCGACAGAACACCGTGCCGGCCGACGCCAAGATCGGTCAGAACAGCTCGGGAGAGGCCGCCTACGGAGCGCCCTGCCCCGCGGAGGACGACACGCATTCCTACCGGTTCACGGTGTACGCGTTGAACGAACCCCTCGATCTGCCCGAGGGCGCGGCACTGGACCTGACGCTGGAGAACATCGCCGCGCAGGCCGTGGCCAGGGGCTCCCTCATCACCAACAGCGGGTGAAATAGCTCATACCGGCCATTTCACACCCGGCCTCGCCTTCCCCCCAGCGGCCCGGGAACGAACCGAGGAAGCTCCCGTTGCCCTCTGCACACAGCGCACGACAGCACATACAGTAGGGCTGTGTCCCCCGCCCCTTTTCAGATGACCGATTTCCGCCCACCCGCCGCGCGGTATCCCGGTTCGAGACCGCAGCGGGGCTTCGGCGCCCACTTCGCGAAGGCGGAGTGGGTCCGCGACCCCGCGATCGGCCGGAACCAGTGCGCCACCCTCCCCCGGCCGGTCCTCATCCGACCGACACCCGGTGCGCCCCGGACGCGGCAGACCTCCCCAAGGTAGTGCGTACACCATGACCGTCACCATCATCATCATCGCCGTCATCGTCGTGCTCGCCGTGCTGGTGCTCCTCCTACTGGGGATGCGGGCGCTCAGCCTCGGCTCGAACGACGACTATGACGACGACTACGACGACGACGTCCAGGACGATCGCGACGACCGGCCCGCCCGAGGCCGGGGTCGAGGGCGGGCCGACCTCGACGGCGATGACGAGGGGGACCGTGGTCGCCGGCCGAGCAGGCCGGAGCGACGGCCCAAGGGGCGGCGGCAACGCGAGGTCGACTGGGAGGACGACTCCGACGGGCTCTCCGACAACGACTTCTGGTCGAGTCTGAACGACGAGGGGCCCGCGCAGACGAGCCCCCGGGACAGGGGCAGGGACGACGCCTACGACGCGGGGGACGTCGACGGCTATGAGGACTACGACGACGAACCCGTGCGCGGTGGCCACCCGGATCAGGGCCCACCCACGATGGTCGACGCCCCGGTCGAGGACCGGGTCCCGCGCGGAAGCGCCTCGGACCTGGCCATGCTGGCCGGCCTCGGACACAGTGAACCCCCGGGCGCCCCGCCGCCCCAGCGCCCCGAACCACGACACCCGGAGCCGCGGCACAGTCCCGCCGCCCTGGACTCGGGCCCCACTCCGTCGGCGCTTCCGCCCACGCAGGGGTTGCCCCCGTCGCAGCCGACCACGCCCATCGACTCCGGGGTGCGCGCCGACGATCCGCTGGGCACCGGTTGGACCCCACCACCGCCTTCGACGGGGGACCCCTTCGAGGGGCGTGAGCCGCTCACCCAGTCCGAGCGGCTCGGGTTGAACGAGGGGGGCGACGTTCCCGACCCCTACGGTTCGGACCGCACCCCCCTGGGGACGGGGTCGGGTTCCTCCGACCCCTACGGTTCGGACCGCACCCCCCTGGGGACGGGGTCGGGTTCCTCCGACCCGCTCGACCCGGGTTTCCGGCCCAACCCCGGCGAAGACTTCAGGTCGCCGATCTGGTCCAGCATGGACACCGGCGCCCACCAGCGCTCCGACCTGAACGGCTACGGCATGCCCGGTACGCCGAGCACACCGAGTGGGTCCGGTCTCGGTGGCCCCTCGGGCGCCATGCCCGCGCCCGGTCAACCCATGGGCGGCCCGAACGTGCCCGGCCACCCGGCCCCCGGGCCGGGTTCGGATCCGCTGACCGGCGGTTACCCGTCCGGGGCGTTCCAGGGTGGGCCCTACGCTCCCGACCTCGCCGACACCAACTCCTTCGGCCGGCCGGAGTACGACACCGGAACCCACCAACGCAACCCCTACGACAGCGGCACCCACACCCGGCCGAGCCACCAAGGCGGGCTCACACCACCCCGCCCCGAATACGACACCGGCCAACACAGCCGCCCCACCTACGACACCGACTCCTTCACCCGGCCGGAGTACGACACCGGAACCCACCAACGCAACCCCTACGACAGCGGCACCCACACCCGATCGGGCCACCTGGGCGGACCGACCGGCCAGGGTGACCTCGGCCGGTTCGACACTCCCGGCGCATCGGGCGCCCTGGGCGTGCCCGGTGGACCCGGGGTCCCCAGTGGTCCGATGGCACCGGGCGGGCCCACGATGCCCGGGGCCCCCGGCACGAGCCACGGAGGCAACGCCCCCCTGTGGGACTCCCCGCAGGGACCCGGTTACGGAGGGTCCGGTGGGCCCACGCAGATGCCCGGTGGACCCGGCGGACAGGACGGGCCGGGTCGATCCGCCCCGTATCCGACCGGCGGATACCCCACCGACCCCGGGTACGGCACCTACCAGAGCGGCCAGTTCAGCGGCCTGCCCTACAGCGAGCAGCGGCCACCACAGACCGATCGGTTCGGACGACCGCTGGGCCAGGGCGGGCCCCCGCAGAGCCCCGGTGGCCAGGGCGGTTACTCGGACATGCTGGGCGGGGGCTTCCCACCCTCGGACTACGGCTACCCGCAGGTGGACGACCGGCACCCCGAGGGCGAACGACCCGGCGCGGGCCCGCGGTACGGTGGCCCCGCCCCGCGGCCGGGCCAGGGACCCTACGACGAGGAGCCCCGCCCCGGTTACGGCCAGGACTACTACGAGGGCGGTTACGAGGACGGGCGCTTCCGGTGACCGTATGGCCGGGACCGGCCTCGGGCGACCGAGCGTGACATCGACCCGGCCCCGCGGGAACGACATCGGATTCATCGCCTCACCCCACCGAGGTGGCGGAAACCCCGCCACCTCGGTTTTCTTATGTCCCGTTCGTTTCCCCCGACGCCCCCAGTGACGAGAGCGGTCACCGGAACCGCGATGATTCGTCACTCGGTGTCATGAATATTGACTACAATGAGTGATTGAACATGCACTCATCGGGGTGTCCCCGCTGTCAGGCGCACCGCCGCACACCCCCGTCCACGTGCGCCCTCGCGCGCACCCGCCCGGTTCGACCCGAACGGAGCAACCATGCGCAACGACGTCCAGGGAGCACTACCCGGGCGGCGAGGAGAGACCTCCCCGCCGCCGGAAACCCACCCGGACCGCAAGGGACCGGCCGCCGACATCGGCGCCTCCCTCGTGGTCTTCCTGGTCGCCGTCCCCTTGTCCCTGGGGATCGCCGTCGCCTCCGGCGCGCCCCTCATCGCGGGCATCATCGCCGCCGTCGTGGGCGGCATCGTCGCCGGCCTGGTCGGCGGTTCGGTGGTCCAGGTCAGCGGCCCCGCCGCCGGACTCACCATCATCGTCGCCGACCTGATCCTGACCTACGGCTGGCGGGTCACCTGCCTGATCACGCTGTTGGCGGGCCTGGTCCAACTGGCCCTGGGCGCGTTCCGCATCGCGCGCGCCGCCCTGGCCGTCTCCCCCGCCGTCGTCCACGGCATGCTCGCCGGGGTGGGCGTGACCATCGCCCTGGCCCAACTCCACGTGGTCCTGGGCGGCGCGCCCCAGAGCTCCGCCCTGGCCAACATCGCCGACCTGCCTCGACAGGTCGCGCAGAACCACACCGCGGCGGTCCTGGTCGGGGTCGTCACCATCGCCATCATGTTCGGTTGGAACCGGCTGCCCGCCATCGCCGGGGTCCGACCGGGCGTGATCCCGGCCGCGCTGGTCGCGGTCGGCACCGCCACCGTCATCGCGACCCTGGGACGTTGGGAGGTCGAGACCGTCACGTTGCCCGCCTCCCTGGCCCAGGCGTGGAACGGACCCGCCCTGCCCGAGTCCGGCCAGTGGCACGGAATCGCCCTGGCGGTGGCGGCCGTGGCCATGGTCGCCAGTGTCGAATCGCTCCTGGCCGCCATCGCCGTGGACCGCCTGCACAGTGGCCGCCGCGTCCGACTCAACCGCGAACTGTGCGGCCAGGGCGCCGCCAACACCGTCAGTGGCGCCCTCGGTGGGCTGCCCGTCGCGGGGGTGATCGTGCGCAGCACCGCCAACGTGCGCGCCGGGGCCCGAAGCCCGCTCTCCACGATCCTGCACGGGGTGTGGATCCTGCTGTTCGTGGCGTTCTTCGCACACGTGGTCGAACTGATCCCGATGGCGGCGTTGGCCGCGCTGTTGGTGTTCATCGGCACACAGATGGTGTCCCTGGCGCACCTGCGCGACCTGCGCCGCCACCACGAGGCCGCCGTCTACCTGATCACCCTGTCCACCGTGGTGTTCCTGGGACTGTTGGAAGGGGTGTGCATCGGGTTCGCGCTCGCCATGATCATGTCCCTGCGACGGCTGACCAGGCTCACCGTGACCACCGAGGAACACGACGGTCGCGTGCACGTGACGGTGGACGGCTCACTCACGTTCCTGGGGGTGCCCCGCCTCACGCACGTGCTGCGCACCGTCCCGACGGGAACCCGCGTGGACCTGGACCTGCACGTGGACTTCATGGACCACGCCGCCTTCGAGGCCATCCACGCCTGGCGGGTGGACCACGAACGCACCGGTGGAAGCGTGGACATCGACGAGGTGCACGAGCAGTGGTACGCGCGCAGCTCCACCCGTTCCGCCCCGGCCGCCAAGACCGTGCCCAAGGGCCGTTGGTGGGCGCCCTGGGACATGCGCGACCGCGCCCGGACCGAGGAGGAGGCCCACCCGATCGGTCTGCTCACCGCCGGAGCCCGGGAGTACCACGCGAGCACCGCCGACCGGATGCGTTCGGTGATGAGCCGACTGGAACACGGCCACCGTCCCACCGCGCTGTTCATCACCTGCGCCGACGCCAGGGTGGTGCCCAACCTGATCACCGCCAGCGGACCCGGCGACCTGTACACGGTGCGCAACGTGGGCAACCTGGTGCCCGCCCCCGACGACCCCGACGGTTCCGTGGGCGCCGCGATCGAGTACGCGATCAACGTGTTGCGGGTGCCCTCCATCGTGGTGTGCGGTCACTCTCGCTGTGGGGCCATGCAGGCACTCCTGGACCGGACCCACCGAGAGCCCGAGGAAGTGGCGACCACGCACATCCGCCGCTGGTTGGCCAAGGGCGACGCGAGCCTGCGACGGGCCCACGCCGAACACGCCGAGCTCACCGCGCTGCCCACCGCCGAGGCGCTACGTCGCCTGGCCCAGGCCAACGTGGTCGAGCAGCTCGACAACCTCGAAAGGCACCCGACGGTCCGCGAGAAACTGGAGTCGGGCGAGCTGACCCTTTCGGGCATGTACTACGACCTGGAGTCGGCGAGGGTGCACCTGTTGGACCCCGCGACCGGCGGCTTCGATCCGGTCCAGGGGGTCGGGGGCGGGTCCGAACCGGTCCCGCCGCCTCAGCCGGCGGAATCGTCGTCCGGGGCGTCGTCACGCCCGTCCTGCTGAACGCCTGATGCCTGGTACATGGCGAGCAGGATGATCGCCACGATCGCCAGGATCGGCAGGCCGAAGAGGACCACCCAGACGGCGGTGGAGTCCAACGAGAGTCACCCATTCCCATGAACGCGGATGCCCGTCGGCCCGACCCCATCGGGCCCGCGGGCGTTCGTGCCCCGGGGGACCGGAGCGCATGGGTCAATCTACCGGTGCCACAGGGGTTCGGACCATCACCACGAAGCGGTATCCCCGTATCCCCGGCGTATCCGGCCCCACGCCGATACGCGCCGCGGGACGGGGTTCGGTCGGGCACCGGGGGTCATCGGCGCGGGAGATCGAGACCAATCACAAGGGCGCGGCCACCGACGCCGTATCGACGGGTTCGTGGGCCATCGAGGTGGCCATGGGCGAGGTATTCGCAGGCCGGACGCCAAGAGAGGAGGGAGTCGGCCGGTAAGCCGGATTCTGTCGGGTCCTGACGGACCGGACGGTCATCCATCTGGGGCCGTCGTTACCGACGACCTCGGTGCGGTCTACCCGCGGACTCGGGCGGGCCGCCCTCGAACATCCGCGCGAGAACCCGAAGGTTCTCTTTTTGACCTTGCTCCGGGTGGGGTTTACCTAGCCGCCCGGATCACTCCGGCCGCTGGTGGTCTCTTACACCACCGTTTCACCCTTACCACCGCGAACGGTGGCGGTCTGCTTTCTGTGGCACTGTCCCGCGGGTCACCCCGGGTCGGTGTTACCGACCACCCTGCCCTGTGGAGTCCGGACTTTCCTCGAACCCGCGCCGAACGCGGATCCGCGACCGTCTGGCCGACTCCCCCTCTGAGGGTCAGTCTAGCCCCTTCAAATGGGCGGTGTCGTTGAGGGAGCGCACCACCTGTGGGCCATCCGCGTAACAGTCCACCTCGGTCAGGCACCCGGTGTCCAGGTGCATGCGGTACAACGCCTCGATGGGGGCGAGCATCGCCTGCTGGACGATGACCTTGATCGGGGTGACGTGGCCGACCAGCAGCACCCGACGGCCCCGGTGGCGTTCCAGCAGGGCATCGCGGGCCTTCGCGACGCGTTCGGCCACCCGGGCGAAACTCTCTCCCCCGGGCGGCCCCGTCTCGGGGTCGGACAGCCAACGGTCCACGTGCTCGGCGTCGCGTTCGCGCGCCTGGGCGAAGGTCAACCCCTCCCAGGTCCCGAAGTCGGTCTCCACGAACCCCTCGTCCAACTCCACCGGAAGTCCCAGCAGGTCGGCCGCGTACCCGGCGGTCAGCCGGGTACGCGCGAGCGGCGAGGACACGATCACGTCCACACCGATTTCGGCCGCACGGCGCGCGGCCGCCTCGGCCTGGGCGTGACCGGTCTCCGTAAGGGGGATGTCACCGCGTCCGGCGAAGCGCCGTTCGACGGACAGCGGGGTCCGCCCATGCCGGAGCAGGAGCAGCCGGGTCGGTTCGGTGTCGGGAGCACCCCAGGCGCGGCTCACTCCGCGACGGGGGCGTGCAGGCCCGATTCCTCGGTGCGCACCAGGATGCGTCGGCAGTCCTCACAGCGGACGATCTCGTCGGCCGCCGCGGCCCGGATCTCGTTGAGTTCCATGGTGCTCAACGCCAACTTGCAACCGTTGCAGCGGCCATAGCGCAGCGGGGCGACGGCCACACCGTCGTACTGGCCGCGCAGCTTGTCGTAGAGCTTCATCAGGTCGTCGGGGATCTCACCGGCCACCCGCTCACGGTCCTGACCGAGGCGGGTTCGGTCCCACTGGATCTCCGCGGCGGCGGTGTCACGGCGGGCGGTGACCTCGGTGACTTCGGCCACCGCGGCCTCGCGCTCCTCACCCAGACGGACGACGTCGGCGTTGATCGTCTCGGCCTCCTCCATGACCTCCAGGACGATCTCCTCCAGCTCGGACTGGCGACGCCCCAACGACTCGATCTCCGACTGCAGGTTCTGCAGGTCCTTGGCGTTGGTGATCGCACCCGACTCCAAACGCTTGGCGTCACGGTCGGCACGGGCTCGCACCTGCTCGACGTCGCTCTCGGCCTTGCGCTGGTGGCGTTGGATGTCGGAGGCCTTGGTCTGGGCCGCCATCAGATCGGCCTCCAGGGCGTCGGCCCGCTGCTTGAGCCGGGCCGCCTCGGCGATCTCGGGCAGGGTGTGGAGACGGTGTTCCAGAAGCTGGAGTTCGGAGTCCAGGCTCTGAAGGTCGAGGAGTCTGGCCTGCGCGGCGGGTTCGGCTTTCACTTGGGGTCTCCTGAGGATCGCGGTGGGGAGGCCTTCGAGGGCCGCCCGCGCTCTGTGCAGTTGTGGTCTTCGGTACTGCGGGTTCTACACGTGTTGGAAGGTCCGTGACCAGGCGTCCGTCACGGTGGTCGACACGTGGATCTCCACGTTAGCCCCATTCGGGCCGACCGAACGCCCGAGCGCGTCGCCCAGGTGGCTCGCACCGTCGGCCAACCACGGCCATTCACTGGCGAAGTGCGCGGTGTCGATCAGGGCGGGACCACCGGCCCGCTCGACGAACTCCGAGGCCGGGTGGTGGCGCAGGTCGGAGGTGACGTAGACGTCCACCTCGGCGGCGCGGGCCGCGCCCAACAGGGAGTCCCCGGCGCCACCGGAGACGGCCACGGTGCTGATCAGGCGGTCCAGGTCTCCGGCGACCCGAATGCCCGCGGCGGTGGCCGGCAGCCCTCGGGCGACCTGGTCGGCGAAGTCGCCCAGCACGAGCGGGGCGGGCAGTTCACCGATGCGCCCGATTCCACGCCGTCCCTCGGGGTCGGTGGTGTCGGGGTCCAGCGGGCGCAGCTGTCCGGTGAGCCCGACGGCGCGCGCCAAGGCGTCGGAGACCCCCGGTGAGGCGGTGTCGGCGTTGGTATGTGCGGTGTACAAGGCCACACCCGAACGGATGAGCCGGTGCACGATCCGACCCTTGGGGGTGTCCGCGGCCACGCTGGTGACCCCGCGCAGCATGAGCGGATGGTGCGTGATGATCAGGTCGGCGCCCCGGGTGAGGGCCTCGTCGACGACGGCGTCCACCGGATCGACCGCGAACAGGATCTTATCCACCGGTTGTTCCGGGTCTCCGCAGACCAGGCCGACCGCGTCCCAGGAGGCGGCCCACGATGGCGGGTAGACCTCCTCGAAGGCGGTGACGACGTCGGAAAGGGTGGCCGAGGGCGTGGTCGAGGTGCTCACGGGCACGAGACTAACGTTCCGTGGCACCGCGCACGTACTCGAACGCCTCATCGGCCGAGCCGGGTACCCAGAGCGTGGAGACGGTCGGTGACCTCCGGTGGGGCCTCCAGCGTGAACTCGGCGCCCAGGGCCGACAACACCGCGACGTACTGACACACCAGGTCGACGGTGTCGGCGCTGAGCCGTGCCCGACAACGCCCCTCGTCCAACGGGGTGAGGGAGCCGGGCAGGGGCCCGTACACGCGCCGACGCACCTCCTCCGCGGGCAGCCCCAGGGTGAGCGTGGCGGTGTAGCGGTACTCGCCGCGCGCGAAGTGGCGGGTGAGGAAGGTCGCGGGGTCGGGCGCGGTCAGCTCGCGGGGCTCGAAGCGCCCATGGGTGGGCCGCGGGTCGCTCATCCGGTCGACCCGAAAGGTCCGCCAGTCCGCACGGTCGGTGTCGTGGGCGATGAGGTACCAGTGCCCACCGTGCAGGACCAGGTGGTGGGGTTCGACGCGACGTTCGGTGCGCTCCCCGGAACGGGAACGGTGGACCAGGTCGGTGACCACCCGATCGCGGCTGTTGGCGGCCAGCATCCCCAGGACCGTGGGGTCCACGCCCGGGGTGTCGGGGTGGGGCACGGTCGAGGTCGCCCCGGCCACCGCCGACAACCGGGGGCGCAGGCGGGCGGGCAGTAGCCGTTCGAGTTTGGCCAGGGCACGCAGCGCGCTCTCACCCACACCCTGCACGGTCGTCAATCCCATGGCGATGGCCACGGCCTCGTCGTCGTCCAGCAGCAACGGAGGCAGGTCCGAGCCGGAGACCAGCCGATAGCCGCCCGCCACCCCGGGGGTGCCCTCGACGCGGTAGTCCAGGTCGCGCAGGCGTTCCACGTCACGGCGCAGGGTTCGAGCACTGACACCGAGCCGTTCGGTGAGTTCGGCCCCGCTCCACTCCCGGCGCACCTGAAGTAGGGACAACAGGCGCAACAGCCGCTGCGGCAATCCCGCGCGGACCGACTCGGTCTCGACCATGCCCATCATCCTGCCGGCCATCGCGGCCATGATGTGACCGCATTGGTCTCTACCGTGACCACATGAGCGATCAGAAGCACACGAACGACGTGACGAGGACACTGCGAGCGCGCCTGGGACAGGCGCACAGGGATCGGGTGTACGCACCCGGCTCCGAGGGGTTCGAGCGGGCCCGCTCCGGCGCCCAATCCCTGTCCCCGCACACACCCGACGCCGTACTGCGCGCCACCGACACCGAGGACGTGCGCACCGCCGTACGCACCGCCGCCGAACTGGGCGTACCCGTGGCCGCGCAACGCACCGGGCACGGCCGCGGCACCGGGGCGAGCGGCGGAATCCTGGTGGACACCACCGCCCTGGACACCGTGGAGGTGGACCCCCGGCGCCGCACCGCCCGGGTCGGGGCCGGGGCGATCTGGCGGGACGTCATCGACGCCGCCGCCCCGCACGGGCTCGCACCCCTGTCGGGCAGCGCGCCCGCGGTCGGCGCGGTCTCCTACACCTTGGGCGGTGGAATGTCGTTGATGGGCCGCCGGCACGGATACGCCGCCGACCACGTGCACGCATTGGACCTGGTCGCCGCCGACGGTGAGACCCATCGGGTGACGGCCGAGACCGAACCCGACCTGTTCTGGGCACTGCGCGGCGGCGGAGGATCGTTCGGCCTGGTCACCGGGATGGAGTTCGCGCTGTTCCCGGTCTCCCACCTGTACGGCGGCAGCCTGTACCTGGACGCCACCGACATACCCGAGGCCCTGGCCGCGTGGCTGCGCTGGACCGCCACGGTGCCCGAGGAGATGACCTCCGGGGCCTGCGCCCTGGTCTACCCCGATGTGGAGGGCGTACCCGAGCCCATGCGCGGACGGATGGTGGTCCAGCTGTCCGTGGCCTGGTGCGGCCCCCTGGCGCAGGGCCCGACGTGGGTGGAGCCGCTGCGGTCCATCGCTCCCGTCCTCAGGGACACCACGCGCGTCCTGCCCTACGCCGAGTCCGAGACGGTCTTCGACGACCACGACGACCCGGCGCCCTACCGAGGCCGCGCGATGATGCTCACCGACCCGGGCGAGGACGCGATGACCGCGTTGTCGAAGCTGATGGCGGCCGACCGCCCCTTCATGAGCCTGGTGTCGCTGCGTCACCTGGGCGGGGCCATGTCACGGCCGCCGAAGGTCCCGGCCGCGGTGAGCCACCGTGCCGCCACCCACGCCCTGGGCGTGCTCACCTTCGCCACCCCGCACGACACCGACGCCATGGCGGATCTGCGCGCGCGGGCCACCGGCCTGTTGACCGAACACACCCTGGGGCTCGCGAGCAACCTCAACTTCGGTCCGGTCCCCACCTCGGACGTGGCACGCATGTACGAACCCGACGCCCTGGCCCGGCTCGTCGCGATCCGGGACCGAGTGGACCCGCACGGCCGCGTCCACACCAACCGGCCCCTGACCCCGCGACGGTGAGGGGCCACAAGGCGTGTCCCCTGTTTGCCGCCGGAGAGGGCGCCGCCTAGAGTGCGGGCACCACCGAGCGGGAGGCGCGAACTGCATGCGGGACACCACGGTCGAGCTCCAGGGACGTCAGGTCGCCTACACCGACATCGGCGACCCCGACGGCACCCCCGTCCTGTTCTTCCACGGCGCCCCGATGAGTCGCCGGAACCTGGGCGACCAGCACGCCGAGTTCAGGTCGGCCGGTCTGCGGGTGCTCACCCCGGACCGGCCCGGCTACGGTGGTTCGGCCCCCGCCCCGGGGCGAACCCTCACCGACTGGGCCGAGGACATGGCCGCCTTCGCCGACGCCCTCGGCCTGGACCGGTTCCTGGTGGCCGCGCACTCCTCCGGCGGCCCCTACGGCGTGGTCACCGCCGCCCTGCTGCCCGACCGGGTGCACGGCACGGTCGTCCTGGGCGGGGTCACCGACTTCTCCTGGGCACCGGCGTGGGAGGGCTACTCACCGGACGAGTGCGCCATGATGCGGCTGCCCGACGAGAGGGCCGCCCTGGAATGGGGCGAGCGCAACCTCGGCGAAGGCCCCTCCGAGTGGCCCGAACCGGACCGGAGGCTGTTCGCCACCCGACACGTCCCGCACCTGGCCGCCTCGGCCAAGGAGGCCTTCGCCCAAGGGGTCGGCGGCTACACCCAGGACGCCTGGGTCCAGGGCCGCCCCTGGACCTTCGATCCCTCGACCGTCGCCTCTTCGTTCCTGGTGGCCCACGGCGACCAGGACACCGTGGTGCCCCTGGCGCACGCCACGCACACCGCCGGGCTCGTACCCGGGACCGAACTGCGCATGCTGCCCGACCACGGCCACGTCACCGTGCTGTGGGAACTCCCCGGGATGCTCACCGAACTGCGCGAACGTCGCTGAGGGCCACCGCCCGTGTGAGCGGCCGCACGGCCTAAGGTGGTTCGACGATGAACAACACCGAACAAAGACCTCAGTCCCCGATCGGCGCGCACGTCCCGGTCGCGGGCGGCATGGCCACCAAGGGCCTGGCCTACGCGGAGAAGATCGGCGCCGAGACCGTCCAGGTGTTCGTGTCCAACCCCCGCGGGTGGGCCACCAACGACGGCGACCCCGCCCAGGACGCGATGATGCGCGAGCGCGCCGACCTGCCCGTGTTCGTGCACGCCCCCTACCTGATCAATCCGGGCACCCCCAGCGAGGAGACCGCCGCCAAGTCGATCACCTCGATGGAGCACGCACTGCGGCGAAGCGCGCGGATCGGCGCGCTGGGCGCGGTCATGCACACCGGTTCGGCCGTCTCGGGCACCCGTGAGGACGGGTTGGCCCGTGCCCGCGAGCGCCTGCTGCCGATGCTGGAACGGCTGGGCGGGGACGTGCCCCCGCTGCTGTTGGAGCCCATGGCCGGGCAGGGTCAGGTGCTGTGCGCCACCGTCGACGACCTGGTCCCCTACTTCGAGGCCCTGGACTGGCACCCCAACGTGGGTGTGTGCCTGGACACCGCGCACCTGTTCGCGGCCGGGCACGACATCTCCACGGTGGAGGGCATGCGCGAGGCGCTGGACCGTTTCGGCGAGGTGGTGGGCGCCGACCGGCTCAAACTCATCCACTGCAACGACTCCAAGGCGCCGTGCGGCAGCAACAAGGACCGGCACGAGAACATCGGCAAGGGCCACATCGGCGCCGAACCCTTCGCCGAGCTGTTCCGCCACCCGGTGACCGCCGGGGTCCCCATCACCCTGGAGACCCCCGGGCCGGAGGGTCCCCACGCCGAGGACGTGACCACCCTCAAGAAGCTGCGCGAGCAGGCCTGAGACGGCATCGCCCGCCGGGCCCACCGGATCTTCCCGATTCGGCGGGCCCGTCTCCTTCACCCCTGCCGAGCCTCCTCGGACAGGGCCAGGTCGGCCCGGCGGGCCGTCTCCGCGATGACCTTCCTGGCGAGGAGCGCGGTGCCGGCCATGATCACCCCACCGACGAGGAACGGCAACGCGAGGTCGACGCGCCCGAGTGTCCCGCCCAGCAGCGCTCCGATCGGGGTGATGCCCCAACCGATCATCTTGCTCGCCCCGTTGACCCGCCCGCGCACACGGTCGGGGACCACGGTCTGGTAGTAGGGGCTCGCCGCGATGTTGGAGGCCACGATGCAGAATCCGAGTCCGACCAGGAAGACGAAGGCCGTGGAGGCACCAGGGGCCAGGGCCACCGCCACCGACGCCGCGGCCACCCCCAGGTAACCGCCGAGGACGACCGTGCGCCGTCCCAGACGGACGATCAGTCGGTCCGTCACCAGCGTGGCGAGCACACCACCGACCGCCGAGGACATGGTGAAGGCCCCGAAGTAGGCGGCCGAGACCCCCAGGTCGCCCTGGGCGTAGAGCACCAGCACGGCGCCGCCCATGTTCGCGCCGATCATCATCCCGGCGTTGCAGAGCATGTTGCCGCGCAGGATCCGGTCGCCGAAGACCTGTCGGAACCCTTCCCCGGTCGAGCGCCAGAACCCCTCGGACTCGGTACGCGAGTCCTCTTCGCCGGCCGGGACGGAGCGGCGCCACACCATCGGGATGGCGCACAACAGCACCACGCACAGGGCGTAGGAACCGGCGATGCCCAGCAGGGGCGCAGCCGCGCCGGCCGCGAACAGGAAGCCGGCCACCGGCCGCCCCAGGCAGTCCTGGGCGACCAGCCGGCCCCCTTCCACCCGGCTGTTGGCCCGGTCCAGTAGGCGTGGGAGAACCAGCCGGACCACCGCGATACGACTCGCGGGGTCGGTGACGGTCTCACAGGTGATGACCGCGAAGATCGCCGCGTACAGCACCCAGATCGTCAGGTTCCCGGTCACCAGGGACAGCAACAGGGCGACCATGACCAGGGTGGCCAGGGTGTTGGACACGACCATGGCGCGCATCCTGTGCACTCGGTCGATGAGCACCCCCGACAACGGGGCCAACAGCAGCCAGGGCAGGAACCGCACGGCGGTCAACCCGGAGATGAGCAGCGGGTCCTGGGTGAGTGACACGGCGATCAGCGGCAACGCCACGACGAGCATGCCGTCGGCCAGGTTGGTGAACACGCCGGCGCCCCAGAAACGGTGGAAGTCGGCGCCCAGACGCTCGGTGCGGGTGGTGTTCGTGGTGGTGGGTGCGGTGGTCATGGTGTGGCTCCTGATGGGGGGTGGAATCTCAGGTGGCTCTACCGCTCGTCGGGTTCGACGTCCTCCTCGACGAGGTCGGGGAACAGGTCGGTCTGCAACTCCACCGCCTCGGTGTCGGGGTGGCTTCGGGCCGTTCGGCCATCGAAACGGCGGGTCCAGGAGCGGATGAACTCCTGTAGCGCACCGGCGAACTCCTCGGTCTCCCGCGGGGTCATCCGCGCGTGGGAGACCGAGTCCTGCATGGCCTGCAGCCAGCGGCGCACCGCCGGTTCGTCGGGCCGTTCCCGAGTCAAGGCGTGCCACCGGTCGAGCCGTTCCCGACGCCCGCCGTAGTAGCGGTCCAGGACGATCTCGGCGGCCTCGCGGGTGGCCGGGTCGCGCAGGTGGTCGATTCCGTTGAAACGCCAGCCGCCCGGGCGGATCCGCCACCAACGATCCCGTTTGCCCGTGTGTCCGGGGTCGTTCTCCACGAACCCGAACCGGGCCAGTTGGCGCAGGTGGTAGCTGGTGGAGCCGCTGCTCTCCCCCAGACGTTCACCCAGGATGGTGGCGGTGGCCGGGCCCCGGGACCGGAGATCGTCCAGGATGCGGGCACGCAGCGGGTGGGCCAGGCCGCGCAGGGCCTCGGCACCGACGTCGAGGGGCCGGGGTGGGGTGGATTCGGGTTCCTCGCTCATACCGAAACCGTATCCCAAAGATACCTTTGCAAAAATACCTTTGCAGAATTTTCTTTGGGAAACTTCGGGGAACCGCTCCCCCGAGGAAGGAACCTCCTCCTCGTCAGCCACCGTCGTATGGGTGACAATGGGAGCGAGCGCACGTCGAGCGCGAGCCGAGGCGCAAGAGTTTCAGGACAAAGGAGCGTGTCACCGCATGGATCCGGTTTCCATGGTCATCGGAGTGGCCATCGCGGTCGGTGGATACCTCGCGGGCCGGGCCACCACCAAGCGGCAGATCACCCGACAGTTCCACCCCCACCAAGACCCCCGCGCCCTCCACGGCGGCCAGGGCCGACCCGCCAACCCCCAGCCCATCTGCGGTTGCGGTCACAACCTCGTCTTCCACGATCAGGAGACCAAGCGCTGCCTGACCCAGGTGGTCATCCCCGGCCGCTGGACGGGACAGGCCGACTCCACCTACCGCCAGTGCATGTGCCAGGGCTACCGCGGACCCACACCCGTCGACGAGTACTACGCCCCCGACTTCCTCGAAGGCAACGGCTCCTGACACCTCCCGGGACCGACCACCTCCACGGATGCGGGAACCTGGGAGTGACGAACCGACGACGTGCCGGGATGACAACACCCCCGCGCGCCGCGAGAATGTCCGCGCACCGAACAGCCGAAGAGTGGACTTGACCAAGTGACGACCCCTGTGACACCCACGATCGACCAGCGCATCGCCGAGGAACTCGGCGTGGGCACGCACCAGGTCCGTGCCACCGTCGAGCTCCTCGACGGCGGGTCGACCGTGCCCTTCATCGCCCGGTACCGCAAGGAGGTCACCGGCGCGCTGGACGACGCCCAACTGCGCGAACTTGAGGAACGCCTGCGTTACCTACGTGAACTGGGCGAACGTCGAGCCGCGATCCTGGAGTCGATCCGTTCCCAGGGCAAGTTGGACGACGAGCTGGAGGCCCGCATCAACGCGGCGGACTCCAAGGCCCGTCTGGAGGACATCTACCTCCCCTACAAGCCCAAGCGCCGCACCAAGGCACAGATCGCCCGCGAGGCCGGTCTCGAACCCCTGGCCGACGGACTGTTCGACGACCCCACCCAGGACCCGCAGCAGGTCGCGGCCTCCTACGTGGACGCCGACAAGGGCGTGGCCGACACCAAGGCCGCCCTGGACGGCGCCCGCTCCATCCTGGTGGAACGCTTCGCCGAGGACGCCGACCTCACCGGCCACCTGCGCGAACGCCTCTGGGAGAAGGGTCGATTGGGCTCGACCGTCCGTGAGGGCAAGGAGGAGGCCGGCGCCAAGTTCGCCGACTACTTCGACTTCTCCGAACCCCTCACCGCGCTGCCCTCCCACCGCGTGCTGGCCATGTACCGGGGCGAGAAGGAGGAGATCCTCACCCTCAACCTGGAGCCGGAGGAGACCCCCGACCCGGGCCCCGACGGCACCGTGCCGCGCAGCGGCTACGAGAACGCCATCGCCTCCCACTTCGACATCGTCGACCGGGGCCGACCGGCCGACCGATGGCTACAGGACACCGTGCGCTGGGCCTGGCGCACCCGCGTCCTGGTCCGGCTGGACATCGACGTGCGCATGCACCTATGGCAACAGGCCGAGGACGACGGCGTGAACGTCTTCGCCGCCAACCTGCGCGACCTGCTGCTGGCCGCCCCGGCCGGAACCCGTTCCACACTGGGCCTGGACCCGGGCCTGCGCACCGGCGTGAAGGTCGCCGTCACCGACTCTACCGGCAAGGTCGTGGCCACCGACACGATCTTCCCGCACGCCCCACGCCGTGACTGGGACGGCTCCATCGGCCGCCTGGCCGAACTGTGCGCCGCGTTCAACGTGGAACTGGTGGCGATCGGCAACGGCACCGCCTCCCGAGAGACCGACAAGCTCGCCGGTGACCTCATCAAGCTTCACCCCGACCTGAAGCTCACCAAGGTGATGGTCTCCGAGGCCGGCGCGTCGGTGTACTCGGCCTCCGCCTACGCCTCCGAGGAACTGCCCGACCTGGACGTGTCCCTGCGCGGCGCCGCCTCCATCGCGCGCCGTCTGCAGGACCCCCTGGCCGAGCTGGTCAAGATCGACCCCAAGTCCATCGGCGTGGGCCAGTACCAGCACGACCTGGCCGAGGCCAAGCTCTCGCGTTCACTGGACGCGGTGGTCGAGGACTGCGTGAACGGTGTGGGCGTGGACGTCAACACCGCCTCGGTACCGCTGCTGACCCGAGTGTCCGGGGTGACCTCCACCCTGGCCCGCAACATCGTCGCCCACCGTGACGCCAACGGCCCCTTCCGCACCCGAGAGGCGCTGCGTTCGGTGCCGCGCCTGGGCCCCAAGGCCTTCGAACAGTGCGCGGGCTTCCTCCGGGTTCCAGGCGGCGACGACCCGCTGGACGCCTCCGCGGTCCACCCCGAGGCCTACCCGGTGGTCCGACGCATGCTGGACTCGACCGGCGGCGACCTGTCCACGCTGATCGGGAACAAGAAGGCGCTCGGAAACATCCGCCCCGAGGACTTCGTCGATGACAAGTTCGGTCTGCCGACCGTCACCGACATCCTCAGCGAGCTGGACAAGCCCGGCCGCGACCCTCGACCGGCCTTCGCCACCGCCACCTTCAAGGAGGGCGTGGAGAAGCTGGGCGACCTCGAACAGGGCATGATCCTGGAAGGCGTGGTCACCAACGTGGCCGCCTTCGGCGCGTTCGTGGACGTGGGCGTGCACCAGGACGGTCTGGTGCACGTGTCGGCGCTGTCCAACAAGTTCGTGGAAGACCCACGCGACATCGTCAAGCCCGGTGACATCGTCAAGGTCAAGGTGCAGGACGTGGACATCCCGCGCAAACGCATCTCGCTGACCATGCGCCTGGACGACGAGGCCCCGCAGGGCGGCGGCCGCGGCGACCGTGGTGAGCGAGGTGAGCGCGACGGACGCCGTCGCGGCAACGGCAACGGCGGCGGCGGCAAGGGCCGTGGCGACAAGCGAGGCGGCAACGGCGGCGACCGTCGAGGCGGCAACGGCGGCGACCGTCGAGGCGGCAACGGCGGCGACCGTCGAGGCGGACGCGACAACGCCCCTGCCCCCTCGGGCGCCATGGCCGACGCCCTGCGCCGTGCCGGCCTGAGCAAGTAGCGAGTAGCGAGTAGCACCACGAGGCACACGAGGGGCCGGGGAGGACACACCTCCCCGGCCCCTCCTCCACCCCGCTCCATACGCCAGGCCTGCCGAACCGTGTAGACGATGTGCTCGCCGGCACGACCCGCCACGCTCACACCAGGAACCGGTCCGGAGTCAACGGCAACTCACGCACCCGGGTGCCCGTCGCGTGGAAGGCGGCGTTGGCCACCGCCGCCGCGCTACCGACGATCCCGATCTCACCGACCCCCGCCGCACCCAGGGCGTTCACATGCGGATCCGACTCCTCCAACCACTCCGCATCCACCCGACCCACGTCCGCGTTCACGGGCACGTGGTACTCGGCCAGGTCACCGTTGACCACGTGGCCGAACCGAGGATCCACCACGCCCTGCTCGTGCAGGGCCATCGACATCCCCATCACCATGCCGCCCACGAACTGCGACCGCGCGGTCCTCGGATTGATGATCCGCCCCACGGAGAAGACCCCCAACATCCGCGGCACGCGCACCTCACCGGTGTCCACGTCGACCCGCACCTCGGCGAAGTGGGCACCGAACGAATACAGCGCGTACCTCTCCCGATCCGGGTCCTGCGGTGTACCGGCCCGCGACCGCGCCCCGACTGCCGGATCGTTCCCGTGCTCCTCGTGAAAGACACGAGCCGCCGCCACCAGGGCCGAACCCCACGAGGAGATCCCCGACGAACCACCCGCCACACTGGCCGAGGGCAGATCCGTGTCCCCGATCCGCAACCGCACGCGCGCGGTGTCGCACCCCAGTGCGTCGGCGGCGATCTGGGTGAGGGCCGTCCAGGTTCCGGTGCCCAGGTCGGCGGCCCCGATGGAGACCGTGTAACGCCCATCCGATTCGTGGACGATCTCGGCCTCCGACCCCGGCATGATCAGTCTCGGATAGGTGGCGGCGGCCATCCCGGTGCCCACCCACCGATCGCCGTCCCGATGCGCCCGGGGCCGAGGATCCCGATCCCACCAGCCGAACCGCTCCGCGCCCCGACGCAGGCACTCCACCAGGTTCCGTCCCGACCAGGGCAGACCGCTCTCGGGATCCCGCTCCGGTTCGTTGCGCATCCTCAACTCGATGGGGTCCAGACCACAGGCGTAGGAGAGTTCGTCCATCGCCGTCTCCAGCGCGAACATCCCCGGCGCCTCCCCGGGCGCACGCATCCAGAACGGGATCGGCGCGTCCAAGGGGATCAACCGGTGCGACGTTCGACGAGCGGGCGACGCGTACATCATCCGCGAGCACGCACCGCTCATCTCCGCGTACTCCTTGGCCCGGGAAGTCGCCTCCACCACGTCGTGGACGAGCACACCGAGCCGGCCGTCCGCCGAGGCGCCCAACCGGATCCGCTGCCGCGTGTCCGGGCGGTACCCCACCAACGAGAACATGTGCCGTCGCGTCAGCGCGAACTTCACCGGACGCCCGGGCAGGGCGCGCGCGGCCAACACCGCCACGACGTTGTGGGCGTGGGCCGACCCCTTGGAACCGAACCCGCCACCCACGTGCGGGGAGATCACCCGCACCCGCTCGGATGCGAGCCCGAAGACCTCCGCGACGGTCCCGCGCACCACGTGCACACCCTGCGTGGAGTCGTACAGCGTGAGCCGATCGGGACCCTCCTCCCACAGCGCGATCGTGGTGTGCGGTTCCATCGGATTGTTGTACTCGCGCGGCGTCAGGTAGGTCCGGTCGATCCGCACCATGGCCTCGGTCAGGGCGCTCTCCACATCGCCCTGTTCGGTGTCGGCCTCCACCCCGGTGTCGTCCGCACTCGGCCGATAGGTCTCCCGGCCGGGCACCGACGGATCCACCTGGTGGTGGTGGACCTCGTAGTCCACGACCACCAGATCGGCCGCCAGACGCGCGGCCTCGGGACCGTCGGCGACCACGGCGGCGACGAACTGGCCGCGGAAGTACACCTCACCATCCTGCAGAACGGTGAACTCGCGGTCGTCGGTCCGAGCCAGGCGCGGAGCGTTCCACGGGGTCAGGACCGCCCGCACCCCCTCGACCGCCTCGGCCCGCGCCGTGTCCATCGAACGCACCCGCCCCCGGGCCACGGTCGAGAGCACCGGATGCAGGTACAGGGCGCCCTCGAAGGAGTGCTCATAGGCATAGGGGGCGGTGCCCGTCACCTTGGCCCGCCCCTCCAACCGTTCCATCGGCACACCGATGGCCCCGGTCCTCGCGCCCGTCATCTCGCCACTCACCCGTTCACCCCCGTCAAAGAGCGCAGCACCGCCGCGCAAGTGTTGATCGCCAACGGCACCTTGAAGGCGTTGTCCCGGCCGGTACGCGCCTCGGCGAACTCGGCCTCGGCCGCCACCCGGAACGCCATCTCGGTCACCGGTCGACCCCGCAACACCTCCTCGGCCCGCCGGGCCCGCCATGGGGCGTGGGCCACGCCACCGAAGGCGATCCGCGTGTCCGTGATCTGTCCGCCCCGCACACGCACCAGCGCGGCCACCGAGACCAGCGCGAACGCGTAGGAGGCCCGTTCACGTACCTTGCGGTAGGCCGACCGGGCTCCTTCCTCCGGCGCCGGCAGTTCCACCGCGGTGATGAGTTCGCCGTGTTCGAGAACGGTGTCGCGCTCGGGTTCGACCCCCGGCAGACGGTGGAAGTCGGCCAGCGGCACCCGACGTTCGCCCGACGGGCCCAGCACACGCACCTGCGCGTCCAAGGCCAGCATCGCCACCGCCATGTCGGAGGGGTGGGTGGCCACACACTGTTCCGAGGCGCCCAGAACGGCGTTGTCGCGCCCATGCCCCTCCAGGGCCGAACAACCACTGCCCGGTTCACGTTTGTTGCAGGGGGTCGTGACGTCCTGGAAGTAGACGCAACGGGTGCGCTGGAGCAGGTTCCCGCCGGTCGTGGCCATGTTGCGCAGTTGCCCCGAAGCCCCGGCCAGCAGAGCCGAGGAGAGCAACGGATAGCGGCGGCGGATCAACGGATGGGCGGCCAACTCGCTGTTGGTCGTCCCCGCACCGATCCGGGCCCCACCCCCGGGCAGTTCCTCGACACCGTCGTCGACCACCTCCCGCACGTCCACCAGGGCCGTGGGCGAGGTGATCCCCAGCTTCATGTGGTCGACCAGGTTGGTGCCGCCGGCCAGGAAGGACGCGCCGGGGTCGTCGGCGACGGCCGCGACCGCCTCGGCCGCGTCACCGGGACGGGAGTAGGCGAACGGGATCATCGAAGGACCTCCCCGATCGCGCCGACGATGCCCGGATAGGCGCCGCAACGACAGATGTTGCCGCTCATGCGCTCCCGGATCTCGGCTTCGTCCATCTCCACCGGAGCGTCCAGGTCCTCGGTGACGTGGCTGGGCCACTCCCGCTCGGCCTCGGCCAGCATGCCCACCGCCGAACAGATCTGCCCCGGCGTGCAGTAACCGCACTGGAAACCGTCGTGGTCCAGGAACGCCCGCGCGACCGGATGCAACTCGTCACCCCGACCGAGCCCCGCGGCCGTGGTCACCTCCGCGCCGTCGTGAGCGACGGCCAGGGCCAGGCAGGCCAGGACGCGCCGCCCCGCCAGGAGGATGGTACAGGCGCCGCATTGGCCGTGGTCGCAGCCCTTCTTCGGCGAGTACACCCCCAAACCGTCGCGCAACGCGTCCAGCAGTGTGGTGCGGGTGTCGACGGTGAGCTCGCGGCGCTCACCGTCCACCGTCAAAGTGATCGTGGTGTCCAAGGCCGGTTCCTCCCCAGAGCGGACGGGTCCCGTCCCCACGGGTTACCGCACAGAGCACCGGCCAAACGGTCGGAACGTGTCGAGCCACCAGGTTTTACCGGCTCTTGCCGGGCGGGCCGGGATCAATCGGTACGGCGCGCGTTGACCCTCTCGGCCAGGGCGTCCAACAACTCGTCGGCGATCGGGATCCTGCGCAGCTCCTCCGGCCCCGGCAGCGGCACCTGAGCACGGTCGCCCAGTTCACGCACCTCGCTGTGCAACCGCTCCATCGTCTGGTCCAACCGATTCGCGGTCTCGGCCGCCGTCCGCAGCTCGTCCAACAACTCCTGGGGCACCGACTTGGCGTACTTGTAGTAGATCTTGTGCTCCAGACTCGCCCAGAAGTCCATCGCGATGGTGCGGATCTGGATCTCCACCGGAACCTCGACGGTCCGGTCCGACATCCGGACCGGGGTGCGCACCAACAGGTGCAGACTCCGGTAGCCGTTGGCCTTGGGAGAGCGGACGTAGTCCCGCTCCTCCATGACCTGGATGTCCTCGTGTCCTGACAGCATGTCCCGGATCGCATAGGTGTCGGAGACGAAACTGCACGTCACCCGGATCCCGGCGATGTCCAAGATCTCCCTGGCGATGCTCTCCAGGTCCAGCGATACGCCGCGCCGGCGCGCCTTCTCCAGGATGCTGGCCGGTGACTTGAGCCGAGAGTCCACGTGTTCGATCGGATTGTGGTCGTTGGTGTAGCGGAACTCCTCGTTGAGGATGTTCACCTTCGCCATCAGGGTGTCGATGGCGAACTTGTAGGACAGCAGGAAGCGTGTGACGTCCTCGCGCGCCTCCGACAACGCATCCGATACCTCTTCCACCACAACAGTCCCCTCGGACACCATGGACCCCCTGATCGCATGTTATACATCGGTGCCGTGGACGGCGCCGAAGCCACCGGGGCCGGTGCCGGCGGGCACCTAGCGCGGCGCGAAGTCCACCTTCGACCACAGCCCTCGGAGCGGGGAGTCATCGCCCTCCCGCACGGAGTCGGTCACGTCCCACACCCGCACCACGGTGCTCTCCGGTCGCACCGCGGACCATCCCGGATCACCGGTGGCGGCGAAGTCACGCCAGGCCGCGACCATCCGCGCCGACAGCGCTCGCAGCGCCTCGTCGGGCTCGCCGTCGCACAGGAAGACCGCCAGGTCACTGTCGAGGTTACCGAAGGCGAACGGCAGGTCGAAAGCGTGGCAGGCGCCCAGTCTGCCCTCCATCGTGCGGCTCTGGGCGGCGAAACGGAAGAAGTGCGCACGGCCCCCGGCCCGGGCCTGCGCCTCGGCCACACGCACCGAGTACTCACAGAACATGGCGTCGCCACGGATCTCGTTGAACAGTCCGCGTAGTGAGACGTCGGGGTACACCGACCGGTAGACGCCCACGGCGTCCTCGCCCAATCCCAGATGGGCGGCGGTGGCCGCCAAGGCCTCCTCACCGTCGATCTCCACCGACTGGCCGAGCTCGGTGAACAGACGGTACTCCTCCGTGTTGTGACCGACGAGCAGGTCGACGCCGGTGGCGTCGCCGCGGGCGATGGCCGCCAGCGGCTCCTCGGGGAGCTCGGGGCCGCCGACCACCGGCGCATAGCAGGTGAACGCCTTGGTGCGCACTCCCCTGCTCGACGTACCGCTGCCCGACAGGACCACGTCGGTGGCCGCCAGGATCTCCTCCGGGGCCAGCACGGCCAACGCCTCGGCCTCCAACGGCACCCCGGCGGCCTTGGCCACCGATTCCGACACCCGTCGGGCGGTGCCGACGGTGATCGTGTCAGCGGGGACGCTGTGGGCGATGGCGCGCCGGAACAGACCGTGGGCGTCGGGCATGGCCATGAGGCCGATGACGGACCCGGCACCGGCGGACTCACCCGCGATGGTGACGTTGTCGGGGTCGCCGCCGAACGCCGCGATGTTGTCGCGCACCCAGCGCAGGGCGGCGGCCTGGTCGAGCAGTCCCCGGTTGTCGGGGCGTCCGGGCACGTGTCCGAAGCCCTCGAAGCCCAGCCGGTAGTTGACGCTCACCACCACCGTTCCCTCGGCGGCCAGGTGGGAGCCCTCGTAGGTGCCCTCGGCGCCGGATCCGACGATGTAGGCGCCGCCGTGGATCCACACCAGGACCGGGGCCGGGGAGTCGGGAGAGGCGGCGGTCCACACGTTCAGGACCAGGCAGTCCAGCGAGGTGTCGGGGTCCCAGTGCGCGGCACCGATGAGCTGTTCGCCCTGGGGCGGGGGCGGACCGAACCCCGAACAGTCGCGTACCCCGTCCCAGAGGGGGGCCGGGGCGGGGGCGGCGAAGCGGTGCTCGCCGAAGGGCGCGGCGGCGTAGGGGATGCCGCGATGGACCGTGACCCCTTCGGCCCGGGTCGAGGGTGTGCCGCGAACGGGTCCGTTCACGGTCGTCACGATCTGCTCGGCGTCCATGTGGGGGTCTCCTCGGGGGTTCGCGGCGTCCACCCCACCTAACAACGTTAGGTTTGTCCGCGCAAGCCCCGAACCACTCCGACGCCTTCACCAGGCCGGACGCCGCGACCCTGGGCCGAGTGTCCGCGGCGACCCAGGAAGGACCCAGGCGGGGCGCCCGCGCCATCACTCTCCCCATGTCATACCATCTGGTCGGTATGCCTCCCCGATGGAAGGACCCCTCATGCGCGCCATCCAGATCACCGAGTTCGGCGGACCCGAGGTCCTCGTCCCCACCGAACTGCCCGACCCCGAGCCAGGCCCGGGACGACTCCTCGTGGACGTCACCCGCAGCGGCGTGAACTTCGCCGACACCCATCAAGCCGAGAACAGCTACCTGGCCCCCTCCACACTGCCGATGGTCCCCGGCGCCGAGATCGCCGGACGCACCGCCGACGGCCGCCGCGTCGTGGGCCTGCTCAACGGGGGCGGCGGCTACGCCCAGAAGGCCGTGGCCGACCCGAACATGACCTACGAGATCCCCGAGGGCGTCTCCGACGAAGCCGCCCTCGCCCTCATCGTCCAAGGCGCCACCGCCTGGGTCCTGCTGCGCAAGAGCGTGCGCATGGAACCCGGAGAGTCCGTGGTGGTGCACGCCGCCGCCGGAGGCGTGGGCACCCTCGCGGTGCAGCTGGCCGCGCACTTCGGCGCCGGCCGGGTGATCGCGGTGGCGAGCAGCGAGGACAAGCGCGCACTGGCCCTGGAACTGGGCGCCGACGCGGTGGTGGACTCCGCCGCGCCCGACATGACCGCCGCACTCATCGAGGCCAACGAGGGCCGCCGCGTGGACGTCGTACTCGACATGGTGGGCGGGCGCGTCACAGACGAGAGCGTGCGCGCCCTGGCGCCGTTCGGGCGCCTGGCGTTCTACGGCATGGCCTCCCGTGAGGCGCCCAAGCCGGTCCAGCCGGCCAACCTCATGCGCTTCTCCACCACGGTCGCCGGCATGTGGCTGCCGCACGCCTGGATGCTTCCCGGAGACGTGGTCGGCACCGCCATGCGAGAGCTCTTCGCCCTGGTCACCGAGGGGAAACTGCGCCCGATCCAGGGCCGGAGCTACCCGCTGTCTGAGGCCCGTCGGGCCCACGAGGACCTTCGTTCACGGGCCACCACCGGCAAGCTGACCCTGGACACCTCCGCCTGAGTTCGCGCTCTCACCCTGTGTCCACGTCGAGGCCGGTGGTTCGCGGCCTCGACGTGGGGAGTGGATACGCGCGTCTGGAACTTTTCGGGCCGACTCTTCGGGACTTCTGGAGACCAGGACGTTCGTAAATCAATCGCATCGGTCATAATCAAGCGCATGATCGCATCACCTTGACGATGTAGATCTCTCGTAGCCTCTCCGCCGGCCACCACGCCGGCTCCGGTCTCGTCCGTGGCCCGCAGCGCGATGTCCTGACGCCTTCAGCCGTCCTTCAGCCGTCCTTCACCCTGATCCTTCTGCCCGTCCGGTGACGCGGCAGAGCAGAGAGTCGTAGCCGAGCGAGTTCGGGGCATCGTGGCTTGGCGGCTTGGGTGTCTGGGGGTGTCGGGTGGGTGGTGGGTCGTGGGTGGTGGGGCGCTTAAGGTCGCGAGTCTTCCGGCTGTTGGGCGTTGTGTGGGGTGGGTTGGTGGGGCGCCTTGGCTAGAGAATCTGCCGGTTGTTGGGCGGGGTGGGGGTGGGTTCTCCCTCCTTCCCCGCCGCGTGATTGTTGCCGCCCGCACCGTACGCGTCAAGGCAATGTTGAGTTGCTCATCAGCG
>NZ_JBSHCT010000014.1:0-135467 GCF_053615935.1 Nocardiopsis sp. NPDC055879
CACGCCTGTGTCAGGGGAACGAAAGTTCACCCATGAATGCACCCCTCGTCTTGATTGTCGGGTTCCTGCAGATTCCCAGTCACTGAGATCACCTCAATGAGGGCGGGTGGTGCGGAACAGGCGAATGGGTACGATTATCGGATTTTCGACATTGGATAAAAATCGTGCATGTGGCTCGCCCCAAAATCTCTCGGCCGGTCGGCGAAAATAAACTGCGGAGGAATCAGGAGTTTATTGAAAGAAAAGCCAGTGAACTAGACGGGGGTGTTAGGAAGCTGGGTGGCGCGATTAATATCATTGACCATAAGGCTACTGAGTTTCTTGTCGCTGATCCTCGGGTGGAACAGGGTCGGACTTGGGATGCGTGGTTGACGGCAATGCAGTATCACCATGCCTTCTATCAGGCATCGATGGCGGAGCCTTATTCTCGGGTGGATTGTTTGGTCGCTGGTCGGATGCGGAACCTGCATAGTTTCAATCCGAACTATGCGATCAATGCGAGTTCGTGGATCAGTCTTATGCGTAAGACCTTGACGTGCCGCGCCGCTGATCGGTCCCGGTTTCTGGCGCGGGTTCCGGTCGAGGTTCTGCGTAGTGCGGGGGAGAGCGAGGGCACTCGTTTCATGCCTGGCGCCTACGCGGAGGTGGAGGCGTGGCAGGCGTTCGTCCTGGGTTCACCTGACACAGCGGGGCTGGTGGAGCGGGCTCGGGAGTTGTCGGACCCGAAACGGGCTTCGTTCGCCGCCGATCACGCGGAGATGGTGACGCTTCCTGAGCTGGATGTTCTGGGCCGGTTGGTCGCGGGGGACGGTCCCGGGTTCAACGAAGCCCTGGTTCGGGCCTTGGAGTTGTATCGGGAGTACACCGCGGAGGAGTTGGCCAAGGGGAGCACCACAGGGATCTTGCCGCTGGGCCTGTTGGCGTTGGCCTGTCTGGCCCATGACGGGGCCGTGGAGGGTGTGTCCCTCGAAGTGGAGTCCGATTACCTGCCCGCCGGGATCGTGAACGGTTCCTGGCGCGACGCCTTCCCCGTCTAACGACCTGTCGCATCAGTCGTCCTACTTAGAGGAGACCCCACATGGTTTTCGTTCCCCGCCGCACCCCGATCGGGTTCACGGTCGACGAGTCACGGGTGGAGGCGATCGAGGCCGAGCGTGAGCATTACGTCCGGCTCTTGGTGGAGGAGACGGCGACCGCCGACGTCCACCTCGACGCGGTGTACCGCCTCGCCATGGAATTGCTGGTCCTGGACCCCGAGTGCACCTGGATCTGGGCATGGGACGCGTGGGCGTTCGCCTTTCAGTACCACCACGCCGTCGTCGCGCTCGGGACCAGTTCGCGGGGCACCGAACTGGAGTTGTTCGTGGACTACGAGACCCGCTCGCTGGTCTCTCCAGGGGCCATGGCCGGAGCGGACGCGCGGACCTGGCTGACCGCGTTCTTCATGGGCTTGATCTGCCGGGACGAGAAGCGGGTCCGGCACCTGGCGGCCATCCCCATCGAACGGTTGCGCGGAGAGGGCAAGGCCCGGCACCCCGAGTACGTCTACGCCTGGGTGAGCGCCCTACAAGCACTGATCAACCTTGACGACCGGCTTGTCGCGCACCTGCGGGAGGCGATGGAGGGGTCGGACGCCCATTCCCGAGAGGACGCCGGATCGGCGCTGGAAGTGGACCTCTTGGTCTTTCCCCAGATGGACCTGCTGCGCGCGTACCTGACCGGCGAACCGGACGACTTCGAACGCACACTGGTACGCGGCCTGGAGATGTTCGGGGACTTCCACGCCCGCTCGGGGGGAACCGATCCGCTGGAGCAGGTCCTGCCCCTCGGCCTGCTGGGACTGGCGAGCCTGGTCTACGACGAGGCCGGGCGCGATCCGGACCAGCGGATGGACGCGCGTTCGGACTATCTTCCTCGGGTCCTCCTGGAGGGTGGGCGGTACGGGGAGCACCAGGTCTGATCCCGTACCGGGCGAGGGCGGTCTCGGACGCCTGTCGGGCCCCCTTAGTCTTGTTGCCATGACCCGCGCGAAGCTCGACAAGCAGCCCAAGGACGTCGCAGCGATGTTCGACGGCATCGCAGAGAACTACGACCTCGTCAACGACGTCATCTCGCTCGGCCAGGATCGTGCCTGGCGTCGGGCCGTGGTGGACGCGGTCGACGCCCACAGCGGTGAGCTGGTCTTGGACCTGGCCGCGGGCACCGGAACCTCCTCGGAGTCCTTCATCAGGAAGGGCGCTCGCGTCATCGCCTGCGACTTCTCCCTCGGGATGCTCAGCAAGGGCGCCGAGCGGCGGGGCGGCGCCTCTCGCGGTGGGGTGACGTTCGTGGCCGGCGACGCGCTGTCGCTGCCGTTCGCCGACGAGACCTTCGACGCGGTGACCATCTCCTTCGGTCTGCGCAACGTCGCCGACGTGGACCAGGCCCTGCGCGAGTTGCAGCGGGTGACCAAGGTCGGTGGCCGGTTGGTCATCTGCGAGTTCAGCCACATCCCGGTGGAGTTCGTCGACAAGCTCTACTCGACCTACCTGATGGCGGCGCTGCCCAAGGTCGCCGGCGCCTTCTCCGGGCGGAGCGAGGCCTACGACTACCTGTCGGAGTCGATCATGGCCTGGCCGGACCAGGCGGAGCTGTCCAAGTACCTCCAGGCGGCCGGTTGGTCGCGGGTGGCCTGGCGCAACCTGACGCTGGGCACGGTGGCCCTGCACCGTGGCTTCCGGGAAAAGTAAAATCCGACATAACGCCCAGGTGGCATTATTGTTCGTATAAATTAACAAAGTTCTCAAGTCCCAAGGAATCCTGTTCCTTGGGACTTTTTACGTTACCGATGAGTCACTTGGTCCCGCTTATCCGCCATGAGCTGCACTGTTGTCGTTGAGTGGCGCTTTGATGCCGGCTGTGGTGGTTATGGGTTCAATATCCGATTTCTTGAAGAACGGGCCCCGGGTGTCGCCTCTTGGCTCTTGGGGGGCTAGACTTCGGAAAAGAGGCTTGTGAAGTGCTTCACAAGCGCACGAGGCGTAGGACACATGGCCCTATGTCGGACAAGTCGGAAGTCCCGAACCGACCCATAACACCCCCGTTGGCGGGTCGAACCCGCACTGGCCCGCCACGGTAGGACCGCGCGAGTAGTCGAGGACCCACCCGTGAGTGAGACAGCCACCTCCGCTCCCAGAGGCCGTGAGCGGATCGAGTACGACGCCGACGTCATCGTCGTCGGCGCAGGCCCCGCTGGAGCCACCACCGCCTACTACCTGGCTCAGGCCGGACTGGACGTCCTCCTGCTGGAGAAGACCGCCTTCCCCCGGGTGAAGGTCTGCGGTGACGGACTGACACCCAGGGCCGTGAAGCAGCTCACCTCGATGGGCATCACCTTCGAGGACGAGGGTTGGATCAAGAACCACGGCCTGCGCATCGTCGGGGCCGGCGTCCGACTCGAACTTCCCTGGCCCGAACTGGCCGCCTACCCCGGGTACGGACTCGTCCGCACCCGCTACGACTTCGACCAGATCCTGGTCGAACGTGCGGTCGGCGCCGGGGCCAAGCTCCTGGAACGCACCAACGTCACCGGCCCGATCATGGACGAGCGCAGCAATCGCATCGTCGGTGTGCGCGCCAAGAACGCCGACCGCGAACCCGTGAGTTTCCGGGCGCCGCTGGTCGTGGCCGCCGACGGCAACTCCTCCCGGCTCTCCATCGGCATGGGCATCCGTAAGCGTGACGACCGTCCGATGGGCGTGGCCGTGCGCACCTACTTCGAGAGCCCCCGCCACGACGACGACTACCTGGAGTCCTGGCTGGAGCTGTGGGACCGCAGCGGCGACAAGGACGTCCTCCTGCCCGGCTACGGCTGGGTCTTCGGCGTGGGCGACGGCACCAGCAACGTCGGCCTGGGCATCCTCAACTCCACCACCGCCTTCCAGGACGTGGACTACCGCAAGCTGCTGCGCCGGTGGACCGACTCCATGCCCGAGGAATGGGGCTTCAGGGAGGAGAACCGGCAAGGCAAGATCCTCGGCTCGGCGCTTCCGATGGGCTTCAATCGGGTTCCGCACTACGCGCGCGGCCTGATGTTGGTCGGCGACGCGGGCGGCATGGTCAACCCCTTCAACGGTGAGGGCATCGCCTACGCCATGGAGGCCGGGCAGATCGCCGCGGACGTGATCGTGCAGGCGCACGGTCGCACCACCCAGCAGACGCGGGAACGCGTCCTGTTGAACTACCCGGAGATCCTCGCCGACACCTACGGCGGCTACTACACGCTCGGTCGCTACTTCGTGAAGGTCATCGGTCAGCCCGAGTTCATGAAGTACGCGACCAAGTACGGACTGCGTCAGCGCACCCTCATGAAGTTCGTGCTGAAGATGCTCGCCAACCTCACCGAGCCGAACAAGGGTGACGCCATGGACCGGGTGATCAACGGTTTGAGCAAGATGGCGCCCGCGGCCTGACCCGAGGTTTCTCGCGACGCCACGAAGAGCATGGGCCGAAGCCCTGGCGGAGGCCCGAAAAAGCACAGCGTTCTCGTGACGGGCGCCCCTTTCGGGTGCTTTCGAAAGGGTGCCCCTCACACCGAAAAGGATGCGGGACATGCAGGTGAAAACGTTCACAAGACCGCCGGGCGCGCGCCCCGGCGGGCCGTTCAACGGAGGAGGGTGAGCCGTGGAGCTGTACACACCGCTACTCGTGCTCGGCGGGATCGGCGCCGCCTTCGTGGTGGTGTCGATGGTCGTCGGAGCGATCGTCGGACCCAAGCGCTACAACCGCGCCAAGATGCAGGCCTACGAGTGCGGCATCGAGCCGACCCCGCAGCCGGCGGGTGGCGGCCGTTTCACCGTCAAGTACTACATGACGGCCATGATGTTCATCGTCTTCGACATCGAGATCATCTTCCTCATCCCCTGGGCGATCCACTTCGACGCCCTCGGCTGGTTCGGTCTGATCGCGATCATCCTCTTCCTGGTGAACGTCTCCATCGCCTACGCCTACGAATGGCGCCGCGGAGGCCTCGAATGGGACTGATCCGCATGCCCCACCCCCACCCCCAGGCACCACAGACCCGGCAGTTCAGCCTTGAGGAGGTCCGAAGCTGATGGGACTCGAAGAGAAACTCCCCGCGGGGATCGCGCTCACCACGGTCGAACAGGTCGCCGGGCTCGCCCGTAAGACCTCCATGTGGCCGGCCACGTTCGGTCTGGCCTGCTGCGCGATCGAGATGATGTCGGTCGGCGGTCCCCACTACGACCTGGCCCGTTTCGGCATGGAGAAGTTCGGTGCCACCCCCCGACAGGCCGACCTGATGGTCGTCGCCGGACGCGTGAGCCAGAAGATGGCGCCGGTCCTGCGGCAGATCTACGACCAGATGCCCGAACCCAAGTGGGTCATCGCGATGGGCGTGTGCGCGTCCAGCGGAGGCATGTTCAACAACTACGCGATCGTCCAGGGCGTGGACCACATCGTCCCCGTCGACATCTACCTGCCGGGCTGCCCGCCCAGGCCGGAGATGTTCCTGGACGCCGTGCTCAAGCTCCACGACAAGGTGCAGAACACCAAGCTCGGCGCCCATCGGGAGCAGGAGATCACCGAGACCGAGGAGCGGATGCTCCGTCATTCGCTGCCGCTGGTGACCAAGGACTGATCATGAGCAACGAGTACGAGCGCGACCGCGACGAGTCGGCGGAGAACCTGCCCGACCAGCTCGGGCGTGAACGGTTGGCCGCGCCGATCAAGCGAACCGGCATGTTCGGGTCGACGACCACGGGGGACACCTCCGGGTTCGGTGGGCTGAAGGTGCGGGGGAGCGCTCCCGTCCACAGCAGTCGGCCCTTCACCGACCCCGACGACCCGCGCACCGCCGACTTCGACCGGGTCGCCGACGACCTGGAGGCGGCGTTGAACGCCCTGGAACGGGCGGACCTCGTCGAGAGGGTCGTGGTGGCGGTCGGGGAGATCACCTTCCACGTCCGTCGCGAGGGCCTCCTGGAACTGGCCCGGGTACTGCGCGACGACCCCGCCCTGCGCTACGAGCTGTGCACCGGCGTGATCGGGGTGCACTACCCCGACCAGGTCGGGCGCGAGCTGCACGCGGTCTACCACTTCCGGTCGATCACCCACAACAGCGAGATCCGGGTCGAGACCACCTGCCCCGACGCCGACCCGCACGTGCCCTCCATCGTGTCGGTATATCCGACCAACGACTGGCACGAGCGCGAGGCCTGGGACTTCTTCGGGATCGTCTTCGACGACCACCCGGCCCTGACCCGTATCCAGATGCCCGACGACTGGGAAGGCCACCCCCAGCGCAAGGACTACCCACTGGGCGGCGTCCCGGTCGAGTACCGGGGCGCGACCGTGCCCCCACCGGACGAGCGGCGGGACTACAAGTGAACCGCCCGGCCACCACACGAGTGATTCGAAGGGCCATCCAGAAGGGAGGCACGGCATGACCGTCACCGAGGACTACATCGACGCCTCCGGTGGGGACTGGGACGACGTCGTCGAGAAGGCCCAGGGCAGTAGCGCCGAGCGCCTCGTCGTCAACATGGGACCGCAGCACCCGTCCACGCACGGCGTGCTCCGGCTGATCCTCACCCTGGACGGCGAGACCTGCACCGAAGCCCGAGTCGGCATCGGTTACCTGCACACCGGTATCGAGAAGAACATGGAGTACCGGACGTGGACGCAGGGCACCACGTTCGTGACCCGCATGGACTACCTGACGCCGCTCTTCAACGAGACGGCGTACTGCCTGGCGGTCGAGAAGCTGCTCGGCATCACCGACCGCATCCCCGACCGGGCCAACGTCATCCGGATCCTGCTCATGGAGCTGAACCGGATGGCCTCGCACTTCGTGGCCATGGCGACGTTCGGCATGGAGCTGGGCGCCACCACGATCATGACCAACGGCTTCCGTGAACGCGAGATGATCCTCGACATCTTCGAGCTCATCACGGGTCTGCGAATGAACCACGCCTTCATCCGCCCCGGCGGGGTGGCCCAGGACCTGCCTCCGGGCGCGGTCGGCAAGGTGCGGGAACTGCTCAAGGACATGCCCGAGCGCATCAAGATCATGCGCAAGCTCCTGGACGAGAACCCCCTCTACCTGGCCCGGACCAAGGACGTCGCCTACCTCAACCTGCCCGGTTGCATGGCGCTCGGCGTCACCGGACCGCTGGTGCGCGCCTCCGGTCTGGCCTGGGACCTGCGCAAGGCCAAGCCCTACTGCGGCTACGAGAACTACGAGTTCGACGTGCCGGTCTCCGACGGCGGCGACGTGTACGCCCGTTACCGGGTGCGCATGGCCGAGATGGAGGAGAGCCTCAAGATCGTCGAGCAGTGCCTGGACAAGCTGGAGCCCGGGCCCGTGATGATCGAGGACGCCAAGATCGGTTGGCCCGCCAAGCTCGCGCTGGGTCCGGACGGTCTGGGCAACTCCCCGGACCACATCGCGCACATCATGAGCGGCTCGATGGAGGCGCTCATCCACCACTTCAAGTTGGTCACCGAGGGTTTCCGGGTCCCGGCCGGCCAGGCGTACGCGGCGGTGGAGAGCGCCAAGGGCGAACTCGGCTGCCACGCCGTCAGTGACGGGGGCACCCGCCCCTACCGCGTCCACTTCCGCGACCCGTCGTTCACCCACCTCCAGGCCGTCGCCGCCATGTGCGAGGGCGGGACGGTGGCGGACGTCATCGCGGCCGTGGCCAGTATCGACCCGGTGATGGGAGGAGTGGACCGGTGAGCGAGAACAACGACAACGGGACCACCGAGACCGAACAGAGCGTCTTCACCGACGAGGTGGTGGCCCGCCTGGCGCAGGACGCCAAGGAGATCATCAGCCGCTACCCGAAGCCGCGGTCGGCGCTGCTGCCGCTGCTGCACCTGGTGCAGTCCGAGGAAGGGCACGTCAGTCGGGACGGCATGAGGTTCTGCGCCGACCAGCTGGACATCACCCTCGCCGAGGTCAACGCGGTCGCCACGTTCTACACCATGTACCGCCGCCGTCCCGGCGGCGACTACCAGGTGGGCGTGTGCACCAACACCCTGTGCGCGGTGATGGGCGGAGACGAGATCTTCTCCTCCCTCAAGGAGCACCTGGACCTGGAGAACGGCGAGACCACCGAGGACGGCAAGGTCACGCTGGAGCACGTGGAGTGCAACGCGGCCTGCGACTTCGCCCCCGTGGTGATGGTCAACTGGGAGTTCTTCGACGACCAGACGCCCGCCACCGCCAAGCAGCTGGTCGACGACCTGCGCTTGGGCGAGGACGTCGCGCCCACCCGCGGCCCGAAGAGCCTGTGCACCTGGAAGCAGGCCTCGCGCGTGCTCGCCGGGTTCGACGACGGGCGCGCGGGCGAGGGTGTCCAGGCGGCCACCCCGTCGCTGGCCGGCCTCAAGCTCGCCCAGCAGCGCGGGTGGACGGCTCCGGACCCCGACGACCTCCCCACACCTTCTTCCGACGAGCAGGGTGAGGAGGGCGCCAAGTGACCACCCTGACCCCGATCCTGTCCAAGAACTGGGATCGTCCCGACTCCTTCACGATCGACGGTTACCGGGCCACCGGCGGCTATGAGGCGCTGCGCAAGGCGCTGACCATGGAGCCCGACGGCATCGTCGACCTGGTCAAGGAAGCCGGCCTGCGCGGCCGCGGCGGCGCGGGCTTCCCCACCGGGATGAAGTGGGGGTTCCTGCCCAAGGACAACCCCAACCCGCGCTACCTCGTCGTCAACGCCGACGAGTCCGAGCCGGGTACCTGCAAGGACATCCCGCTCATGCTCGCCAACCCGCACGTGTTGGTGGAGGGCGTGGCGATCGCCGCCTACGCGATCAAGTCCAGCCAGGCCTTCATCTACGTGCGCGGTGAGGTCCTGCACGTCATCCGACGGCTCCGTCAGGCGGTGGCCGACGCCTACGAGGCCGGACTGCTGGGCAAGGACATTCTCGGCACCGGCTTCGACCTCGACGTGGTCGTGCACGCCGGGGCCGGCGCCTACATCTGCGGTGAGGAGACCGCCCTCCTGGACTCCCTGGAGGGCTACAAGGGCCAGCCGCGGCTCAAGCCGCCGTTCCCCGCGGTGGCCGGGCTCTACGCCTCCCCCACCGTGGTGAACAACGTGGAGTCCATCGCCAGCGTCCCGGGGATCGTCGCCAACGGCGCCGAGTGGTTCACCTCCATGGGCACCGAGAAGTCCGCCGGGTTCGGCTTCTTCTCGCTGTCCGGGCACGTCGCCAACCCCGGCCAGTACGAGGCGCCGCTCGGCATCACGCTGCGCGAACTCCTCGACATGGCGGGCGGGATGCGCGCCGGGCACGAACTCAAGTTCTGGACCCCGGGCGGTTCCTCCACACCGATCTTCACCGACGAGCACCTGGACACCCCGCTCGACTTCGAGTCGGTGGGCGCCGCCGGGTCCATGCTCGGCACCCGCGCCCTCCAGATCTTCGACGAGACCACCTGCGTGGTGCGCGCCGTCGGCCGTTGGATCGCCTTCTACGCCCACGAGTCCTGCGGCAAGTGCACGCCCTGCCGCGAGGGCAACTTCTGGATGGTCCAGGTCCTGGACCGGCTGGAGCGGGGCGAGGGCACCGAGGCCGACATCGACAAGCTCCTGGACATCTGCGACAACCTGCTCGGTCGCTCCTTCTGCGCCCTGGGCGACGGTGCCACCAGCCCCGTCATGTCGTCGATCAAGTACTTCCGCCAGGAGTACGTCGACCACTTCGAGAAGGGCGGCTGTCCCTTCGACCACTCCAGGTCCACCCTCTGGGCGGACCGGCCGACCTCTGCAGAGGGAGGGAACCGATGACCGTCACCTCCAACACATCCGGCGGGTCCTCACCCGCCCCGCCCCCGGAGGATCTGATCACCGTCACCATCGACGGTTTCCAGCTCCGGGTGCCCAAGGGGACCCTGCTGATCCGCGCGGCCGAGCTGCTCGGCATTCAGATCCCCCGGTTCTGCGACCACCCGTTGCTCGATCCGGTCGCCGCCTGCCGCCAGTGCCTGGTCGAGATCCCCGACATGGGCAACGGCCGGGGAATGCCCAAGCCACAACCCTCCTGCGCCATCACGGTCATGGAGGGCATGGTGGTCAACACCCAGTTGACCTCCTCGGTGGCGGAGAAGGCCCAGCGCGGAATCATGGAGTTCCTGCTGATCAACCACCCGCTGGACTGTCCTGTCTGCGACAAGGGCGGCGAGTGTCCCCTGCAGAACCAGGCCATGTCCACGGGGCAGGGCGAGACCCGCTTCATCGACGTCAAGCGCACCTTCCCCAAGCCCGTCTCGCTGTCGACCGAGGTGCTGCTGGACCGCGAGCGCTGCATCCAGTGCACGCGTTGCACCCGCTTCGCCGCCGAGATCGCCGGTGACCCGTTGATCGAGCTCATGGAGCGCGGCGCCCAGGAACAGATCGGCATCGCCGAGGGGGAGCCGTTCGACTCCTACTTCTCCGGCAACACGGTGCAGATCTGCCCGGTGGGCGCGCTCACCGGCGCCGCCTACCGGTTCCGGTCACGCCCCTTCGACCTGGTCTCCACCCCCAGTATCTGCGAGCACTGCGCCGGTGGTTGCGCACAGCGCACCGACCACCGACGGGGCAAGGTCACCCGCCGCCTGGCCGGCGACGACCCGCAGGTGAACGAGGAGTGGAACTGCGACAAGGGTCGGTGGGCGTTCACCTACGCCACCGAGGGCGACCGGCTCAGCCGCCCCCTGGTCCGTGACGAGGACTCCCGGGCCCTGGAGTTCGCCTCCTGGCCCGAGGCCATCGGCATGGCCGCCCAGGGACTGGCCGCCGCTCGCGGCAACGTGGGCGTACTGGTCGGCGGACGCCTCACCTACGAGGACGCCTACGCCTACGCCAAGTTCGCCCGCGTGGCCCTGGGCACCAACGACGTGGACGCCCGCGCCCGCGAGCACTCCGCCGAGGAGGCGGCCTTCCTCGCCGCGCGTGTGGCGGGCAGGCCGGTGGACGTCGACTTCACCTCGGTGGAGAAGGCGCCCGCGGTGCTGCTCGCCGGATTCGACCCCGAGGACGAGTCGGCCTCCACGTTCCTGCGCCTGCGCAAGGGCATGCGCAAGCGAGGACTGAAGGTGTACTCGCTGGCCTCGCACTCCACCCTCGGCCTGACCAAGACCAAGGGCACGCTCGTTCGGACCGTCCCGGGTGATGAGGGTCGGACCCTCAACTCCCTGGACGTGGAACATCCCGAGATCCTCCAGGCCATGGGCCAGGAGGGCGCGATCATCCTGGTGGGCGAGCGGCTCGCCGCCGCCCCCGGCGCGCTCACAGCGGCGGTCGCCCTGTCCGAACGCACCGGAGCCCGCCTGGCGTGGATCCCGCGTCGCGCGGGTGAGCGCGGCGCCATCGACGCCGGGGCGCTCCCGAACCTGCTGCCCGGCGGACGTCCTGTCGCCGACGCCTCGGCCCGCGCCGAGGTCGCCCGAGCCTGGAACGTCGGTTCCCTGCCGAGCGAACCCGGCCGCGACACCGACGCGATCATCGCCGCGGCCGCCGCCGGTGAACTGGACGCCCTGGTCATCGCGGGGCTGGAACTGGACGACCTGCCCGACCCCGAGGCGGCCCGCGCCGCCCTGGCCCGGGTGCCGTTCATCGTCAGCCTGGAACTACGCGCCAGTGACGTCACCGACCGCGCCGACGTGGTGTTCCCGGTGGCCGCCGTCGCCGAGAAGTCCGGCACCTTCGTCAACTGGGAGGGCCGTCACCGACCCTTCGGTGAGGCGCTCAAGGTGCCCGGAGCCCTCTCCGACCTGCGGGTCCTGTCCGCCATCGCGGACGAGATGGACGTGCACCTGGGTCTGCCCGACGCCACGGGCGCCCACCGGGAACTGTTGGAGTTGGGCCCGTGGGCGGGGAACCGCCCCGTCGGTCCCTCCGCGCGTCCGGTGGCCACACCCGAACCCGGCCCCGGCCGCGCGCTGCTGTCCACCTGGAAGCAGTTGCTCGGCACCGGCCGCATGGAGGACGGCGAGCCCTACCTGGCCGGGACCGCCCGCAAGGCCCGTGCCTACCTGTCCAAGACCACGGCGGAGGAGGTCGGCGTCTCCGACGGCGGCTCGCTGCGCGTCACCGGCCCCCTGGGGACGGTGACCGTGCCCGCGGTCGTCACCGACATCGCCGACCGGGTCGTCTGGCTCCCGGCCAACGCGCACGGCTGCGACATCCGTCGTGACCTGGGCGCCACCGCCGGGCAGACGGTCGAACTGGCCTCGCCCACCACCAACGGGAGGCAACAGTGACCCCCGCCGCTCTCGATCCGCGCGTGGCCGACCTGGCCGCGGAGAGCACCCTGAGCGCCTTCGGGAACGACCCGTGGTGGATCACCACCATCAAGGCGCTGGGCATCTTCGTGTTCCTGATGGTCTGCGTGCTGATGATGATCATGGCCGACCGTAAGGTCATGGGCCGCATGCAGCAGCGACACGGACCCAACCGGATGGGCCCCTTCGGCCTCCTGCAGTCCCTGTTCGACGGGATCAAGCTCTCCCTCAAGGAGGACGTGATCCCGCGCGGTGTGGACCGGTTCGTCTACATCGCCGCGCCGATGATCGCCGCCATTCCGGCGTTCCTCGCCTTCTCGGTCATCCCGATGGGTCCCGAGGTGAACATGTTCGGGGTCATGACCCCGCTACAGCTCACCGACCTGCCCATCGCCGCGCTGCTGGTGCTGGCCACCGCCGCGCTGGGCGTGTACGGGATCGTCCTGGGCGGCTGGGCCTCCCAATCCCCGTACGCCCTGCTCGGTGGTCTGCGCGCCTCCGCGCAGGTGATCAGCTACGAGGTCGCCATGGGCCTGTCCTTCGTGGCGGTCTTCATCATGGCGGGCACCCTCACCACCTCCGGCATCGTCGCGGCCCAGGAGAACCTGTGGTTCGCGGTGCTGCTCCTGCCCTCCTTCCTCATCTACATCGTCACGATGATCGGCGAGACCAACCGGCTCCCGTTCGACCTGGCCGAGGGTGAGGGCGAGATCGTCGGTGGCTTCATGACCGAGTACGGGTCCATGAAGTTCACGATGTTCTTCCTCGCGGAGTACGTGAACATGTGCACCGTCGCCGCGGTGTCCGTGACGCTCTTCCTCGGCGGCTGGTACGCGCCGCCCGGCGTCACCGCGATCATCCCCGGCGCCAACGAGGGCTGGCTGCCGCTCCTGTGGTGGCTGCTCAAGTTCGTCGCCGTGATGTTCCTGTTCATCTGGGCCCGGGGCAGCCTCCCGCGTGTGCGCTACGACCAGCTGATGAAGCTCGGCTGGAAGGTCCTCATCCCGATCCAGCTCGTGTGGATCACCGGTGTGGCCGTCGTGCGCATGCTCATCCTGGACGGCGCCTCCCCGGTCATCATCGGGGCGGTCGTCGCGGCCTTCACCGTGGCCACCATCGCCGCCTTCGCCGCTTGGGTGCGCTTCGTGCGCCGCGAGCGCGCCGAGGAGGCCAAGGTGCGTGCCGAGAACGCGCGCCGAGCCCACAAGGAACCCTCCTTCGGCGGGTTCCCGGTGCCCCCGAGCACCGCCGCCCACTACGGCAGCCGCGTGCTCGCCGAGCCGTCTCGGACGGCCTCGGCCGGCACCGTCGAACGCAATCAGAAGAAGGGGGAGGTTACCGGTGCTTGAGTGGCTCAACCCCGTCAAGGGTTTCGGTGTCACCTTCCACACGATGTTCAAGAAGGTGCCCACCGTCGAGTACCCGGAGGTCAAGCGCCCCACGGCGCCGCGCTTCCACGGACGGCACCAGCTGAACCGGTGGGCCGACGGCCTGGAGAAGTGCATCGGGTGCGAACTGTGCGCCTGGGCCTGCCCGGCCGACGCCATCTACGTGGAGGCCGGTGACAACACCGACGACGACCGGTACTCGCCCGGCGAACGCTACGGTCGCGTCTACCAGATCAACTACCTGCGCTGCATCCTCTGCGGTCTGTGCGTCGAGGCCTGCCCGACCCGGGCGCTCACCATGACCAACGAGTACGAGCTCGCCGACGACAGCCGGCAGAGCCTCATCTGGACCAAGGAGCAGCTCCTGGCGCCCCTCACCGAGGAGATGGAGCAGCCCCCGCACCCGATGCGGCTCGGCGACGACGAGCAGGACTACTACGCCACCGGGCGCGGTCAGCACGGCACGCAGGACCGGCCGGAGAACGCGGAGGCCACCCCGTGACCCCGCTCGACACGACTCCGCACGTCCTGCACTCCGCGGCGGGAGCGCCGATCGGGTCGGGGGAGACCGCCCTGTTCTGGGTACTGGGCACCATCGTGGTGCTCGGTGCCCTGGGCGTGGTCTTCTCCCGCAAGGCCGTCCACTCGGCCCTGTCGATGGCGTTGACGATGGTCGGCCTGGCGATCTTCTACGGCATCAACGAGGCGCCGTTCCTGATGGTCGTCCAGATCGTCGTCTACACCGGCGCCGTCCTCATGCTGTTCCTGTTCGTACTGATGCTCGTCGGCGTCAGCTCCTCCGACTCCGTGGTGGAGACCCTGCGCGGACAGCGGCTGTTGACGGCGATCGTCGCGATCTGCTTCATCGGCGCCCTCGCCACCGGGATCACCCGCATCACGGTGGGCGACCCGGCCGGGATCGCCGCCGCGGCCCCGGTCGGAGGAACCATCCCGTGGCTGGCCGGCGAGCTGATCATGCGCTACCTGGTCGCGTTCGAGGCCACGGCCGCGCTGCTCATCACCGCGGTGCTGGGCGCCATGGTGCTCGCGCACACCGCTCGGATCGGCAAGCGCCGCACCCAGCGGGAGATGTCCGAGGACCGCATCCGCGGCGACCACCCCACCCCGCTGCCCGGGCCGGGCACCTACGCCAGGCACAACGCGATCGACATGCCCGCGCTGCTGCCGGACGGCACGGTCTCCCAGCTGTCCCTCAACCCCGTCCTCACCGCGCGCGACCCCCAGTACCAGAAGGGCGTGCCCATGGACATCCGGGCGACTCCGCTCCAGGGCGGGGGGTCCGACGCGATCCGACCCGAGGACGACGAACCCACCGCCGGGAAGGGGGCCCGACCCACCGGCGACGGTGAGGACGGCTCCGACCCGGCGGTCGACAACGGCACCAACGGCAACGGGCAGGAGGTCGAGTCCACGTGGACCCGATGAACTACATCGTCCTCGCGGCGCTTCTGTTCACCATCGGCGCGGTCGGCGTCCTCGTCCGACGCAACGCGATCATCGTCTTCATGTGCGTGGAGCTCATGCTCAACGCCTGCAACCTGGCGTTCGTCGCGTTCGCTCGGATGCACGGGGACATCGAGGGGCAGGTCATCGCGTTCTTCGTGATGGTCGTCGCCGCCGCCGAGGTGGTCGTGGGCCTCGCGATCATCATGCAGATCTTCCGAACCCGCAGGTCCGCGTCGCTCGATGACGCCAACCTGCTCAAGCACTAGAAGGCGACGTGGCTGTGACACGACATCACGCGTACCTCGCCGCCGAACCCGCGGCGACCGCGGCCGACAGCGCGGTGCTGTCGAACGCCTGGCTGCTGATCGCCCTGCCGTTGGTGGGCGCGGCGATCCTGTTGCTGGGCGGGCGACGCACCAACGCCTGGGGGCCCCTGCTGGCCACCGTCCTACCGGTGGTCTCCTTCGTCTGGGCCGTCCTGGCCCTGTTCGACCTACTCGGACGAGGCGCCGACGCGCGCAGCGTCTCCGTTCCCGTCTACGAGTGGTTCGCGGCCGGCGACTTCTCCGCGCGGATCAACCTGCTGGTCGACCCGCTCTCCATCACCTTCGTCCTGCTCATCACGTTCGTGGGTTCGCTGATCCACGTCTACTCCCTCGGCTACATGGCCGAGGACCCGGGCAAGCGCAGGTTCTTCGCCTACCTCAACCTGTTCGTCGCCGCCATGCTGGTTCTGGTGCTGGCGGACAACTTCGTCCTGCTGTTCCTCGGCTGGGAGGGTGTGGGCCTGGCGTCCTACCTGCTCATCGGGTTCTGGCAGGACAAGCCCACCGCCGCCACCGCGGCCAAGAAGGCGTTCCTGATCAACCGGGTCGGCGACATGGGCCTGCTCGTGGCGATCATGATCATGTTCACCGCGTTCGGCGCGGTGGGCTTCAGCGACGTCTTCGCCGCCGTACCGGGCGCACACGACGGTGTCCTGCTCGCCATCGGTCTGCTGCTCCTGCTGGGCGCCTGCGGTAAGTCCGCGCAGCTGCCGTTGCAGGCGTGGTTGCTGGACGCCATGGAGGGCCCGACCCCGGTGTCGGCGCTCATCCACGCGGCCACCATGGTCACCGCCGGTGTGTACCTCATCGTGCGCGCCGGTCCGATCTTCGAGGCCTCCCCGACGGCGCAGATGACCGTCATGGTCGTCGGCGCCGCCACCATGCTGGCCGGCGGGATCATCGCCTCCGCCAAGGACGACATCAAGAAGTCCCTGGCCGGATCCACGATGAGCCAGATCGGCATGATGGTGCTGGCCGCGGGCCTGGGCCCGATCGGTTACGCGGCGGCCATCGCCCACCTGGTCACGCACGGCTTCTTCAAGGCCGGGCTGTTCCTGGGCGCCGGTTCGGTCATGCACGCCATGAACGACGACGTGAACATGCGCAAGTACGGCGGTCTGGCGTCGAAGATGCCGATCACCTTCGCCACCTTCGGCCTGGGCTACCTCGCGATCATCGGCGTCCCGCTGCTGTCGGGTTGGTGGACCAAGGAGAGCATCATCTCCGCCACCTTCGGTCTCGGCGGCAACGTCGGCCTGGTCTTCGGCTCCCTGGTCATCCTGGGCGCCGCGCTCACCGCCTTCTACATGTCCCGGATGGTCTTCATGACCTTCCTCGGTAAGAAGCGTTGGGACGAGGGCGTGCACCCGCACGAGTCGCCCGTGAGCATGACCGCCCCCATGGTGGTGCTGTCGCTCGGCTCGATCGCCCTGGGCGGATTCCTGGTGGCCGGCGACCGCTTCGCCGCGTTCCTCCAGCCCGTCACCGGAGCGGAACTTCCCCACTTCACGGTGGGCCACGCCTTCACCTCGCCCTACGGCATCGCGGCGCTGGCCGTGCTGGTCCTGGGCGTGGTCGCGGCCTGGGCGATCTACCTGCGCAAGCCGGTGGAACGCACCGCCCCCAAGGGCAACCTCGTCACCAACACGGCCCGCAACGAGCTGTACGGCAACGAGATCAACGAAGACCTGTTCATGCGACCCGGCCAGGTGCTCACCAAGGCGCTGGTCGTCATCGAGGACAAGGTCATCGACGGCGCGGTCAACGGGATCGGTGCCGGGGTCCGAGACTCCTCCACCGGGCTCGGCAAGGCACAGACCGGGTTCGCCCGCACCTACGCGCTCACCATGCTCATCGGCGCCGTGATCGTCGCCGCGACGCTGGCTGTGAGGTTCTGACATGATCCCCTGGCTCACACTCGCCATCGCCCTTCCGGCGGTCGGCGCGATCCTCATCTGGGCACTGCCCCGGGTCGGGACGAAGGCCGAGGCGGCGTCCGGCTCGGCCCGGGCCACCGCCTCCGCCGAGGCGGGCGGTGGCGGTACCGCGGTCAAGACCCGGCCCGCCACCGGGACCGGGGCGGGAACCGCCTCCGCGGAGAACGCCAAGCGCGTCGCGCTGATCGTCTCCCTGGTCACCCTGGCCCTGGTCGTGGCCATGGCGCTGAACTTCGACACCGCCACGGCGGGTGACCTCCAGTTCGAGGAGGTCTACCCGTGGATCCCCTACTTCGGGGTCCACTTCGCCGTCGGTGTGGACGGCATCGCCCTGACGATGGTCCTGATGTCGGCGATCCTGGTCCCGCTGGTCATCCTGGCGGCCTGGAACGAACACTCCGACCACCCGGACGGCGGCCGCGGCTACTTCGCCCTCATCCTCGCCCTCGAAGCGATGATGATCGGTGTCTTCGCCGCCACCGACGTCTTCCTGTTCTACGTGTTCTTCGAGGTCATGCTGATCCCGGTCTACTTCATGATCGGGCGGTACGGCCGGGGCGCCGAGCGCACCAAGGCCGCGTTGAAGTTCCTGCTGTACAGCTTCGCCGGCGGCCTCATCATGCTGGTCGCGGTGATCGGCGTGTACGTCATCGGCGGCACCTTCCTGTGGACCGAACTGACCGCGCCGGGCAGTCCGCTCGCCACCGTCGACCCGGCCACCGCGCGCTGGCTCTTCCTCGGATTCTTCATCGCCTTCGCGATCAAGGCTCCGATGTGGCCGGTGCACACCTGGTTGCCCACCGCCGCGGGCTCCTCCAGCCCCGGCACCGCGGTGCTGCTGGTCGGTGTCCTGGACAAGGTCGGCACCTACGGGATGCTCCGGTTCTGCCTGGAGCTGTTCCCGTCCGCGGTGTCCTGGTTCGTGTGGCCGGTGGTGGGGCTCAGCGTCGTGAGCATCATCTACGGCGCGATCCTCGCCATCGGACAGAGCGACATGATGCGCCTGGTGGCCTACACCTCGATCTCCCACTTCGGGTTCATCACCATGGGGATCTTCGTCCTGACCCCGCAGGCGCAGGCGGGCGCGGCCCTGTACATGGTCAACCACGGCTTCGCCACCGGCGCGCTGTTCCTCATCGTGGGCTTCCTCATCGCCCGTCGGGGCAGCTCCCGCATCGAGGACTTCGGGGGCGTCCAGAAGGTCGCGCCCAAGCTCGCCGGGGTGTTCCTGGTGACCGGCCTCGCCGGTCTGGGCCTGCCCGGACTGGCCCCGTTCGTCAGTGAGTTCCTGGTGTTCGTCGGCGCCTACGCCTTCAACCCGGTGCCCGCGATCATCTCCGTGGTGGGCGTGGTCCTGGCCGCTCTCTACATCCTGTGGATGTACCAGCGCACCATGACCGGACCGACCCCGCAGAAGCTGTCGAAGCTGCCCGACCTGTCCGCGCGTGAGACCTGGGTGGTGGCTCCGCTGCTCGCCCTCATCCTCGCGCTCGGTGTCTACCCGCAGCCCCTGCTCAACGTGATCAACCCCGCCGTCGAACGGACCGTGGAGATCGGGGCGGACACCGCCTCGGCCACCACGAACGCCGAGGGCGACACCGAGGAAGGAGACGAGGAGTGAACGCGCTCTACGTCGCCGACGGGGCGCCCCCGTCGCTCCCCGGCATCACCGAGGCGGCACCGACCCTGGACTGGTGGCTCCTCGCCCCGATCCTGGTGGTCTTCGGCGCCGGTGTGCTGGCGGTGCTGTTCGAGGCCTTCGTGCCCAAGAAGGTCCTGCGGCCGGTGCAGATCACCGTCGCCGCCGTGGCACTGCTCGTCACGTTCGTCATGATCGTCCTCCAGGTGGAGGCGGTCGGCGACGGCGTGATCGTGGCGGGCGGAGTCCTCGCGATGGACCGCGTGGTGCTCTTCCTCCAGGGCACCATCACCGTGCTGGCCCTGATCAGCCTCATGCTCATCGCCGAACGGCGTGACGGCCGCGACGCGTTCTCCGCGCAGGCCGCCACGGTCCCGGGCAGCGAGGAGGAACGCAGGCACATCCTCGCCGGGTCCCAGCACACCGAGGTCTACCCGTTGGTGCTGTTCGCGGTGCTGGGCATGTTGCTCTTCCCCGCGGCCAACGACTTCCTCACCATGTTCATCGCCCTTGAGGTGATGAGCCTGCCGCTGTACCTGCTGTGCGGGCTGGCCCGCCGCCGTCGCCTGTTCTCCCAGGAGGCCGCGGTCAAGTACTTCCTGCTCGGCGCGTTCTCCTCGGCGTTCTTCCTCTTCGGCATCGCCCTGGTGTACGGCTACGCGGGTTCGGTGAACTTCACCGCGATCCGTCAGGCCGTGGACTCGGGTGGCGCGGCGATCTTCGCCGACGGCAACGGCGAACCGCTGCTCATCATGGGCATCGGCCTGGTCGCGATCGGTCTGCTGTTCAAGGTCGGCGCCGTGCCCTTCCACAACTGGAAGCCGGACGTCTACCAGGGCGCCCCCACCCCCATCACCGCGCTCATGGCCTCCTGCACCCTGGTGGCCGCGTTCGGCGCGCTGTTGCGGGTGTTCTTCGTGCCCTTCGGCGGATCCCTGGAGATCTGGGAGCCGATGCTGTGGACGGTCGCCATCCTCACCATGGTGGCGGCGGCGGTCATCGCGGTCACCCAGCGCGACATCAAGCGACTGTTGGCCTACTCCTCGGTCGTGCACGCCGGCTTCATCCTCACCGCCGTGATCGCCTCCAGCACCGAGGGCCTCGTGGGCGCCATGTTCTACCTCGCCGCCTACGGGTTCACCACCCTGGGTGCGTTCGCGATCGTCACCCTGGTGCGCACCAGGGACGGCGGTCAGGAGCTCGGCGACCTGGAGGGCTGGGCCGGTCTGGGGCGTCGTGCCCCCGGGCTCGCGCTCGCGTTGTCGCTGTTCCTCCTGGCCTTCGCCGGTATCCCGCTCACCAGCGGGTTCATCGGCAAGTTCGCGGTGTTCGAGGCCGCCGTCGCCGCGGGCGCCACCCCGCTCGTGGTGGTCGGTGTCCTCAGCAGCGCGGTGACCGCCTTCTTCTACATCCGGATCATCGTTGTGATGTTCTTCCGGGAATCGGAGGGCGAAGGACCCACGGTGGCCCGCGCGGGCGCACTCACCGGCGGCGTGATCACCGTGGGTGTGGCGGCTACGCTGGCCCTCGGAATCTTCCCGGGGCCGGTCCTGGACGGTCTGCTTCCGGACGCCGAGGCCGGTCAGGAACCGGCGGCGGTGATGGTCCACCAGGTCACCGAGGAGTGATCACCGACCCGGGTGTGGCTTTGGACGATCATTCCGGGTCGGATACCGTGGCAAGTCGGATCATGTTCATGTGCTGAGCGTGCGGCGGCCCCCTCTCAGGGGGTCGCCGACACGCCCGTTCAACAGGTGGAGCTTTACGGTGAGCGGTGCTGTCCCGAGCGGGTTTCTCGCTCTGCCGAGAGTCGATGCGGCCCTCGCTCGTGGGGTGCAGGACGACCTTGAGAAGGTGGAGGAGCTGCTGCGGGAGTCGGTGCGGTCCAGTGACCCGTTGCTGACCGAGGCGGCGTCCCACCTGCTGGAGGCCGGTGGCAAGCGCTTCCGCGCCATGCTGGTGCTGCTCGCCGCCCACTTCGGCGACCCGAAGGTCCCCGACCTCATCCCCGCGGCGGCAGTGGTGGAACTGACCCACGTGGCGACGCTCTACCACGACGACGTCATGGACGAGGCGGAACTGCGTCGCGGCAGGTCCAGCGCCAACCAGCGCTGGGGCAACACCGTCGCCATCCTCACCGGCGACTACGTGTTCGCCAAGGCCTCCACGATGCTGGCCGACCTGGGCACCGAAGCGGTCCGGCTGCAGGCGGAGACCTTCGCGCGCCTGGTGCAGGGGCAGATCCTGGAGACCTCCGGTCCTCGTGACGGCGTCGACCCGTTGGACCACTACCTCAACGTCATCGACGACAAGACGGCGTCGCTGATCGCCTCGTCGGCGGAGTTCGGCGGCATGTTCGGCAAGGTCGACCCGGAGACGGTCGGCACCCTGACCCGTGCCTGCGACGCGCTGGGCATGGCGTTCCAGCTCGCCGACGACATCCTGGACGTGGCGAGCGAGAGCGCCGACTCGGGCAAGGTCCCCGGTACGGACCTGCGCGAGGGCGTGCTCACCCTGCCCATGTTCTACGCGATGCGCTCCGAGGACCCGGCCGACGAGCGCCTGAAGTCCCTGCTGGGCCGGCCGCTCGACGACACGGAGGCCGAGGAGGCGCTGGCACTGCTGCGTCCCCACCCGGCCATGGCCGAGGCCGACGCGACCCTGCGCAACTGGGCCGACAAGGCCCGGGGAGAGCTGAGCACACTCCCGGACATCCCGGCGCGGGACGCCTTCCTCTCGCTGTGCGACTACGTGGTGGAGCGCTCCGGCTGACCCACCGCACGACGACTTCACGCGGGCCCTTCCTCGGATCGAGGGAGGGCCCGCGTCGTGTCCGGGTGGGTTCAGACCCTGGGGAGGGGGACGAGCAGCCTGGCCCGAGTTCGGGCGTAGTAGGCCGGAGAGTGGGAGTCCAGGAAGCGCCAGAGGTGGGAGCCCGACTCCGGGACCAGGGGGCCGGCCAGGGAGAGGACCGCGGCGGCACGCTGGTGATCACCGGCGACGTGCAGCGCCGAACCGAACGTATGCGCGTCTCGTGCGGCCAGGGGGTAGGTGATCGGACCCGCTACCCAACGGTCGGCGGCGTCGATGATCTCGGCCCTCACCGAGGGGTCTCGGTAGTAGCCCTCCAAGACTCCACTGACGGCACCATAGGTCTCCAGGCCCTCCTTTCCGATCATGACGCTGAGGTTCTCGTAGTGCGCCTGCGCGATCAGTACGAGGGAACGATCACCCAGGGGAGCCCGGGCCACCGCCTCACGGGCGAAGGAGAACATTTCGTCGTGAGAGCCCCGCCACTTCGGGCACAGGACCTGGAGTCTGCTCTCCTTCGAGGCGTGGTGGTCGGGATCCAGCTCCATGATCCGTTCCCAGACCGCGTCCAGTTCCTCGCGGGGAAGATCCATTCCCAGGCAGTACCACTGGAGCTGGTCCAGGGCAGTGGGGGAGAGGCTGATCCGGGCCGCGTACATGAGCGGGTCGGCCGCGGGTGCCAACATCTCATGGAAGCGATGGAACCGTTCCGCGTCGACGTCTTTGGCCCAGGCCCCGGTGCGGATGGCCCAGGCGGCCTTGGTGCGGGCAGCACCCGCCCACATCAACAGGTCCGGCTCGGGGTCTGGAAGGTCCATCCCCGACTCCAGCTTCTCCAACAGGGAGATGGTCTCGTTGGAGAGGATGTGCAGGCGAAGGGAACGGAGTTGGGGGTCCGGGGTGTCGAGGAGAGCCAGACCGGCGGTGAGGTCGCCCGCCTTGATGGAGGGAAGGACAGCGGCGAGGTCAGGGTCGTGCCAGGGGTCGCCCCAGACGACGCCGTACTTCCGGGCAAGGCGATCATCTGCGTGAGCGAACAGTTTGCTGAGAACCATTCTTTGATTCTGCCGACGAATCATGCTCCCGAATGAGATTTAGAGGACCAAAACGGCAACGGTTTCGTCTGTTGCCACCGCCCCTGCGCCGGCCCTGGCCACCGGACGTGGAATCGTCCCCGCGAACAAGGGACGGCGCCGCCCCTCATACACCGGGGCGGCGCCGTCGACACGGGGAGTGCCGTCAGATGGCTTTAGGAGATCACGGGGAGCGCCTCGGAGCCGGGCAGGTCCATGAAGGTGGGGTGCTCGACCATGCCCTCGGGGGTCTCCTGCTCGGCGGTGCCGCCCTCGATGGCGACCAGGTCGCTGGTGTCCAGGTCGTGGACCAGGTCCGTGCCCCGGCTCAGGCCGGCCACCAGGTCCTCGGCGGCGGTGGTGTCCAGACCGTCGGCGACCTGGGGGAGCTGCGCGTCCGCCAGGGGGCCGTTCACGTCGATGGGCTTGGCCTCACCGGAGGACATGCCCTCGGCCAGGCCGTCGGTGAGGTCGGTCAGACCCGGGACCTGGGGCGAGCTCTGCGGGACGGTGGTGACCTCCTCTTCCCAGGCCCGGTTGCCCACCATGCCCAAGACCTCCTGCTCGCCCAGGTCCACGTAGTTGTCCGCGGTGACCGGGTTGGACTCGACGACGTCCTGGAGCCGGTCGGGGGTCCGCACACCGAAGCCGGCGGCCAGGTCCCACACGTTGGGCGCCGTGGGCAGCGCGGACTCGGAGTGGCTCATGGGCAGGGTGGGGCCCTCCAGCTCCGGCAGCGTGAGCGTCTCGTCGCGCAGGTCGGTGACGGCCACCACGGTGTGCGGCACCACTTCCCGGGCCTTGTCCTCCACGATGCCACCGGCCCCGCGAGCGGTGTCCTCCACCACGACCCCGGCGTCTTGGGCGCCGGCCTCCAGCGACTCGCCTGCGGTGTGACCGATCGTGTCGTGCGGGTCCCCGTCCAGACCGGTGGCGTCCTGGGTCTCGGTGACGGCGTCGGCGAGCGGGGAGTCAGGGAGGGCGGCACCCAGGTCGGGGGCGCCGTGCTCGGGGTCGTTGGCACTGGCCTGCAACTCCTCCAGAGCGGTTCCGGCGATCGGGCCCACGCCCTCGGGAGCGATCTTGTTCATGGTGGGCGCCACGCCTTCGACGAGGGCCCGCTCGACGGTGGGGGCGATGTCGTGCATGGGGGTCTGCAGGTCCTCGGCCCCGGCGATACCGGCGCCGAGGGCCACGAATCCGGCTGCGCCGGCGGCGAGGATCACGGTTCGGGCGGTCAGGCGCTTGGGCTGGGTCATGGGTTTCCTTCCTGAAGCTGCTGCTGGGGCGGCCGCGGGAGGCGGCCTGATCGAGCCGGGGTGGACCACCGGCTGACGTGAATCACGTGTGCGGAGCACGGGACTCAGGTCAGCTCCCAGACGAAGAAGGTGGGGGCGGGCTGGGAACGGGTCCGAGGGGCGCACGGAAGGCGCACGGGGGCACGCGGGCAGGCGTGGGAACACGCGCCGAACGTGCGGTCGGGCCGTTCGCTAGTCGGGGGAGACCGTGGGGTCGTCCGCCGGGTCCGCGGGTGTGGCGTGCGGGGACCGGGCGTGCACGAGCGCGATGGCGGCGTCGGGGCCGGGCAGCGCGGCGGTGGCGAGGTAGCCGGCGACGGCGGCGGGCGCCGAGGTGGGGGCGTTGGCGGAGGAGACCGCGGAAACCACGGAACCGGCGGAAGTCTGAACCTCGGGTGGGTCGACGGGATCGCCGGTGAGCGCCCCGGCGGACTCGGGATCGTGTTCGGGGTCGGCGGCCCGGTGCTCCTCGACCGTGGGTCGGAACGGTGCCGGGATGGCTCGGTCCTCGCCGGCCTCGGTGGTCTCCTCGGCGGACGGCTTCGCCTGGTCCGAGGAGTCCGTTTCCGGCGCGGTGATCGAGTCGTCGGTGGCCGATTCGTCGTCGGGATACGAGGACACGACCGGTTCGATGAGGGCCGGAACGAGGCCCTGGTCGGCGGCCTCTTCACGGGTCCGATCGATCCCGGTGACGACCCCGCGCACCTCCCCGCGTACTTCGGCGACGGCGGGTTCGGGCAGGGCCACGGCGGACGCCGCGGCCTCGCCGGTTCCCCGCTCCACCCGCTGGTGGACGGTGCCGAGGGTGTCGGTCACCGGAGCGGTCACCGGGCCGGTGACCTCGTCGACCCGCTCCAGCCCCAGGCCCCCCAACGGCTCCGAACGGGTCTCGGCCTGAGCGGGAGCGGAGAGCAACCACAGGGCCGCGAACAGCACACCGAGCAGGAACAGGAGGGCGAGTGCCGCCGCGCGCAGGCCCGAGGCGGCACGGAGCGTGCCGATCGAGCTGAGGCGAGGCTTCACGAGGACCCTCCAGGGCAGGCGGCCGGTTCGGGGTGGGGGCAGAGCCCGACACCCACGACCAGACGTTAGCACAGGGTCACACAGTGTAGTTTCGGTTCGCCGGAACCGGGGAACTCATTCTCTTGGCGCGGGGGCCGGGGGAGTCGTGGGCGCGTCGGGGAGATCGCCCGCCGCGGTGCGCTCGGCGGAACGGCGACGGGACGAACGCACCTGGTCGTAGGCGAACACGCACACGGCCAGCCACACGAAACCGAAGCCCGCCCAGCGGCTCGGGGGCATCTCCTCGCCCTGGAGCAGCCAGCCGATGAGGAACATCATGGTCGGCGTGATGAACTGGAGCATCCCGATCACGCTCAACGGCACCCGGCGCGCGGCCATCCCGAACAGCAGCAGCGGCAGCGCGGTCACCAGGCCGCCCCCGATCAACAGGGCGGTGTGCCCGGGCGAGACCGAGAACGTCGTACCGGCCCCGGTGACCTCCAGGTGGATCACGTAGCCCAACGCGGGCAGGAACATCACCAGGGTCTCGATGGTCAGACTCTGCAACCCGTCCAGGCTCACGTACTTCTTCACCGCGCCGTACGCGGCGAAGGAGGAGGCCATGAGCAGGGAGAGCCACGGGGTGGAACCATAGGCGACGGTCATCACGACCACCGCCGTCGCGCCCAACCCCACGGCGACCCACTGTGCGGCGCGCAGACGCTCGGAGAAGAACACCACACCCAGGCAGACGGTCATCAGCGGGTTGATGAAGTAGGCCAAAGAGGCCTGCAGGGTCTGGGTGATGGAGACCGAGTAGATGAACCCCCACCAGTTGAGCGAGATGAGCACGGCCGCGGCGGCCACCGGCAACAGGCGCCTGGGACTGCGCAGGATGGGGAGCAGCCACGCCCAGCCCCGCCGCGCCAGCAGCAGGAAGACGCACATCGCGCCCAAGGCCCACACCATGCGGTGGGCGAGGATCTCGGCGGGTTCTGCGGCGGAGAGGAACGGCCAGTACATGGCCGCGAAGCCCCACAGGATGAAGGCGCTCGCTCCGAGGGCGACACCACGGTTGGATTCCGGCACAACGGCAATCGTAGGACGAATCGTGCCTCCTGTCGTCCCCTTTCTTGTGCCCGTGGATAGGCTGGGGACATGTTCGGTAGAAACGCCACCATGGTCGAACCCGCCCGCGCCCTTCCGGGCCGGGACACACCGATCGAGCCGCCCTTCGGTCACACGGTCCTGGGCACCTCGCTGACCCCGCCCTACCCGCAGGGCAGTGAGGTCGCCGATCTGGGCATGGGCTGTTTCTGGGGCGCCGAGCGCGTGTTCTGGCGATTGGGTGCCGAACGCGGCGTCATCACCACCGCCGTGGGCTACGCCGGCGGGTACACGCCCAACCCCACCTACGAAGAGGTGTGCTCTGGGCTGACCGGTCACACCGAGGCCGTGCGCGTGGTCTTCGACCCGAAGCTGATCTCCTACGAGGAGATCCTCAAGATCTTCTGGGAGGGCCACGACCCGACACAGGGTCTGCGCCAGGGCAACGACGTCGGCAGCCAGTACCGGTCGGCGATCTACTTCCACTCCGAGGCCCAGCAGAAGGCCGCCGAGGCCACCCGCGACGCCTTCCAGCCCGCCCTGTCCCGGTCCGGCTACGGTGCGATCACCACCGAGATCGCCCCGCTGAAGACGTTCTACTTCGCCGAGGACTACCACCAGCAGTATCTGTCCGACGCCAAGAACCCCAACGGTTACTGCGGCATCGGCGGAACCGGCGCCAGCTGCCCCATCGGTGTGGCCACCGCGGACGACTGATCCAGAGCCCGAGCGACGAAGGCCGGAGTGGAACACCCACTCCGGCCTTTTCGCGTTCTGGCGCTCCCCTCCACGGGTTCGAATGATGGTCGGCGTGCACGAGGCCGCCGGTGGGACGCGGTCAACCGCGTGATCCCAGGCGAAAAACCCGGCGACGTCGGCGATCGTCCCGGGGATACTGGTCTCCCATGGATGAGGTCGAAGTCGTCGTCGCCCATTCCGAACGTGCGACTCTGCGCGTCGGCGACGTGTTCCTGAAGGTCGACTCCGATCAGGCGCGCGTCGACGCCGAGTTCGAGGTGATGTCCCTGGCGCCGGTTCCTACCCCCGAGGTCCTGTGGCGCAAGCCGCACGTGCTCGCGACCGCCGCACTCGCGGGGACGACGCTCGGGCGCCTTGGTGGGCCGTCGACCGGGTCGCCGGCGGCGTGGGCGGCGGCGGGCGCCGCCATCCGGAAGCTGCACGACGCGCCGCCGCCCTCCCGGCTGGGACGGGCCGGTCGGAGCATCGTCGCGCTGGCGGCGGAACTCGACAAGGAGTGCGAGCTGCTCGTGACGAACGGTGTCCTGCCCGCCGACCTGGTCACCCGCAATCGCCAGGTCGCCGATGCCGCGCTCCGGCCGTGGACCCCGGCGTTCACGCACGGCGACCTACAGATCGCACACGTCTTCGTCGACGGCGACGAGGTCACGGGCATCATCGACTGGTCCGAGGCGGGCCGGGGTGACGCCCTGTACGACCTCGCGACCTTCACGCTCGGACAAGAGGAGCACCTCGACGACGTCATCGCCGGCTATGGCGCCGACATCGACCTCGACGTGATCCACGCGTGGTGGTCGTTGCGAAGCCTGCTGATAGTTCGCTGGCTGAGCGAGCACGGCTTCGACCCCTTCGAACCGGGCTGTGAGGTGGACGTGCTCAGGGCCCGGATGTGAGGCCGCGCGGGCGGAACCGATGCGGCAGCGCGATTTCTGATCCGTGCTGATATGGCCGTTTTCGACTATCGCTTTCCGGTGCCGGACTGACTCCCGCATCACCGACGCCCTGACCGACGGAGGTCCCTTCCTCCGGGCCAATGACGGAACCCACCTGCTTTCCGAGTACTGAGGCGGCACGCCGGCGCCCCGATTCGGCGGCGTGTCGGGGCGGTGATCGAAGAATTCACAGAGGGTGTCGACGACCAGGTCAGGCGGTGTACCTTGGCCTGCGGGTGACGTATCTCGAACCTATTCGGGTTGATTCCACGTATAACGAAATGGTATCGGTAGTGTGTGCGAGTAGAGACAGCCCCCGCCGGTAGACAGGCGCCCTCACAGTCCTCCTCGTCCACTTCGTGGATGGGGTTCGCCCGTGTGGCCGCGATGGCGGCGGTCATCGGCGTGCACGCCTACTCACCACTGGTGAGTACGGTCTACGCCGAACTCGGCGGCTACACATGGTGGTCCGCCAACCTCCTGGACGCGGGCACACGCTGGTGCGTCGCGGTGTTCGTGATGATCAGCGGTGCCCTGTTGCTGCGCCCGCGCGAGGAGGGCGTGGGTACCTTCTATCGCAAAAGATGGGCCAAGATCGGCATCCCGCTGGTGGCCTGGACCGCCATCTACCTGGTCTGGCAGCACTGGCGTGACGACCTGGGCACACCCGACGCCGCGACACAGGCCGCGTCGGGAGCCCCCTCGATCCACCTGTACTTCCTGTACGTCATCGCCGGCCTCTACCTGTTCACCCCGTTCTTCCGGACGGTGGTCGCGCACAGTTCGCGCACCGCGCTGTGGTGGTTCGCCGGAGCATCGTTCGGGGTGGGCGTCTTCGACCAGCTGCTGTCCCTGATCGACGGGGCGGGCGGAGTGAGCGCCGCCACCCGCTTCCTGCCGTTCCTCGGCTACTACCTGGTGGGGTGGCTGCTGCTGACCACCGAGAACAGCCCTCGCACCACCCGCTTCGGGATCGCCGCGCTCACCCTGGGCGTGGCCGGCACCGCCCTGGGCGCGGGGATCGCGGCCCAGGTGGAGGGGGAGTGGGGCGCTGGAGGCGAGTACTTCTACGCCTTCCTGTCCCCGCCGATGATCGTCGCCGGAATCGGCGCCTACCTGACGCTGCGCGCCGCCGGCGAGCGCCTGGCGGTGGCGGAGAACCCGGCGGCCCTGGCCACCAAGAACGTCGTTCGCGTGGTCTCCGGGCTGAGCTTCGGGGTCTACCTCGTACACGTCATGGTGATGTACACGCTGCGCGACCTGGGAGGCATGCCCGAGGGTTACCTGGCGCTGTTCGCGGCGGCCGGGTACGCCGTGGCCACCGCGGTGATCAGCCTGATCCTGGTGGCCATCGCCCAACGCGTCCCGCTCGTGCGCACCATCGTCTGACCCGGGACTCCTCACGGGAATGACAAAACCCCGGGGCCCGACCCCACGTCCCCATGACCGGCGGCGAACTCCATCCGACGTCTGAACGACGGTGGCCCCCGGCGGACGGACACCGGGGGCCACGAAGGGGATGGTGTGAGGGGTCAGACCCGCTCGGCCGGCTCCTCGACCTCCGCGGCACGGGCGGCGGCGCGACGTCGACGCAGGGACGCGATCAGCGGCAGTACCGCCGCGACCAGCACCAGCACGTACAGGCCGATCGAGATGCCACTGCTCACCAGGATCGACGGGTCGCCCGAGGAAGCGGCCAACGCACGACGGAACTCCGTCTCCGCGATCGGGCCCAGCACCACGCCGATGAGCGCCGGCGCCACCGGGACCCCGAACGTCCGCATGACCAGACCCAGCACCGCGACCGCCAGCAGCATCACCAGGTGCGTCACCGAGGTGTTGATCGCGTACACGGCCAGCACTGAGAACAGCGTGATGCCCGCGTACAGGTACGGCTTGGGCAGCTTCAGCAGCTTGGCCCACAGCGGAGCGAACGGCAGGTTGATCACCAGCAGCAGGACGCTGCCGATGAGCAGCGACGCCAGCAACGTCCACACCAGGTCGGCGTTGCGCTCGAAGAGCACCGGCCCCGGCTGCAACCCGTACTGCTGGAACGCCGCCAACATGATCGCGGCCGTCGCCGACGTGGGCAGCCCCAACCCGAGCAGCGGCACCATGGTGCCCGCGGCGCTGGAGTTGTTGGCCGACTCCGGGCCGGCCACACCTTCGATGGCGCCCTGCCCGAACTCGTCCTCCTCACCCTTGCGGCGCGCGCGCCGCGCGGCGAGCTTGCGCTCCAGGCCCAGCGAAAGGAACGTGGGGATCTCCGCGCCACTGCCGGGGATCGGACCGAAGGCGCTGCCCAGCGCGGTGCCGCGCAGCCACGGCTTCCAGGAGCGGCGCAGGTCCTTGCGGCCCAGCCACGGACGCCCGGTGCGGATCGCCGCGAAGTTCGGCGCGGACTTGCCACGCGCCGCGATGTACAGCACCTCGCCCAGGGCCAGCAGACCCACGGTCACGATGACGATGTCGATGCCGTCCATCAGACCGGCGGCACCGAAGTCGAACCTGGCCGTGCCGCTCTGGGCGTCGATGCCCACCATGCCGATGGCCAGACCGATGAGCAGCGACGTCACACCGCGCAGCACCGAACCCGACACCACCGCGGCCACCGCCACGAACGAGAACACGGTCAGGGCGAAGTACTCGCCGGGACCGAAGTTGAGCGCGAACTCCACCATGACCGGCGCGAACAGCGCCACGACGAGCGTGCCGATGACACTCGCCACGAACGAACCGATCACCGCCGTGCCCAGTGCCTGCGCAGCCCTGCCGTTGAGCGCCATCTTGTGGCCCTCGTAGGTGGTGGCGATCGACGACGCCTGTCCAGGCGTGTTCAGCAGGATCGACGTGGTGGCGCCACCGAACATGCCGCCGTAGTACACACCGGCGAACAGGATGAAGGCGCTGGTCGGGTCGAGCCGGAAGGTCACCGGCAGCAGCAGGGCCACCGCCATCGCCGAGCCCATGCCCGGAAGGACGCCCACGGCGGTGCCCAACAGCACGCCGAGGAAGGCCCACATGAGGTTCTGCGGGGTCAGCGCCGCGGCCAACCCGTCCATCAGGTTGATCAAAGTGTCCATCACAGCACCAATTCCAGGAAGCCGCCCGGCAGGTTGAGCCCGAGCCCGAGCGAGAAACCGACCTGCACGGCGGCCGACATCGACAGCGCCACGATCGCGTCACGCAGATAGGCGCGTGCGCCGAACGCGTAGGCGACGACCCAGAACAACAGGGCGCCGGCGAGCAGCCAGCCCACGAGTTCCAGCAGGGCGGTGTGCACCACCAGGCCGGCGAGGACCAGCAGAACCGGTCGGCTCTCGAACCAGGCCAGTGGGGAAGCGCCCTTCCCGCTGCCCAGGTTGCGCAGGTTCACCACGCTCATGCACACGGCGGCGATCAGTAGCAGCCCGCCCACCGCGCCGGGGAAGGCGCCCGGGCCGGGACGGGTGGCGTTGGGCGGGGCCTCGATGGTGACCGCGCCCCACACGGCCACCAGGCCCAGGATCGCGGTCAGCGCGGGCACGACCCACGCCGACGGTCCCCTCCACACGGTGTTCTCGGGGTCCGGGGCAGAGGCCACCGCCTCGCTCCCGGTGTTCGTTTCCGTCTCCGGGGCCTGGACGGCGTCCGTGGTTCGAGGGGACATGGTGCCGCCGGTGGTCTCGGCCGGGTCGTCGCCCGCCGTGTTCTTCTCTTCTGTTCCGTTGGCGCTCACAGTCCCAGCTCCTCCACGGTCTCCTGGGTCAGGGCGATCTCCTCGTCCAGGAACTCCTCGAACTCCTCGCGGTCCTGGTAGGTGTCGGTCCACCGGTTGCGTTCGAGGGTGTCGGCCCAGGAGTCCGACGCCAGCAGCTCCCGCACCAGCTCCTCCAGCGCTTCGGTCTCCTCCTCGGTCAACCCGGGCGGGGCGATGACCCCGCGCCAGTTCGACATCTCCAGGTCATAGCCGAGCTCGGTCATGGTGGGGATGTCCACCCCGTCCAGACGTTCGGGTGAGGAGACCGCCAGCGCGCGTAGCGGACCGTCGTCCTCGATCTGGTCGCTGAAGTCGCCCAGGGTGCCGAACCCGATCTCCGAGGTGCCGGAGAGCAGGGAGGTCAGGGTCTCGCCGCCGCCCGAGTAGGGCAGGTAGTTGATCTCGCCCGGGGAGATGTCCAGGGACTGCGCGACCTGCGCGGCGAAGATCTGATCGACGCCGCCCATGGAGCCGCCCGCCACGGGCAGGGTGCCCGGGCGCTCGCGCCAGTCCTCGGCGAGGTCGTCGAGGGTCTCGTAGGGGGAGTCCCGCGGGACGACGATCGCGAGGTACTCCGAGGCCAGCTGGGCGATGGGGGTGGAGTCGGCCATCGTGTACGGCGACCCGGTGGTCTCCACCGCTCCCACCATGCCGAGACCGGTCATGGTCAACACGTTGTCCTGACCCTCGCGGTTCGCGGTCTGGGCCAGACCGATGGTGCCGCCGGCGCCCTCGGCGTTGCGGACCTCGACGTTGAACCGCAGGTCCTCGTCGCGCAACCCGTTCTGCATCTCGCGGGCCAAGGTGTCCCAGCCGCCGCCGGGTCCGGCAGGCGCGATGAGCAGGAGTTTCTCCTGGGCACCGTCACCGGAGGCCGCGCTCTGGCGAACGTCGTACAGCGCCGTCCCGACCAGCAGGAGGGCGCACAGCCCACCCACCAGGCGGAGCACCACGCCACTATTGCGCATGGGTCCTCTCCTTCCTTGATCGTCTGTGCACGTCCCCCGGTGCGCAGACGCAGGGGAGATCCAGGACACAGTGTGACCCGCGGCACGGAGAGATGAGGGTTTTGTTAAAACTGGCGTCATATTGGTCGTATTGTTCGTGAAGCGCGTTACGTCCCTCGACGACCTGCGCCTTCGGCCGGACCACCCGCGCTCCCCGGCCACTGGAGTACCCATGACCTCACCGCCCGCACGAAGCCGGCTCACGCTCACCGGATCCCTGTTCATCGGCTACGTGTGCCTGTTGGCGGTGGCGCTCACCGGGGTCGGAGTGCTCTGGATGCTCCAGGCCGACCGGGCGACCGACCGCCAGTACGCCGAACGCGTCCTCTCCGTGGCCCGATCCGTGGCCGTCATGCCCGCGGTGGTCGAGGGCATGCAGGGGGCCGACCCCAGCGCCGAACTGGACCCCCTCGCCGACCGTGTCGCCGCGGCCACCGGCGCGGACTTCGTGGTCCTCGCCACCCCCGACGGAACCCGCCACACCCACCCGAACAAGGACCTCATAGGTCGGACGGTCTCCACCCCGCCCGGCCCCGCGGCTCGGGGCGTGGAGTGGACCGGGGTCCAGGACGGAACACAGGGCCGCACGGTCCGCGCCAAGGTTCCCGTCTTCTCCGAAGGCGGATCGATCAGCGGCGGTGACGCGCGGGGCGACGTCATCGGCTACGTGTCGCTGGGAATCCTCACCTCCAGCGCGGCCGGGGACGCACGCGCCGCCATCCCCGCCATCCTCGCCACGACCGTGCTCCTCCTCGCCGTGGGCGTGGTCGGTTCCTGGGCGCTGTCTCGCCGGCTGCGCGCCAAGACGCACGGGCTCGAACCCGCCGACATCACCGCGCTGCTCGAAAGCCGAGAGGCGCTCCTGCACGCCGTGCGCGAGGGTGTCCTCGCCGTCGACACCAACGACCGGGTGGTCCTGGTGAATCCGCCCGCCCGCGCCATGCTCGACCTGCCCGAGGACGCCGAAGGCCGGCACCTGGACGAACTCGACCTGCCCGAACGGGGCCGCGACATCGTCTCCGGAGTCGATCCGGGAGGAGACCTCATCCTGCTGGCCGGTGACCGGGTCCTGGTCGCCAACCGCATGCCGGTGCGCATTCGCGGCGTCGAGTCCGGGGCGGTGGTCACCCTCCGGGACCGCACCGAGGTGAACCGACTCACCGGAGAACTCGACGGAGCCCGCACCGTCACCCGAGGGTTGCGGGCCCAGACCCACGAGTTCGCCAACCGGGTGCACACCGTCGCGGGCATGCTGGAGTTGGGCGCCCACGAGGAGGCCCGCGACTACCTGGCCGACCTCACCGCCACCCACACCCGCACCACGAGCGGCGTCGCCGAACACGTGCGCGACCCGGCGCTCGCCGCCCTCACCCTGGCCAAGTCGGCGCAGGCCTCCGAGATGGGGGTCGACCTCGGCCTGTCCCCGATGACGAGTGTCCCCGAGTGCCTCCAGGGCGAACTACGATCCGACGCGCTGCTCATCCTCGGCAACCTGGTGGACAATGCCCTGGACGCGGTCGCTCATGGCGGATGGGTCGAGGTCCTGGTGCGACTGCACCGATCCGCCGACAGTGACCTGTCGCACGACCTACTGGAGATCCGGGTGATCGACTCCGGGCACGGGGTCGCGGACGACGTCGCCGAGGAGATCTTCCGATTCGGGTTCACCACCAAGGCGTCCCGGGACGGTGGAAGCAGGGGTCTGGGCCTGGCCCTGGTCAAGCAGGTCTGTGAGAGCAGAGGGGGAAGCATCGAGATGGAGGCACCCGACGCGGAGGAGGGCGCGGTCTTCACCGCCTGCCTGCCGGTCGCCACGCCGACGGGGGTGGCCGGGTGATCCGTGTCCTGGTCGTCGACGACGACGTGCGGGTGGCCCGTAACCACCAGGAGCTGGTGGAGTCGGTGCCCGAGTTCACCGTGGTCGGGGTGGCTCACACCGCCGCCGCGGCCCTGGCCCAGGTACGCGGACACCGTCCGGACCTGGTCCTGCTGGACCTGCACCTGCCCGACGGCTCGGGGATCTCGGTCATGCGCGCCCTGCGATCGGCCGGCGAACCGGGCACGCCCCAACCCGACTTCCTGATGATCACCGCCGTTCGCGACATCGCCCAGGTCCGCTCGGCGGTGCACGGCGGTGCCGTTCACTACCTGCTCAAACCCTTTCCGCTCAGCGCCCTGCGCGACCAGCTCGAACGGTTCGCGGTGGCCCGGCGGCAGATGCAGGCCCAAGGGGAGGCCACCCAGCAGGACGTGGACCGGTTGTTCGGACTGTTGCGTCCGCCCGCGGCCCGTTCCCTGCCCAAGGGCCTGACCGCGGCCACCGTCGACCTGGTCGCGGGTGTGCTGCGCGAGGCAGAGGGAGAGCTGTCCGCCGCGGAGGTGGCCGAGCGTTCCGGGGTGTCCCGGGTGACGGCCCGCCGCTACCTTGAGCACCTGTGCGCCGATGGTCGGGCGGAACTGCGCATGCGCTACGGTTCCGCCGGCCGTCCCGAACACCTCTACCGCTGGGTCGCCTGACCCCGAACGTGCCTCCCCGACGCCGCCACCGGGTCACTCGGTCGGGGGCGCCCCGCCGATGCGTTCCCGCCATGGGCCACTCGCCACGAGCCAGTGCGGGATGAGTCTCACGGGAAAGGGGGAGTCGGTCTCGAAGAGTTCCTCACCCTGACTCTGACCGATCTCCTGGTAGCCACCGTCCTCCAGACGGAACTCCACGATGCCGGGCTTCTCCGGATGGGGATTCTCATCTATTCGTGTGCGCGGTCATATGAGTGTGCGTGGACGTCCATGAGTGAACTCATCGAACCACTCCTGTCGTGAAGGGCACCGGAGCCGGATTCGAGCGGTACGCACCCTCACCCCCGGGCGGAGGAGTTTTCCGGTTCGTGCCACACCCGCCCCGGGGCGCGGCTAGCGTCGTGTTCGAGCACGGGGATCGAACGCAGTCAGGGGGTGAGGAGCGGGTGGTGGGCACCGATCAGCGGGGTTTGCGGTCGATCGCGGCTCCCTATCCGGTTCCGGGGCCCACCGGTGTGGCCGTGCGCACCCGCCTCAAGTGCCTGACCCTTCAGGATGAGAAGGTGCTGCGGCTGGTCGGTTCCCATCTGGGTTCGTTGGCCGCTGCCGATCTCAAAGCCCGCTGTGCTGATGGCCTGGACCATGACAGCCACACGTGGGCGGAGCGTAAACGCCGACTGACCCCGGAGTGCTCCTCCCGGTGGGCGGGGGCGATCACCAAGGCCACCCACGACCAGTGGGCACTGGCCCGACGCGGACAAGCCGCGCACCTGCGTTCTTTGGAAGCCGGGGCCGCGATGGTCCGGTCCCGGTTGTCGTCGCCGGTCGGGGCCAAGGGCACCAGGAAGAGGCCAGGCGGCTACCGATCCAAGCAGGAGTGGCACGCCAAGTCCCGACGCCTGGCCACCCTGCAAGACCGGCTCGCCACGGTTCGGGCCGACTTCGAGGCTGGCTTGGTGCGCGTGGTGCGTGGCGGTAAAAGTCTGTCCCGTAGCCGTCATCACCTCGATGCGGCTCAGCTCACCGAGACCGCCTGGCGTGAGCGGTGGCAAGCGGCCCGCTGGTTCCTCCAAGCCAACGGGGAAACGGGGAAGCGGTTCGGCAACGAGACGATCCGCATCACCCCGCAGGGAGAGGTGTCGATCAAACTCCCGACCCCGCTCAAGGAATGGGCGAACGCCCCGCACGGCCGATATGTGCTCTCGGGCACGGCGGTTTTCGCGCACCGTGGCCGGGAGTGGGCCGATCGGGTGGCGGCGAATCGGGCGGTGGCCTACCGGGTGCACCTGGATGTGGAGCGTGGGCGCTGGTATGTGACCGCGTCCTGGCAGATCGTGGCGCCATCGTGGGTCCCTCTTCGGTCCGCCCTCACCGAGGGGGTGATCGGGGTGGATATGAACGCCGATCATCTGGCCGCCTGGCGTTTGGATGTGCACGGCAACCCCATCGGTGACCCGCGCCGGTTCGACTACGAGTTGTCCGGCAGCGCTTCCCATCGTGACGCCCAGGTGCGCCACGCGCTGACCCGGTTGTTGCGCTGGGCGCACGGTTGTGGTGTGAAGACGATCGCGGTCGAAGATCTGGACTTCACCACCTCCAAGAGTCGGGAGAGGCACGGCCGAAAGAAGCGGTTCCGGCAGGTCATCTCCGGTATGCCCACGGCCAGGCTGCGTGCCCGGCTGACCTCGATGGCCGATGCCACCGCGATCACGGTCATCGCCGTGGACGCGGCCTACACCTCCAGGTGGGGTGCCCAGCACTGGCAAAAACCCACCACCACCGCCAAGAGGAAGACGTCCCGGCACGATGCGGCGAGCATCGCGATCGGGCGACGCGCCCAAGGGCACCCGATCCGGCGTCGGACGGCACCGCCCCGCACCCACCAGAGTGATGAGTGTGGGCCTCGGACCGTCCAGGCCGGACCGGGCGCTCGTGGGGGTGAGGGAATCCGCCACCCGGTCACGGAGCGCGCACACGATGCGCGCACCCAGACCTTGGGGAAGGAGAACGCGGAGGACCAGCGCATCCAACACCGTTCGGGACGCGCGCAGGACCAGGGGCGGCATCAGATGTCACCCCTGCACTCTGCTGAGGAACGGTTGATGATCCAGTAGGAGGGGATCCCGAACACGGCGTACTCGTACCGTTTCGTGTGGTTGTCGCGGAGCACGCTTTCGGGGGAGAAGATCTCCACGGCCAAGAGCGGGGGAACGGTGTAGTAACCCTCCTCCGGCGGTTCCTGGCCGAAGGCCGGTGCTTACCCGGGTCTCCGTTGAGGGTGATGCCGGGGCCGTCCCCGATCTCCAGATCCTCGGGAGCATGGATGCCGAGAAGGAAACCCAGACGGTAACTCACTCGTGTGTGCAAAGGCTTGGGCACGGGCGACACGTCAAGCCTCTCGTCGACCAGTTCATACCGCCGTTCGTTGTCCGGCGTGTTCTTCAGGTCGTTCATGGGCCTCCCTCTGAGAGACCAGTATTCAGCGTCACCCTGGGTTACCGGCGGGTTTCCACAGGACGGATTCGGGTCGGTCGAACCGGGGTGGTGTGCTTCGGAGGGACGTGTCCCATCGAGGAATGTCAGTGATGGGTGTCACACTCGGGGCATGTTGGATCACCTCGGAATCCAGGTCGCCGACCCGACCGCCGCCGCCTCCTTCTACGACGCCGTCCTCGCGCCCCTGGGACACCGCCGCATGCTCCAGTTCGGGGAGGTCATCGGCTACGGCTCCGATGACCCCGCGTTCTGGATCTCGCCCAGCGAGACGGACGGCCCCCCGCGCGAGTCCCACATCGCGTTCACCGCGGCCGACCGGGCCACCGTCGACGCCTTCTTCGCCGCTGCCGTCGAGGTCGGGGCGGAGGTCCTGCACGAACCGAAGGAGTGGCCCGAGTACCACGAGCACTACTACGGCGCCTTCGTCCGCGACCCCGACGGCAACAACGTGGAGGCCGTCTCCCACGTCCCGGCCCGGGGCTGACCGGACACCGCCGGGCCCCGGGCCGGGTTCACCGGGAGTCGGTGACGGCACGCGAGTGCCGAGCGGTGGCCAGCTCCGCGGCCCGTACCGCGCTGGTCACCGCCACCTCACCCAGCAGACCCGGTGCGGCGACCTGGTCCCCGGCCAGGTACACGCCCTCACCCCGGTCGATGGCGGGACGGTCCCGCCAGGTGGTGCCCGGCAGGTCCAGCGCCCCGGTGCGCCCCCGCGCCACCTGGTCGCGCCGCCACGTCAGCCTCTCCCGCCACTCGGGCAGTGCGGTGTCGAGCAGGACCTCCAGCCGGGCGTTCGTCTGCGCGCGGCCCTCACCCGGGCGGATCGGAAGCTGTGCCTGGACCAGGTCCTCACCCTCGGGTGCGAGCGTGGGGTCGACGACGGTGTAGCGCTCCAGGAAACCGCACTCGTCGGAGTCGAACACCAGGAACGGATCGCCGTGGCGCCGTGTCAGCCCCAGGTCCACCATCAGGGTGTGTCCGCCCTCCCAACGCAGCGTGTCGTCCCCCAACAGGGTGCGCGCCGCGTCCAAGGACGTGGCCACGACGGTCGGGCCCTGCGGAGGGGCGTCCACCCGACTCCGCGTCTCGATCCGCACGCCCATCTCCCGGGCGCGCGCGGACAGGTGTTCCACCCAGGAGCCCCAGCCCCCGATCAGGTACCGGGGCGCGGGCCATCCCGGGGTGGTGACACGTTGGAACCGGTCCCAGACGAAGGCGGCCGACAGGCGCTCCGGCTCGGCGTGGAAGAGCACGACCCCCATCATGTTGCCGACGGCTCGGGCCGACTCCGCGCCCAGGTGCTCGGTGCCCCAGGTGCCGAAGTCCACGTCGTCCGGGGCACGTAGCCGCCGGCGGGCCGCGGCCCGGAGCACCCCGCTCGGAGGGCCGCCGATCCGCTCCCGGTACCGCCACCGGGTTCCGAGCGCGGCCCTCAACGGCAGAGCCTTCGACGGTGGGACCAGGCCGCGTCGCTCCAACCAGACGTAGGGCGCCCCGTCCGAGTACAGGACGTGCGGTCCGTCGTTGGCCACGTACGGGGGCTCGGTGGAGCGGGCCCGTCCGCCCAGCGTGGCGTGGGATTCGTACAGGGTGACCGTGGCGCCTCTCTCGGCGCCGGCGATGGCCGCGGTCAGTCCGGCGAGGCCACCGCCCACAACGTTGAGTTCCATGTCCCTAGGACGGGTCGACCACGCTCAAACGTGACAACTTGTCGGGGTTGACCAACAGATACACGTGCTGGACCCGCCCTTCGAAGACGTCCAGGGAGATCATGAGCACCGCGTCCCCGGCCGCCGAGATCAGCACCCCCGGACCGCCGTTGACCTCGGTGACCCTGATGTCCAGGGCGTCCATGCCCTCGACGCCGACCGAGGCGAGGAACCGGGTGGCGTTGCGCTCCTCGGTGACGGCCGCGAGGAAGCGACCCACCTTGTGCGCGCTGCGCAGTACCCGTAGGGGAGCCCTGGCCTTGCCACCGCTGTCGCTCACCAGGGTGGCGTCGTCGGCGAGCAGGCCCTTGAGCCCGTCCAGGTCCCCTTCCAGGCAGGCCCGGAGGAAGCGTTCGGTGATCCGCCGTCGTTCGGCCCGGTCGGCCTCGAATCGGGGTCGGCGATCCCGCACGTGGTCGCGGGCGCGTTTGGCCAACTGTCGGGTGGTGGCCTCACCCCGCCCGATGACCTGCGCGATCTGGGCGTAGGGCAGTTGGAAGGCCTCGTGCAGGACGAACACGGCACGTTCCAACGGACTCAGCGTCTCCAACACCACCATCAGGGCGAACTCCACCGAGTCGGCGAGTTCGGCCCGTTCGGCGCCGTCGGGCAGGTCGCTGACCGGTTCGGGAAGCCACTCGCCCACGTAGGACTCACGTCGGGAACCGGCCCGCCGCAACCGGTCGATGGCCACCCGCGAGACCACGGTGACCAGGTAGGCACGCGGGTCGTCGACCTCGGTGGGATCGACCCCGGACCAGCGCAGCCAGGCCTCCTGGACCACGTCCTCGGCGTCGTTGGCGCTGCCCAGGACCCGGTAGGCGACCCCGTTCAACAGGGAGCGATGCTCTTCGAAGACCTCTGTCGTCGTCATGACAGGGAAGACGTACCACCGTGCGCGGTCCGTGACACGTCCCCGTCCGATATTCTCCGAAACGCCTCTCAGACCGCGGAGAGGGACCGAACGGTGACCCCCGACCGACGCGGAACGCGCTCCAGGTCGGCGCGGTCGGTGGATTCGAGGAGGGGAAGCGTCGTTGTACCGACTGCGTGAGTGGAACCGAGGGGACGTCGACCGACTGCTGGAGGCCTTCGCCTGGGAGGAACTGGTCTGGCAGGAGCCCGGCGACCTCCCCCGAACCCCGGACCAGGCCCGAGAGTGGATCGAGTACCGGACCGAACTGGCCGGGAAGAGCGACGTCCACGGGTTCGCCGTGGTGGATGACCGGGACAAGGCGTTGGGGCACGTGCAGATCTCGGTGACCAGCCGCCGACACGAGCTGGGCTGGTTGTCCTTCTGGACGCACCCGGCGGAACAGGGACGAGGGGTCGCGACGGCCGGGGCGAGATTGGCCTCGCGCTTCGCGTTCGACCGGCTGGGCCTGTTCCGGGTGGAGGCGGGACACCGACTCGACAACCCGGGCTCGTGCCTGGCGCTGGGCCGCGCGGGGCTGCTGCCGGAGGGGACCGAGCGCGCCAAGCTGCGGTACGGCACCTCCCGTTATGACACCGCTTCGCACGCGCGCCTGGTGACCGACCCGGACACCTGGAGCCCCGAGGGGCCCTGCAAGGGCTGAACCGGTTCCGCGTGCGCGGGGCGGTGAGGGAACAGAACGCGGGGCACGGCGATGGATTCGCCGTGCCCCGCGTCGTCGCCGGAGGAGCGTGGACTACTAGTCCATGACGCTGATGCCGGAGTTGAAGTCGTTGTCGATGACGTTGCAGCCCTCGGAGCTGAAGCCCGCGAAGCTGATGACGTCGGCGCAGACGGGCACCGTGATGTTCTGGATGTCGGCGTTGTTGTCGGCCGCGGCGGTGCCGGACATGGCGCCCAGGGCGAGGCCGGTGGCGAGGATGAGACCGGAGACGGCGGTGATGCGCTTCATGGTGAGTGTTCCTTTGCGGTTCGCTGTGTGCAGGTGGTGACGGTGGCCGGATGGAGCCGACCCGGATGACTACCGGGTGATCAGTCGTCGACCGAGATGCCCGAGGTGGCGTTCCAGTCGACGACGTTGCAGCCGCTGGCGCTGACGCCGGAGGCCTTCAGGACGTCCAGGCAGATCGGGATGGTGACGTTCTGGACGTCGGCGTTGTTGTCGGCCGCGGCGGTGCCGGTGAAGGCGCCGAAGGCGAGGCCGGTGGCCAGAACGAATCCGGAAAGCTTGGCGATACGGGACATGTGAGTCACCTTTCGGAAGTACTAAAACGGGTTGGCTGCGGCCGCCGTAATTAACTTAGCGTAGCCGGATGCATGCCTGAAGTAGTTTCCGCGAAGATTCCAGAGTTTCCCCAGAGTTTCCTCGGCTTCCCGGGCGGTATGACCGACATGTCACCGCATGGAACCCCCAGTGCGTTACACAACCGAAAGCACGACTAGAACAGGCTTCTGGCGAATGCATCGGAATCCGTGGCTGTCCGCTCATCGAGGGTCATGTCGGACACGGTGCGGGGGTGCGAAGCGCATGGAACGCACAAAAAGGCCCGTACGGCGGATCCGCCGTACGGGCCCGAGGACCTGGTGGGACTACCAGCCCTGCTGGCCGTAACCCGGGTACTGCTGGCCGTAGCCGGGCTGCTGCCCGTACCCCGGCTGCTGCTGCCCGTATCCGGGGTATTGATGCTGGTCATAGCCCGGGTACTGCTGCGGCTGCTGACCGTAACCCTGGCCGTAACCCGCGTACGGGTCCGGCTGCTGCGCACCCGTGGGGTGCTGCGGGTAGGCGGCCTGCTGCCCCGTCCCGTCCTGCGGATGCTGGGGTTGTTGCGGCTGCTGGGCCTCGGCCTGCGCCGACTCCTTCGCCTTCAGCGCCTCGGCGTCGGGGCGGAAGATGAACAGGCGGGCGGCCTGGGACTCCCCGTTCTCGCTCGGGGTGATCAGGTCCAGACGCCAGCCGGCCTCCTCGATCCCCTCAAGGATGCGGGTCAGCCCTGGACGCAGCTTGCTCGAAGCCTCGTCGTAGGCGTTGACGTCCAGCTGGATGATGAACATCCGGCGCTTCTGCTGCGCGGCGACCTTGGCGTGTTCGACGACCGTGCTATCCCTGACGACCTGTGTGACGCTCATGAAAACCGTACCCATCTGCTCTGCGGAGCTGATTCACCCGTCGGGGCGTTCCCGGTCGTCCGCGTCCACCGTGGCGGGATTCCGCCGGGCTCCGAAACCATCATGCCTTCTATAGGTGCATCTGGCCACAGAGACCGAACGGATCCCCGCCCCCGCGATACGCGGTCAAGGATCAGCCGGCGGCGGCGCGGACGGCTTCGACGACGGGCGTCTCACCGTTCACCAGATTGAGAACCCGGCCGACGGTTCCTGGTTCGTCCAAAAGTGCGACGATCACGGCGGCGACGTCGTCACGGGTCACAGTGTCGCGCTCGACCTCCTCACCCAGGTCCACCCGACCGGTTCCGGAGTCGTCCGTCAGTCCTCCGGGACGCAGGATCGTCCAGTCCAGGTCGAGGTCGCGCTGACGGAGGTCGTCGTCGGCGGCCTTCTTCGCCGCCACATACGCCTTCCAGACCTCACCGGTGTCCTCCGGAACCGGCTTGTCCACGTTGATCGCCGACACCTGGACGAGACGGCGCACCCCGGCGAGGGCGGCGGCGTCGGCGGTCAGCACCGCCGCCTTGTGGTCGACGGTCTCCTTGCGCTCCGCGCCGCTGCCCGGTCCGGCGCCGGCCGCGAACACCACGGCGTCGGCGCCCATGATCTTCTCGGTCAGCTCGGTCACGGTGGCCTGCTCCAGGTCGATCACGACCGGCTCGGCCCCGGCGTCGACGATGTCCTGGGAATGGTCGGGGTTACGGATGAGGCCCACGGGGGTGTCGCCGCGGTCGGCCAACTGCCTGGCCAGTCGCAGCGCGATCTTCCCGTGTCCTCCGACGATGACGATTCGCATGGGGGCAGCGTATTGCCTTCACCCGCGGTGGACCGAGGGCCGCCCCGGACGTCGCCTGTGAACTTCTCGACGCCGTCCGGGGGAATACCGGAGCGACCTGACGATCGGCCTCGTGATCGGGCGACCACCGGGCCCCTATCCCACTAGTCCACGGTCCAGGTGTCACCGCCGGCCAGCAACGCGGCCAACTCACCGTCGCCGCGTTCGGACCGCGCGTCCTCGATCTGCTCGTTCAACAGATCGTCGTAGGTGGGCCGGCGCACGTCCCGGAACACCCCGATCGGCACGTGTTCGAAGGCCGGCCGATCCAGCCTCGACAGCGCGAACGCGTAACCCGGGTCCTCCCGGTGCGCGTCGTGGCGGATCAACCGCTCCTCACCGACCTCGGCCACGTCGACGACCTCCAGGCCGCCGAACTCGCCCGCGACCACACCGCGATCCGGCCCCAGCCGCAGCGGCTCGCCGTGCTCCATCCGCAGCAGTCTCAGGTCCCGCGAGGACGCGTCCTTCAACGGCTCGAAGGCGTCGTCGTTGAAGATCGGGCAGTTCTGGTAGATCTCCACGAACGAAGCGCCGGGGTGGTCGGCGGCGGCCCGCAGCACCGACGTCAGGTGCTTGCGGTCCGAGTCCACGGTCCGGGCCACGAACCCCGCCTCCGCGCCCAGCGCCAACGACAGCGGATTGAACGGGTGGTCCAGCGACCCCACCGGTGAGGATTTGGTGATCTTCCCGGCCTCGGAGGTGGGGGAGTACTGGCCCTTGGTGAGCCCGTAGATGCGGTTGTTGAACAGGAGGATGTTGATGTTGACGTTGCGACGCAGCGCGTGGATGAGGTGGTTGCCGCCGATCGACAGTCCGTCGCCGTCGCCGGTGATCACCCACACCGACAGGTCCGGCCGGCTCGTGGCCAACCCCGTCGCGATCGCCGGGGCGCGCCCGTGGATCGAGTGCACGCCGTACGTGCTCAGGTAGTACGGGAACCGAGAGGAGCAGCCGATCCCGGACACCATCACGATGTTCTCCCGCGGCACCCCCAGCTGCGGCAGGAACGATTGGAACGCGGCCAGGATCGCGTAGTCACCGCAGCCCGGGCACCAGCGCACCTCTTGGTCGGACTTGAAGTCCTTCATCTTGTACGGGGCGTCGGTCTTGGGCACCAGTCGCAGTCCGGCGAGGCCGTCCTCGTCGTGAACGTGCCCGGTTCCGTTCGGATTCTCAGTCACGGTCGATGACCTCCTGCAGCACACCCGCGAGCTCCTCCGCCTTGAAGGGAAGACCACGGACCTTGTTGTAACCGATGACGTCGACCAGGAAGCGGCCGCGCAGCAGCAGCGCCAGCTGGCCCAGGTTGATCTCGGGCACCACCACGCGCTCGTAGCGCCCGAGCACCTCGCCCAGGTTCGCGGGGAACGGGTTGAGGTGGCGCAGGTGGGCCTGGGCCACACGGCCGCCCGCCCGCCGTACCCGTCGCACCCCGGCGGTGATGGACCCGTAGGTGCCACCCCAGCCCAGCACGAGCACCTCCGCGTCCCCGGTGGGATCGGACACCTCCAGTTCGGGGATGTCCCGCGCGATGGCGTCGATCTTGGCCTGCCGGGTGCGGACCATGAGGTCGTGGTTGCCGGGGGTGTAGGAGATGTCGCCGCTCTGGGCGTGCTTCTCGATGCCGCCGATGCGGTGTTCCAACCCGGGCGTGCCCGGAACCGCCCACGGGCGGGCCAGGGTGTCCTCGTCGCGCAGGTAGGGCAGGTAGGTGCCGTCCGGACCGTTCGGTTCGGTGGCCAGGTCCGGTTCGATGACCGGAAGGTCCGCCACGTCCGGCAGTCGCCACGGCTCGGAGCCGTTGGCGAGGTAGCCGTCGGAGAGCACCACCACCGGCGTGCGGTACTTCACCGCCAGCCGGGTGGCCTCGATCGCCGCGTCGAAGCAGTCCGCGGGGGAGGAGGGCGCCACCACCGGGACGGGGGACTCGCCGTTGCGCCCGTACATGGCCATCAACAGGTCGGTCTGCTCGGTCTTGGTGGGCATGCCGGTGCTCGGGCCGGCCCGCTGCACGTCCACGATGAGCAGGGGGAGTTCCGTCATCACGGCCAGCCCCACGGTCTCCTGCTTGAGCACCATGCCGGGCCCGGAGGTGGTGGTCACGCCGAGCGATCCGCCGAAGGAGGCGCCCAGGGCCGCGCCCACCCCCGCGATCTCGTCCTCGGCCTGGAAGGTGCGCACCCCGAACCGCTTGTGCTTGGACAACTCGTGCAGGATGTCCGAGGCCGGGGTGATCGGGTAGGAGCCCAGGAACAGGGGGAGCCCGGAACGCTTGGACCCGGCGATGAGCCCGTAGGCCGTGGCCAGGTTCCCGGTGATGTTGCGGTAGGTACCCGAGGGCAGCCGGGCCGGTTTGATCTCGTAGGAGACCGCGAAGTCCTCCGTGGTCTCCCCGAAGTTCCACCCCGCCCGGAAGGCCTTGAGGTTGGCGTCGAGGATGTCCGGCTTGCTCGCGAACTTCGACTTCAGGAACGAGGTCGTCCCCTCCGTCGGGCGGTTGTACATCCAGGACAACAAACCCAGGGCGAACATGTTCTTCGCGCGCTGGGCGTCCTTCTTGGAGATGTCGGAATCGGCCAGGGCCGCCACCGTCATCGAGGTCAGCCCCACCGCGCTCACCTTGAACCCGTCGAGGGTCCCGTCGGTGAGCGGGTCGGAGACGTAGCCGACCTTGGTCAGACTGCGCTTGGTGAACTCGTCGGTGTTGACGATGATGGTGGCGCCCTTGGGCACGTCGCCGAGGTTGGCCTTGAGCGCGGCCGGGTTCATCGCCACCAATACGTCCGGGGCGTCCCCCGGGGTCACGATGTCGTGGTCGGCGAAGTGCAACTGGAAGCTGGAGACACCGGGAAGGGTGCCGGCCGGAGCGCGGATCTCCGCCGGGAAGTTCGGCAGGGTCGACAGGTCGTTGCCGAACGACGCGGTCTCCTGGGTGAATCGGTCACCGGTCAACTGCATGCCGTCGCCGGAGTCGCCGGCGAAGCGGATGATGACGCGGTCGAGCTGTTCGATCTGTTTGGCCACTGAGATCGACGACCTCCTCGGTGAGCCGCCGGTCGTGGAGGCGGCGGCGCTCGGGTGTTCCACCCCCGGCCGGACCGCACCGTCGCGGGCCGGATGCCATGGTCGGGGGCGGGGACTTCGGTCGTGGCCCCCACACGCGCCGGGTGCGCCAACCCGGTGCGGCGTGTGCGGTGCGGGTACCGCGGCCGGATCGCGCGTGGCTGCCGACCTTCGACGACACGGCCCACCACCCACCACGAGGACGGAGTTCTTCCGTCCCCTCGGTGCGCGTAGTGACGAGGACCACGTTCGCACTATAGGTCGTCGATGCCGGTCGGAGGCCGGGCGGGTGGCGATTGTCACACACGCCCGTTCGGCCCGTGTTCGCGCGCTGATGGCGCGGACCGCGACACCGACCGGTCACATGGGGAACGCGAGACGCCGACCCGCACGTTTGTCACCATGTACGCATCAAAAGCCGGACACCGGCGAACACCGGAAGGGAGGGCGCGTGCACGTCAACGCGGTCCGCGCGGTCGGCCTGTTCGCCGGAGCCTCGGCGCTCATCGTCGTGGTCGGCTGGTTCTGCGGTGCCCAGAAGGGCGTCCAGATCGCGATCGCCCTGGTGCTGTGCGCGGGGATCCTCGTCTACCTGTTCGGGGAATCCCTGGCGTTGCGGGCGATGCGGGCCCGACCGGTCAGCGAGATCGAGCGCCCGGAGCTGTATCGGATCGTTCGGGAACTGGCCACGGCCGCCAAGCAGCCGATGCCGAAGTTGTACCTGGCGCCGGTGCGCACGCCCAACGCCTTCGCCACCGGGGGCAGTCCGCGCCGGGCGTCCCTGTGCTGCACGACCGGGTTGCTGCGCGTCCTCGACGAACGTGAGCTGCGCGGCGTGATCGCCCACGAGTTGGCGCACATCCGCTCGCACGACACACTGCTCAGCTCGGTCGCGGCGACCTTGACCACCCTCATCACCGCGCTCACCCTCGTGACCTTCCTGCTGCCGTTGGGGGAGTCCGAGGAGACGGACATGCCCAACCTCCTGGGAGGGCTGATGCTGGCCGTGCTGGCGCCGCTCGCGGGCGTGGTCGTCTACTGCGGCGTGGGACGGGCCCGAGAGTTCCGTGCCGACGAGCACGCCGCCGAACTCACCGGGGACCCGTTGGGGCTCGCCGACGCGCTGCGCAAGCTGGAGTCCGGCAACCGGGCCCACCCGCTGCCACGGGAGCGGGTGCTGTTGGCCACGGCGCACCTGATGACGACCAACCCGTTTCCCGGGCCGGTGGGCCGGTTGTTCTCGGCGCACCCACCGATCGCCGAGCGGATCCGACGCCTGCGCGAGCTGCGCCGCAAGTGGGACCTGGGCTGAACACGACGACGGCCGCCCGCCGATGGCGGGCGGCCGTCGAACGTCGGTGCGTCAGCGGTAGTTGACGAACTGGAGGGCCAGGTCGAAGTCCTTCTCCTTGATGAGCGTCATGACGTTCTGGAGGTCGTCCTTCTTCTTGGCGCTGACCCGAAGTTCCTCGCCCTGGATCTGCGCCTTGACACCCTTGGGTCCCTCGTCGCGGATGAGCTTGGAGATCTTCTTGGCGTCCTCGGTGGTGATCCCCTCCTTGAGGTTCACCGGGAGGCGGTACTCCTTGCCCGAGGGCTTGGGCTCCTCGACGGCGTCCAGGACCTTCAGGGAGATCTTGCGCTTGATCAGCTTCTCCTTGAAGACCTCCAGGGCGGCCGTGGCGCGTTCCTCGGCGCTGCTCTTGATCTCGATGCCGTTCTCACCCTGCCAGGCGATGGTGGTCCCGGTGCCCTTGAAGTCGAACCGCTGGGCCAGCTCCTTGCCTGTCTGGTTCAGGGCGTTGTCGACCTCCTGACGGTCGAGCTTGGACACCACGTCGAAACTGGATTCGGCGGCCACGTACTCTCACACCCCGCTAGCTCTCGTGGGTCACGGGCGATACCCGTGCACGTCTGTTCGGCCCGGTGCGGGCCGGCTTCAGAGCTTAGCCGCGCCCCGCCGCGCACACCCGAAGCCGCTGGTGGGGGACGCGCCTCAGGATCCGATTTCAGGTTGGGGCCGATCATCCGCTATTGTCATTCATGCGCAGCGACACACACGTCGCCGCAGCCCAGGCAGGTTGCCCGAGCGGCCAATGGGAGCGGACTGTAAATCCGTCGGCTTAGCCTTCGAAGGTTCGAATCCTTCACCTGCCACCCTGGGGAAGGCCCCGGTGAACAGCGGAAACGCTGGCCACCGGGGCCTTTCGCGTTCCCTGCCCCCCAGGACCGCCTCGCGGGAGGGTGCCCCGAGGGGCGGCGCGACCACATCGACTCCCAGGCGCATCGCGGCGTGCTCGCCGACTCGACCACGCGACCACGCGACCACTGTCGAGAGCCGATGGATCAGGGCCGGCGGTATGAGGCGACGACGCGTCGTGGTTTCGGGCCTGTTCGCCGCGACCGCCGTGGTGCTCGGGGGATTCGGGTGGTCGCGAAGGTGTTACGCCAGGGCCACAGAGTGATCACCCTGAGTGATTTTCGTGGGATGGCGGAGCGGCTCGGCTGGGCTGATAAATCAGCGCATTGTCGTATTTGGGTTGCCTGACGAAAAGAATTGATCCGGCAATATGGACAAAATGACTTCCGAGTTTCGGCGTTGACAAAAAAGCGGGGCCGGATAATGATTGCCACAGTCCACCGCGACACAGGTGCAAGAAGCGCCTGCGTCTTTTTCTGTCAATGCCTCGCATGATTTCTCGGGGGAAACATGATCAAGAAGCTGACCGCTGCTGGCCTGGTCGCCGGTGCCGCGATGGGCGCGCTCCTCATGGGAGCTCCCGCGCACGCCTCGCACGGTGGTGACCAGCAGTTCAACCAGAACCTGCAGCTGGTTCCGGTTCAGTCCTGCAACCTGACCGGCAGCGTCGGTCTGGTCGCCGTCACCGTGCCGATCCTGTCGCCGCAGACCACGGGCGACTGCGTGAACGGCCCCATCGGCACCAACATCAGCTAGTTCCGGCAATCGGTCCGACCGATACGCTATCCCAAATTCTTCCGAAAGGTAATTCAATGCTGCGTAAGCTCGGCGTTGCCGGCCTCGTCGCTGGTGCCGCTTTCTCCGCCATTCTGGCCGCCACTCCGGCCTCCGCCTCGCACGGTGGCGACCAGCAGTACAACCAGAACCTGCAGGCCGTCCCGGTGCAGCTGTGCAACACCAGCGCCGCCGTGGGCCTGGTCGGTGTGAACGTGCCGATCCTGTCGCCGCAGACCACGGGCGACTGCGTCAACGGTCCCATCAGCACCAACATCGACTAGGAGAGTTCCCAGAATGCGTAAGTTCACCGCCGCCACCGCCATCGCCGGTATCGCCTTCGGCGCCATGCTCGCCGCCGCTCCGGCGTCCGCCTCGCACGGTGGCGACCAGCAGTACAACCAGAACCTGCAGGCCGTCCCGGTCCAGCTGTGCAACACCGAGCTGGCCGTCGGACTCCTCGCCGGTGTCAACGCGCCGATCCTGTCGCCGCAGACCACGGGCGACTGCGTCAACGGCCCCATCAGCACCAACATCGACTAGGGATCCGTAGATGCTGCGCAAGTTCACCGCCGCCACCGCCATCGCCGGTATCGCCATGGGTGCGATGCTCGCGACCGCGCCGGCCTTCGCCTCGCACGGTGGCGACCAGCAGTTCAACCAGAACCTGCAGTTGGTTCCGGTCCAGCTGTGCAACACCGAGCTGGCCGTCGGCCTGGTCGGCGCCAACGTGCCGATCCTGTCGCCGCAGACCGCCGGTGACTGCGTCAACGGTCCGACGAGCACCAACATCGAACACGACCGTGACGATGAGGGTGACGAAGGCCACGAGGACCACAAGGGTCACGAGGGCGACAAGGGCAACGGCTACTACTAGTAGCCCGAGTCCGACGGGTCCGATCCGGTCCCGATGACGGAACAGGGTTGTTGAAAGGCCCCCCGGCGTGTGCCGGGGGGCCTTTCGCGTTCACACCGGGATGATGGGGACTTGAGACCCAGGAGGCGACATGAAGCGTGCACTACTGATCGGCGCGGTCCTGGCACTGGCGCTCTCCGCCTGTGGCGACCAGGACGAGCCGGACCGGGACGACGTTCCGGCCGAGGACGGCAACGGTGACGACGAACGTGACCGCGACGAGCACGACGACCACGACGATCGTGACGACGACCAGCGTGACGAAGAGGGTGAGGCGGCGACCCAGGGGGACGTCCAGGTCCTCAACTTCTACGGCGACGAGGCCGGTTTCGACGAGCAGCGACCCACGGAGTACGTGGCCACCGAGTTCACCACCTTCACCGACATGGAGTGGGACGAGTGGGATGAGGGTCGAGCCCGCGGAGAGGGCGAGGTCCTGGGCACCTGGTGCATGGACCAGGGGTGCCAGGACGACCCCTACGACGTGGACGTGGAACTCGGCGATCCCGTCGACGTCGACGGCACCATGTACTTCTCCACGTACACGATCACCGACTACGACGACGACATGCCCGAAGAGACCCGTGAGGCCTTCGACCAGGCGGACGAGGGCCGGCTCGGGGTCCCGCAGTAGGCGTCCAGGGATGAGGTGACGTCGAAGAGTTCCCCGGCTCTTCGTAGAATCCTTACAAACGCCACAGTTGGGACAAAGCACCTGTTCAGAACGGGTGTCAGGGAATCTCACCGAGGGCGGAGGGAGTCGAACCGGGCGTGGCGGGCCCGAGAGGTCTCTAGTCTGCTGAGTTGTGGGACTCAACCAGTGGACGAACGACCGCGCGGACGACGGACGGGGCAACGGCGATCGGCCGGTGCCACGGCACGGACGCGCCGCCTTGCTGCGTCTGGCCGGCTGGTTCGAGGAGGCGGAACCGGACCGCGCCGAAGCCTTGGCGACCGCGGCCTTCGCCCTCCACCCCGCCCGTCACCTGGAAGGACGCGTCGACGACAGCGTCGCGGCGACCACCAGCTGGTGGCAGGGGGAACCCGACCGCAGCACCATCACCGAGCACCCCGGTGCCCGCCCTCCCGAACCGGTCCGGGACCACCGCGCCCAACAGGCTCGCCTTCGGGACGCCGCCGAGTCCTCGGCGCACTGGCGCCGCGCGGGCGCCGACCAGATCCGCTCCCTGCTGGCCGAGCCCACCGGCGACGACGCCCGTCTGGACCTGTCCGGCGCCGGCATGGAGGTCCTCATGGAGCTCCTCACCGCCGCTCTGGGTTCGGGTGACGCCTCCCGGCGTCCCACCTCCGCCGGTGACCTGGAGTTCGGCCTGCGCCTGCACGTAATCGCGGCGCCGGGCGCCGAGGTCACCGCCCGGGGCGAGGGCGGCGACCTGAGCCTGGAGGGGCTGCGCCTGTGCGTGACCCCCTACGGTCAGCACTTCATCGACGTCCCCGCCGACCGCGCCGTCACACCCGACCCGCCGGAACGTCCGGTCGCCCGGACCCCGACCACCACTCCGGAACCTGTTTCGGACACCCCCGAACCGGTGGAACCGGTCCCGTCCGAACCGCCCCCCGCGGAAACTCCGCCCACCGGAACACCGCACGCCGTGCCCCCGGCCTTCGCGGCCCCGGAGGAGGACACCGCACAGGCCCCTGTCGAGGAGCCGACCGACACCGATAGCCTCCCCGGGCCGGACCCGGACTCCCAGAACACCGGTCCCATCGGGATCACCACGCAAACACCCTGGACGCGGAGGTGGGGGTGATGGAGACGAACGCCTACAGCGAAGACGCCGCCCTCATCGGGGAACGCCAGGCCGCCGCGCGCGCCCTCATGGCCCACCCGTTGCTCACCCGTGCCGCGCACCCGGCCGAGTTCTCCCTGGTGCGCTCGCACAACGAGTGGCTGGTCCAGCGCTTCCAACGCGTGCTCGGCTATCGGCTCACCGTCGCCGACGACCACGCCCGTCTGGGCAAACGCGGGCTCGTCGACGAGGTCACCGGACCGATCAACCGCGCGGACGGTTCCCGACTCACCCCCCGGGCCCTGACCTACCTCGCCCTGACGCTCGCGGTCCTGGTCGAGCACGACGGACCCGTCAGCGTGCGCTCCCTCGCCGCCACCGTGCGCGCGACCGCCCATGAGGCGGGCATCGACGCCGATCCCGCCCGTGGCCTGGGCGAACGCCGCGCCTACTGCGCCGCCCTGCTCCACCTGGTCGACCTCGGCGCGCTCACCGAGACCTCCGGCACCATCGGAGCCCACCAGGCCGACGCCGCGATGGACGCCGAACTCGACCCCGACACCGAGGCCCTGCGCACGGTCACCGCGCACCTGCCCCGGGCCGGCACGGACGCCGACACCTTCCTCGCGGAGGCGGTCGACCCCGAGCCCGAGAGTGACCAGGCGGGAGAGGTCGCCCTGCGCCGCCTTCTCGCCGAGACCGCCGTCGTGCACCGAGAGGAACTCTCCGACCGGCAGCGCGACCTGCTCGCCGCCCACCAGTGGCGGGCCGCGTCCGCCCTGGGCAACCTGTTGGGCTGCGACACCGAGATCCGCGCCGAGGGTGTGGCCCTGGTCATGCCCGACGAGGCGATGGCCCGCCCGCGCTTCCCCTCCGACGACCCGGTCGGACACACCGCGCTGGCCCTGGTCCGTCACCTCTCCGGTCTGTTGAACCCCGGCCGCCCGACCACGTCTGTTCCCATCCCCGAGCGAGAACTCCAGGTCGCGCTGGACGCGCTCGGTGGCGCCGACGCACCGGTGCGCGCGGAGTGGGCGCGCACCGCCGGGCCGGAGATCCCCGAGCCCGAACGCCTCTTCGCCCTCGTCCTGGAACTTCTCACCGGGCTCGGACTGCTCCGGGGCGAACCCGGTGCCCGAAGACTGACGGCCGTCGCCGCGAGGTACGGCGCGGAAGTGGACCATCGCGTCCCCCGGATCCAGGACAATGGCGAAGACAGCCGGACACATCCCGAAGACCGGACACACCCAGAACAACCGCGCGGTTCCGGTCGACAGGAGCCCGAGCCTCGGGACGACCCCCGTAGCGACCTCGACCGGGTGGCGTCCGTGCTGCAAGCGGTGGCGAACGAGAAGGTGAGCGCGACCAGTGGTGACACAGGAGACGAGCCAGGCCCACGGGAAGCCTCCGGCTGACCCCGCCCCCACCCCCCGTTACCGCCTCGAACGCGCGGGCATCCGGAACGTCTGGCAGTACGACGACCACGTCCTGGACTTCGCCGAGGGGCGGCTGCTGCTGCGCGGCCGCAACGGCGCCGGCAAGTCCAAGGCCCTGGAGATGCTGCTGCCGTTCCTGTTGGACGGGGACGTGCGACGTCTGGACACCACCGGCACCAACCGGACGAGCCTGCGTTGGCTGATGTCCGACGACCCCCGCGCGGGCCGTGTCCCGATCGAGGAGGAGACCGGTCCGGACCTGCTCGGTGGCCCCGAGGACCTCGTCGACGGCACCTCCGACGACGGCGACGCGACCCCCGGCCCCGCCACCCGCCTGGGCTACCTGTGGGTGGAGTTCACCACCGCGCGCGGGGACCGCGGCCTGGACGCCGCCGCCCGCACCACCGGACCCAACTCCGCCTCCGCCCTGCTCGCGGCGCAGGCCGAACCCATCGCGGAACCCGAACCCGAGGGCGAGGAACCCCGTTACCTCACCCTGGGCGCGGCCGTCCTCGCCGTGGGCGACTCCGACCCGCGCTGCGTCTTCTTCGTCACCGAACGCCGGGTCGGACACGACCTGGACCTGGTCGTGGACGGCCGACCCAAGCCCGTGGACCGGCTGCGTTCGGAGATCGGCGCGGACAACTGCTTCACCAGCGCGGTCCCCTACCGGGCACGGGTGATGCGAACCCTGTTCGGCATCGACGACTCCGTCCGCTATCGCAACCTCATCCACCTGCTCTACCGGCTGCGCCGCCCCACCATCGGCGACCGCCTGGAAGCGGGCGAACTCGTCGGCGTGCTCTCCGAGGCCCTGCCGCCCATGGACGAGTCGGTCCTGGACGAGGTGGCCCGCAACATCTCCGACCTCGAACAGGCCCGTGCGGAGAAGAACGCCCTCACCGAGGCCGACGGCGGCATCGCCGAGTTCCTCACCGACTATCACGGTTACCTGGTCCACACCCTGCGCGCCCGGGCCGCCGAGGTCCGCGAACAGCTCGACGCCCGTGACCGACGAGTGGACGAGACCGACCGGCTGCGCGCCGAACTCGACGAGCTCATCTCCGACGAGAGCCAGATCTCCGAGGAACGCGACCAGGCCCGCCGCACCCGCGACACCGCCGAGGCCGACGACGGAACCCTCGCCTCCGCCCAGCAGGACGCGGCCACCGCCACCGCCAACGAACGTCGCGCCTACGACGCGGCCGTGGGCGCCTACATCCGTGCCGCGGAGGCGGCCTGGGCCGCCGCCGAACACGCCGCCACCACCGAGGACCACGCGATCGAGCGGTTGGGCGAGGACGTCTCCGCCGTCGAACGCGCCCTCGACGTCCTGCGACAGACCCACGCCGAAGCCGGTCGCGCCGCCACGGCCGCCGGCCTGGATCCCCGCGCGCTGGGCCGGGTCCCCGACACCCGCACCACCGTGCACGCACCCCGCGAGAGCACCACCCGGGTGGACATCCAAGGCCTCGAACAGGCCGTGGAACGTGCCCCCGTCGACGGCATCGACCTCGACGACCTGCGCGAGAACCTGGGCCGGCTGCACGACCGGCTCACCGCCGCCGCCGACACCGCGGCCGACCGCACCGACCAGGCCGCCCGCCTCACCGGCCTGACCAGCGCCGAGACCGCCGCGGACCGTCGCCTGGTCGCCCTGACCAGCGAGTCGGAGAGCGCCCAGGCCACCCTCGAACACACCCACACCCGGGAACAGGACGCCATCACCGGGCTGCGCGAACAGAGCGCCGCCTACGCCGAGGGCGTTCGCACCTGGGCCGCGCGCCTGCGCGACTCCAGCCACGCCCACGCCCTGGGCGACGCCATCCACGAGCTGGAGGGCAGCGTGGAGCTGCCCATCTCCGACGCGCTGCGCGTGCTGGACCCCGACGTACCGGCCAAGGTCGCCCGCCTGGCCCACACCGCCGTGGATCCGCTCCTGGAGGAGCTGCGCGCCCGACGTGACGTGGCCGTCAACGAGGAGGGCCAGCTCGCCGACGAACTCGCCGAGCTCGCCGAACGCAAGGCCAAGAACGCCGACGCCGCACCCGAGCGCCCCGCGTGGGCCACCTACGCGCGCCCAGACTCCGACGGAGTCCCCTTCCACCTCGCCGTCGACTTCGCCAACGGGCTCACCACCCGCGAACAGGCCGGGCTCGAAGCCGCCCTGGAGGCCAGCGGTCTGCTCGCCGGTTGGATCCGCTCCGACGGCACCCTGTACGACCCCGCCACCCGCGACCTCATGATCACCCCGGCCCGCCCCGCCAAGGGCCGCACCCTCTTCGACGTGCTCGTACCGGTCGCCGTCCCCGACCGTGGCGTCGACAACGACAACCTGCGCGCCCTGCTGGCCTCCATCGCCCTGGGCTCGGAGTCGACCGGTGCCTCCGCGGAGGACACCGAGGCCAAGCACCGCCGGGACAGCTCCGTGGCCACCGTCAGCTCCATGTCGCTCTCCGGCGGCTGGCGACTGGGCGTGGCCTCCGGAGCACACACCAAGACCGAACCGGAGTACATCGGCGAGGCCGCCCGCAAACGCGCCCGCGACCGTCAGACCGCCAACACCGACCGCCGCATGGCCATCGCCGAGGCCCTCCTCGCCGAAGCCGGCGAACGACGGTGGGCGGTGGAGCACTCCTACTCCGAACTCCTGGAGGTCTCGCGGGACCTGCCGGACGCCTCCCCCCTGGTCCGGGCCTGGGCCACCCTCGACGTGGGCCGCACCGACGTCGCCGCGGCCCGTCGCGCGCACGACACCGCCCGAGCCACCGCCGACGACGCCCGTACCGAGCTCCTCGACCTTCGCCGTCGCCTCAAGGACGCCGCTGGGGCGGAGGGTCTGCCCACCACGCGCGCCGAACTCGACAGCGCCCTGCGGGCCATGGACCACCTCCGCGTCCTCATCGCCTCGGCCCTGCGCGACCTCGAAGTCCTCGCCTGGCAGCTGGCCGACCACGAACGTCACGTCGCGGCCTGGAGCCGCACCCGATCGGCGCGTCTGGCCGCCGAGGACGCCCGGGCCGGCGCCATCGACGACATGATCACCGTGCGCCGCCAGTTCGAACTGGGCGATCGCGCGCGGGGAGTGCCCGGCGACCAGATCGAGGCTGCCCGAGAGCAGGTCCGCGCCCGAGCCGAAGAGGCCGCTGAACGCCTTCCCGAACTCGAACGCCGCGCCCAACAAGCACGCGATGACCGGGTGGCCGCCGAGGCGCGCCTGGAAGCGGCCACCATCGAACGGGCCGAACAGGTCCGTCGCGCCCTCGCCACGGGGGAGAACCTGGTCGGCGCGGTCACCACCCTCGGCGACCCCGCGGCCAAGGCGGTCAAGGGGACCGAGGACACCCGTCCCGACGCCGTCCTGCTGCGCGCCGCCGGGCTGGAGGACAGCGCCGCCGACGACGGCCCGCTGACCCGCTACCTGGCCGCCCTGGAGACCGGAGCCGACACCGAACCCGTCGGCCCCGACACCCGCCTGGACCTCCTCGCCGACTTCGTCGAACGGCTGGAGACCGGCCTGGCCGCGCAGACCGACGTCACCGAGGTCGACGACAGCGCCATCCTCGGCAGCCGTGAGGACCTACAGCGTCTCCTCACCTCCGTCGGCCGGGCGCAGACCCGCACCGAACTCACCGAACCCCGGGGTGTCAAACGCCTCACCGTCCATGACGAGGACGGGGCCCACGACGTCACCGCCTACGCCGAACACGTCGCGGCGTCCGTGACCAAGGCCGAGGAGGCCGTCGCCATCGCGGAGGAGGAGGCCTTCGAACGCCACCTGCTCGGGGAGCTCGCCGGACACCTGTCCCACCAGATCGACGAGGCCCGCGCCCTCATCACCACCATGAACGACGTCCTCAAGGACGTCACCACCTCCGCCGGTCTCGGCGTGCGGCTGGACTGGAGCCTGGCCCCCGACGCGGGCGCCGACGTCGAGGCGGTCGTTCCCCTGCTGGCCACACCGCCGGAGGAACGCACCCGCGTCCAGACCACCCGTCTACGCGACGCGCTGCGCCGCTGCATCGAGGCGATCCGTCGACTCGACCCGACCGCCACGGGCGGTGCCCAACTGCGCGCGGCCCTGGACTACCGGTCCTGGTTCACGTTCACCGTGTACGTCACCGACTCCGCGGGTGACGAACGCCGTCTGGGCCACCGCACCGCCCTCAGCCAGGGCGAACAGCGCGTGGTCGCCTACCTGGTGCTGTTCGCGGGGGCGGCCGCCCACTTCGACGCCCTCGCGGTCCGGGCGCCCTGGGCGCCTCGCCTGATCCTGTTGGACGACGCCTTCGCCAAGGTCGACGAACCCACCCACGGCAGGCTCCTCGGTCTCTTGGTCGAACTCGACCTCGACTTCGTGCTGACCTCCGAACGGGTCTGGGGCTGCTTCGCGAGCGTGCCCAGCCTCAACATCTACGAATGCCTGCGCGACCCCAACGTGCCCGGAATCGCGACCCTGCACTTCACCTGGGACGGCAGCCGGAGGAAACTGGTGGGGGTGTGATCCACGCCTCGTGTTGTAGGCATCACCAGCGGGCTTGATCCTTTCCTGCCCTAGTCTGCTGACGCAGGTTCTGAAACGGAGCGGGGTGGCGAAGGTGACTCGGGGACCCGAGGCGGGCGCGAACGGAGGACCGGACGGCCGGGGGGTCGCCCCCGGGGCCGACGACCCCACCACGAAGGGACTCCTGGAGGCGTTGGCGCGCTCCGGGGTGCCCTCACGGGTCCGATCCTGGGTCAACGCCGCCCTGTGGGGCGAGGACGCCCTGGAGGCCCTCCTGCGGGGCGAGCACTTCCCCGAGGCCGTTCCCGAGCCCCCGAGCGGTCCGCCGCCCGGTTCGATGCGTCGCGCCTACCTCACCGGCATCCGGGTCCAGGGTTTCCGCGGCATCGGTCGCCCGGCCGAACTCACCTTCCCGGCCGGCCCCGGACTCACCGTGATCGTCGGCCGCAACGGGTCCGGCAAGTCCAGCTTCGCCGAGGCCGCCGAAGCCGCCCTGACCGGTCGCAACCCCCGTTGGGACGCCATGCCCACGGGATGGCGAGACGGTTGGCGCAACCTGCACTACGACGAGCGCACAGAGGCCAGCGTCGACATCCACATCGCGGGGGACCACGGACCCACCCGGATCAGTCGCCGCTGGACCGGTGAGAGCGTTCGCTCCGCACGCGGCGAGGTCGTGCACCCCAACGGCGAGGTGTCGCCGCTGCGCACCCTCGACTGGGGCGAGAACCTGGTCCGCTACCGGCCCTTCCTGTCCTACGACGAACTCGGCCGTACCGTCACCGGTCGCGCCGCCGAGCTCTACGACACCCTCACCGCGCTCCTGGGCATCACCGGGCTCGCGGAGGCGGAGCGTCGCCTCGCCAAGGTCTGCGACGGCCTCGTCCGCCGCCGAGACCATCCCTCGCGCGCCCTGAGGCCGCTCCTGGAGGCGCTCGGCGCCTCCGCCGACCCTCGGGCGGCCCAGAGCGTACGGCTGCTCTCCGCGCCCGACATGGACCTGGACGCCCTGCGTCGACTGGCCGCCGACGACGGTCCCAGCGACCCGTCCCAACACGTCGTCATGCGCAGGCTGCGCCGGCTCAGCGTCCCCGAACGCGCCATCATGAGCGACGTCGTCAACGAGCTGCGGGGCGCCTCCATGGAACTGGCCATGGCGGCCGGTACCAAGGGCGACCACGCCCACGGGGTGGTCGAGCTCCTCGAACAGGCGTTGGAACACCACAAGCGCCATCCCACCGAGACCACCTGCCCCACCTGTGCCACCACCGGGGCGCTGGGGGCCGACTGGGTGCGGCGCGCCAACGCCCAACTGCGCGCGCTACGCCCCCAGGCCGCGATCACCTCGGCCGCCTACGAACGCGCCGACGTCGCCCGCGACCAGGCCCGGTTCCTGCTCTCCCCGATGCCCGGATGGCTCCCTCCGGAGAGCGAACTCGGTCAGCTGTGGTCGCTGTGGGAGTCCGGTTCCGACATCGAGGACCTCGCCGAACTCGCCGATCACATCGAGGACGTGGGCCGCAGGCTCCGCGCGGCGGCGGTCAGCGCGCGCCGGGACGCGTCCGAACGCCTGGAGGACCCCACCGACGGGTGGTCGGACCTCGCCGAACGGCTCTCCGCATGGTTGGACGACGCCCAGGACGCCATCAAGGCGAGCGAGTCCCTCTCGTACGCGGAGGCCGCGCTCGGACAGCTCACCGAGTACGCCCGGACGGTGCGCGCCGAACGGCTCGGTCCGGTCGCGGCCCAGGCCGAACAGGTCTGGTTCCGGTTGCGCCAGGAACGCCACATCGACCTGCAGGGCATGCGGCTCATCGGCCGTGGGGCCCGTCGCAGGGTCGAGGTGGACGTGTCCGTCGACGGGGTGGAGGACCAGACCAGCGCGCCCGGGCTGCTCAGCCAGGGCGAGTTCCAGGCACTGGCGCTGTCCATCTGCCTGCCGCGCACCCTCGTCGAGGGCAACCCGTTCGGGTTCCTGCTGCTGGACGACCCGGTCCAGGCCATGGACACCGAGACCGTGGAGGGGCTCGCCTCCGTTCTGGCCGAGGTGGGCCGACACCGGCAGCTCATCGTCTTCACCCACGACACCCGATTGTCGGACGCACTGCGCCGACTGGGGCTGGCCGCGGACATCCGCACGATCAACCGCGACGCCATGTCCAACGTCTGGCTTGCCGAGAACGGTGCCTGAGGGGCGCCGGGGCCCCTCGCGCGCGTGCACGGCGTCACATTCGGGCCGTTTTTCGAGGCTTGGAACAGGCTCTCGGGAAACCCGAGAAACCTGATCTGACCAGGGGTTACGTGATCCAGGTGCGGCCTCGGGCAAGCCGAGGGGAGGGGTCCCGGGCCTTCGATTTGGCAGACCACCCCTCAATCCCTGTATAGTCATGACCAGCGCAAGGGGGCAACACCCCCGGGGCGGACGAGAGAAAGTCCCACAGCGTGCCCCTTTAGCTCAGTCGGCAGAGCGTCTCCATGGTAAGGAGAAGGTCTACGGTTCGATTCCGTAAAGGGGCTCCACCACTTGATGAGGTTCCGGTCCACTCAGGTGGGCGGCCGGTGGAACTTCGCCGGCCGAAACAGGAGACATCCACGATAGGATGTCTCTGTTGTCTGATCGGGGCGGGGTAGCTCAGTCGGTAGAGCAAGCGGCTCATAATCGCTGTGTCGTCGGTTCAAGTCCGGCCCCCGCTACCAACCCACTGACCCCTGAGCGTCAAACTCAGGGGTCGTCGTGGGTCTCAGCAGTTTTTCACTGCGTCAAGGTAATGTCTCCAGCGAGAAAGGCACTCCGAAGTGGCTGCCACAGACGTGAGGCCGAAGATCACCCTGGCCTGCCAGGAGTGCAATCACCGGAACTACATCACGCGCAAGAACCGTCGGAACACCCCCGACCGTCTGACGATCAAGAAGTTCTGCCCGAACTGCCGCAAGCACAACGACCACCGCGAGACCCGCTAGGTCCCGCAAGAGGGTCGTCGTCCCAGGCAGGGAACGACAGCTTCTCGTAGACTCCAGCCCGGTGAGCCAATCGCTCACCGGGCTGTTCGTTGTCCAGGGGTCCTCTCCGCGACGGCGGCCGAGCCCCGACGTTTCCACATCCGAGAGGCAGAGCGTGGCGATCAACCCTGACTACCTCGGCCGGGAGTACCCCGCCCCCGAGACCTACGAGGTGACCCGCGGCAAGATCCGCGAGTTCGCCGAGGCCATCAACGACCTCAACCCGGTCTACCTGGACCGCGAGTCCGCGAAGGCCATGGGCCACCCCGACGTCATCGCCCCGCCCACCTTCCCGGTGATCCTGGGCATGGCCGGTTCCGCGCTGGCCATCGCCGACCCCGACCTGGGCGTCGATTTCTCCCGGGTCGTCCACGGCGACCAGAGCTTCCACTACGAGCGCCCGCTGTACGCCGGTGACGTCCTGAACACCGTCACCCGCATCACCGACATCAAGGCCCTGGGCGGCAACGAGCTGCTCACCCTGGAGACGGTGGCCACGGCGGCCGACGGCGAACACGTGGTGACGGCGGGCATGATGCTCGTCGTCCGGGGATCCTAGGAAGCGGGGATACGAGGATGAGCAGGCTCAAGTACGACGAGGTCGAGACCGGCGCGCTGCTGCCGGAGCGGACCTTCCCGGTCCGCCGCCTGGACCTGGTCCGCTACGCCGGTGCCTCCGGTGACTTCAACCTCATTCACTGGAACGAACGCTTCGCCAAGTCCGTCGGCCTGCCCGACGTGATCGCGCACGGCATGTTCACCATGGCCGAGGCCGGTCGGGTCATCACCGACTGGGCGGGGGACCCCGGCGGCGTCGTCGACTACTCGGTACGCTTCTCCGCGCCCGTGGTCGTCCCCGACGACGATGACGGCGCCGAGATCACCGTCGGCGGCAAGGTCAAGTCCAAGAACGACGACGGAACCGTCACCGTTGCGCTGACCGCCCGGTCCGGTGGCGCCAAGGTCCTCGCCAAGGCCACCGCCGTCGTCCGTCTCGCCTGACCCTCCAGAGAACGAAGAGGTACCACGCCCGTGTCCACGATGCTCGCCGACCACACCACGCTCGGTCTGGGTGGTCCAGCCAAGGCCTTTCACCCCGCAGCCACGACCGACGAACTGGTCCGCCTGGTCACCGACGCGGAGCGGGCCGGTGAACGGGTGCTCGTCCTGGGCGGCGGCAGTAACCTGGTGATCGCCGACGACGGCTTCCCCGGAACCGTGATCCTGGTCGCCTCCCAGGGGGTCACCCTGACCGAGGCCGGGACCGACCCGGAGACCGGTGAGACCGTCGTCCTGCTGCGCGCGGACGCGGGCGTGGACTGGGACCCCCTGGTCGAACGGGCCGTCGCCGAGGGCCTCAACGGCATCGAGTTCCTCTCCGGCATCCCCGGTCGGGTCGGCTCCACCCCCATCCAGAACGTCGGCGCCTACGGCCAGGACGTCGGCCAGACCATCCGTGAGGTGCTGGTCCTGGACCGCGCCACCGGTGACCTGGTGACCATGTCCAACGCCGACTGCGGGTTCACCTACCGGGACAGTTCCTTCAAGGGCCACGACCGCTACGTGGTGTGCGAGGTGGTCTTCGAACTGCGTCGCGCACCGCTCAGCCGTCCCGTGCGCTACGCCGAGGTCGCCCGCACCATGGGCGTCGAAGCGGGGGAGCGGGTGCCGCTGGAGAAGGCCAGGGAGGTCGTCCTGGGTCTGCGTCGGGGCAAGGGCATGGTGCTGGACCCGGCCGACCCGGACACCCGCAGCGCCGGTTCGTTCTTCACCAACCCGATCCTGTCGCCGGAACGGTACGCGGCCTTCCGTGAGCGCGCCCTCGAACGCCTGGGATCGGACGCCGAGATCCCCGGGCACCCCGACGACGAGGGCAACGTGAAGCTCTCCGCCGCCTGGCTGATCGACCGGGCCGGATTCACCAAGGGCTACGGCGACGGTCCCGCGCGGATCTCCGGCAAGCACACCCTCGCCCTGACCAACCCCGGTGGTGCGAGCACGGCCGACCTGCTCGACCTGGCCCGCGAGGTGCGCGCCGGGGTCGAGGCCGCCTTCGGGGTGCGCCTGGTCAACGAGCCGGTCATGGTCGGTGTGAGCCTGTAGGTCCGGCACCGCGCCCGATACGGCCTGGAGCGACGCTCCGAAGAAAGGAGTTGGGCGTTCCCAACTCACTTTTCCACCTCGCCGAATTGAACAATTCGCTGAATCAACGAATTGCCGATAAAAAAAGCCGCTGGTAATGTCGGCCGTGTCGAAGGGGAGTAGTCCCCAATGCGCGCGGTCGACATACTGGACCTTCCGTCCCGGCCGCGTGAGCCCAGCTCAGGCGGGCGGACGAGACCTTTGACCCGGTAGGAATCGACCGGGTTGAAGGGGCGTTCTCCGCCTCCTTCTGCCCAACCAGGACAGTTGGAGTAGCATGTCGGCTTTTCTCGCCGCTCTCGGTTTCAGCACGGTGGCCATCTTCATCGCGGAAATGGGTGACAAGACCCAGTTGGTCGCGATGTCCCTGGCCTCGCGCCACCGCGTCCTCACGGTCATCCTCGGCATCACCGCCGCCACCGCCGTGGTCCACCTGGGCAGCGTCTTCATCGCGGAGGTCCTCGGTGCGACCCTGCCCACCGACTGGCTCACCCTCGCCGCCGGTCTGGCCTTCCTCTTCTTCGGTCTGTGGACCCTGCGCGGCGACGAGATGACCGCCAAGGACGAGGAACGCGCCGCCTCCCGCCGGATCCGCTCCGCCTTCATGACCGTGGCCCTGATCTTCTTCGTCGCCGAACTCGGGGACAAGACCATGCTCGCCACCATCACCGTCGGCACCCAGCACCACTGGCTCCCGGTGTGGATCGGCTCCACGGTCGGCATGGTCGCCGCCGACGGGATCGCGATCGCCATCGGCGCCGTCCTCGGCAAGAAGCTGCCCGAGAGGGCGATCAGGATCGGCGCCGCGGTGCTGTTCTTCGTCGCCGGCGCCGCCATGCTCGCCCAGGGCGCTTGGGCCCTCCTCGCCTGACCCCGGCCATGGGCCCAAGCGCCGGCGGAGGAACCAGGGGAGCTAAACGGCGGGCGGAGCCGCCAGCCAGTCGTCCACGCCCGAGAGCATCTCCTTCTTCAACGAGTCCGGGGCGCCCGAACCACGGATCGACATGCGGGCCAGATCGGCGAGCTCGGGGTCGCCGAACCCGAACACCTCGCGGGCGATCCGGTACTGCTCCAGTAGACGGGGGCCGAACAACAGGGGGTCGTCGGTGCCCAGGGCGATCGGCACCCCCGCGTCGTAGAGCCTGCGCAGCGGCAGGTGGTCCACCTTCTCCACCACGCCCAGACCCACGTTGGAGGTCGGGCACACCTCCAGGGTGACCTCCTGGGTGGCGATCCGCTCCACCAGATACGGGTCTTCGATGGCCCGGACCCCGTGGCCGATGCGGTCGGCGTCCAGCTCGTCCAGGCACTCGCGCACGCTGAGCGGGCCGTTCAGCTCGCCACCGTGCGGGGCCGACAGCAGGCCGGCGCGCTTGGCGATCCGGAAGGCGGCCTCGAAGTCGCGCGCGCGACCGCGGCGCTCGTCGTTGTTGAGCCCGAACGAGACCACGCCCCTGCCCGCGTACTGGCGAGCGAGCCGGGCCAGGGCACGGGCGTCCAACGGATGCCGGGTGCGGTTGGCCGCCACCATGATCCCGATGCCCACACCGGTGGCCTCCGAGGCGACGCGGGCCGCGTCCAGGATGAGTTCCAGGGTGGCGGTGAGCCCGTCGAAGCGGGAAGCGTAGCCGCTGGGGTCGACCTGGATCTCCAGCCAGCCCGAACCGGCCTCCCGTTCGTCCTCGGCGGCTTCGAGCAACAGGCGGTACATGTCCTCTGGCCGCTGTAGGACCGAACGGGCGATGTCGTACAGGCGCTGGAAGCGGAACCAGCCGCGTTCGTCTGTGGCCCGCAGTTTGGGCGGCCACTCCTCGGCCAGGGCCTGGGGCAGGTGCACGCCCCGCCGCTCGGCCATCTCCACGAGTGTGTCGTGGCGCATGGACCCGGTGAAGTGCAGGTGCAGGTGGGCCTTGGGCAGCCGGTCCAACCGGCGGGCGCTGGTCGGTGTCTCCATGTCCCAAGCCTGCCGTATGAATCACACCGCGCGCACCGGGAACGGCGACAACCGCGCGACCCGCCCCGCACACGAGGGAGCCCCGGACCACCCGGTCCGGGGCTCCCTCGTCACATCCGCGTTCGCTACTCGGCCTCGGCCAGCAGGTTCTGCACGCGGGTCACGCCCTCGACGAGGTCCTCGTCGCTGAGCGCGTACGACAGACGCAGGTAGCCGGGGGTGCCGAAGGCCTCACCCGGGACCACCGCGACCTCGGCCTCCTCCAGGATGAGCTCGGCCAGCTCGGTGGAGGTCTTCGGGGCCCTGCCGCGGATCTTCTTGCCGAGCACGCCCTTCACCGACGGGTACGCGTAGAACGCGCCCTCGGGTTCCGGGCAGACCACGCCGTCGATCTCGTTGAGCATCCGCACGATGGTCCGGCGACGACGGTCGAACGCCTTCCGCATCTCGTCGACGGCGGTCAGGTCGCCGGAGAGGGCGGCCACGGCGGCGGCCTGCGACACGTTCGCGACGTTGGAGGTGGCGTGCGACTGCAGGTTGCTCGCGGCCTTGACCACGTCCTTGGGACCGATGATCCACCCCACGCGCCAGCCGGTCATCGCGTACGTCTTGGCGACCCCGTTGACGATGATGGTGCGGTCGGCGATCTCGGGGACCTCGACGGGCAGCGACGAGAACTCGGCGTCACCGTAGACCAGGTGCTCGTAGATCTCGTCGGTCAGCACCCACAGGCCCTGCTCGTTCGCCCACCGGCCGATGGCGCGGACCTGCTCGCGCGGGTAGACGGCGCCGGTCGGGTTGGACGGGGACACGAACACCAGCACCTTGGTGCGGTCGGTGCGGGCCGCCTCCAACTGTTCGATCGAGGCCAGGTAGCCGGTGCTCTCGTCGGTGACGACGTAGACGGGCACACCGCCCGCGAGCTTGATCGACTCCGGGTAGGTCGTCCAGTACGGGGCGATCACGATGACCTCGTCGCCCGGGTCCAGCAGGGCGGCGAAGGCCTCGTAGATGGCCTGCTTGCCACCGTTGGTGACCAGGATCTGGGCCGGATCGACCTTGTAGCCGGAGTCGCGCTCGGTCTTCTCGGCGATGGCCTTCTTCAGCTCGGGGAGGCCACCGGCCGGGGTGTAGCGGTGGAAGCGGGGCTCGCGGGCGGCGGCCACCGCGGCTTCCACGATGTAGTCGGGGGTCGGGAAGTCCGGTTCCCCCGCGCCGAATCCGATGACGGGTCGGCCATCGGCCTTCATGGCCTTGGCCTTGGCGTCCACCGCGAGGGTGGCGGACTCGGAAATGGCGCTGATACGTGCAGAGACACGGGGTCGATCAGTCATGTTCCCATGGTGTCATGCGCTCATCCACGACGTCGGGGGGAAGGTCACTTCCTCGGGCGGGGAAGGTCACCTCGGGTGTCCGGACCGGCGGAACCGGTTTGGTCGTGGGCCTCGGATAGGCGTACACTCGTTCGCGTCGGCCGGTTCGTTACGCAGGCGTCACACCTTCGAGGTTGTGCGACGACTCTCAGGACCGGCTATGGTGGGCAACGCAGTTTCCGCTAAGGGCAGTGGCTCAATTGGCAGAGCACCGGTCTCCAAAACCGGCGGTTGGGGGTTCGAGTCCCTCCTGCCCTGCAAGTCCGAGCGCGGATCGGGGTGGCGACCACGGTCGTCACCCCGCCGCGAGGGCAACGGAACTACAGGGGAATCAAGCAGCCCGCGACTCTAAGGACCCCAGGTGACTCAGACTGACGCCGACGCCAAGCCCGAGAAGGAGCCCAAGCGTCGTACCGGTCCGGTGACGTTCACCAAGCAGGTCGTCGACGAGCTGCGCAAGGTCCGCTGGCCCACGCGCAAGGAACTGACCACTTACACCATCGTCGTTCTGGTGTTCGTCGTGTTGGTCCTGGCCTACGTCTCCCTTCTCGACTTCGCCTTCGGTGAGGCCGTCACCTGGCTCTACAGCACCTTCGGTCGGCCCAGCGTCTAAGGCACGACCCATCCTCACAGGGACAAGGGCGCGTCAACTCCGCCCTGGAAGCCCTTCCTCGTCCGCGCGTTGGTCCCGCGTCGCCCTGAGAGACCGTAAGCTGGCAGAACTGGGTTCGACGCACGGCCTGTTCGGTGTGCGTCGCACGCACTAGCGAATCCGACGAGAGAAAGAGCAGCCGTGTCCGAGTCCCCACTGACCTCTGACGACTTCCCCGAAGAGGAGCCGGATCAGTCGTCGGCGGAAGAGACCGGCCTGGCGGGCGAGCCGACCCAGGACGCCGATGGCGACGTCCCGGGGTTCGCCGATGAGGCCGATGAGGTCGCTGAAGCCGACGAGAGTGCCGAAGAGGCCGAAGCCGAGCCCGAGTTGCCCCGCCTCGACCCCGTCGAGGAGTTCAAGAACGAACTCGTCCTGCTGCCCGGCGACTGGTACGTCGTGCACACCTACGCCGGCTACGAGAAGCGCGTCAAGGCGAACGTCGAGAGCCGTACCCAGTCCCTCAACATGGAGGAGTACATCTTCCAGGTCGAGGTGCCCGAGCACGAGGTCACCGAGGTCAAGAGCGGCAAGCGCCAGCAGGTCACCGAGAAGGTCCTGCCCGGCTACGTGCTCGTCCGCATGGACCTGACCGACGAGTCCTGGTCGGCCATTCGCAACACCCCGGGCGTCACCGGTTTCGTGGGCCTGTCCAACAAGCCCGCCCCGCTGAGCCTGACCGAGGTCGCCAAGCTCCTGGCCCCCGAGCCGGAGGTGGAGCCGGAATCCTCCCCGCAGGCCAAGACCGCGGGCGGCGAGGCCCGCTCCGACGTCGCCTACGAGGTCGGAGAATCCGTCACCGTCATGGAGGGTCCGTTCGCGACCCTGCCCGCCACCGTCAGCGAGATCAACGGCGACACCCAGAAGCTCAAGGTGCTCGTGTCGATCTTCGGTCGTGAGACCCCGGTGGAACTCTCCTTCAACCAGGTCGCCAAGATCTGACGTCGTGGGGTACATTCCACGACCAGCCCGGAGCACTGTCCGGGCGACGTAGACTTGGTGGGTCCACCCTCGACGAGGGCGGACCCACCGTCGCGTGTCACAGCAGGCCCAGCGGCCCGACGAACACGCGCCCGGCCCTTCCGGTCCCGACGGGCCGTGGCCCCCGCCTCGCGCGGGGAAGCCTCCTTCGGCAGCGGCACGAACGTGGCCCTTCGGCCCGAACGTGCCGTCAGGGAGGCAGGGGCCGGTACACAACGCAGATCAGGCAAAGGACCCGATATGCCTCCGAAGAAGAAACTCGCCGCACTCGTCAAGGTGCAGCTGCCCGCCGGTCAGGCGACCCCGGCGCCCCCCGTCGGTACCGCTCTCGGTCCGCACGGCGTCAACATCATGGACTTCTGCAAGCAGTACAACGCTGCTACGGAGGCCCAGCGCGGCAACGTCATCCCCGTAGAGATCTCCATCTACGAGGACCGTTCCTTCAGCTTCGTCACCAAGACGCCTCCGGCGCCCAAGCTGATCCTGAAGGCCGCCGGAATGGACAAGGCGTCCGGTGAGCCGGGCCGCAGCACCAGCGGTTCCATCACCGCCGACCAGGTCCGTGAGATCGCGCAGACCAAGCTGCCCGACCTCAACACCGACGACATCGAGGCCGCGACCAAGATCGTCACCGGTACCGCCCGTTCCATGGGCATCGAGGTCAAGTAGCTCCCGACCAGGGGTTGCTCGACGGCAAGAACCACAGTGGCAGGGCCATGCGCCGGCCCAAGGACCACACGTTCCCGTAGGAGAACAGAGTGAAGCGCAGCAAGAACCACCGCAAAGCCGCCAACCTGGTGGACCGCGACCGGCTTTACAGCCCCGCCGAGGCCGTGAAGCTGGCCAAGGAGACCAGCAACATCAAGTTCGACGCCACCGTCGAGGTGGCCCTGCGCCTGGGCGTCGACCCGCGCAAGGCCGACCAGATGGTCCGCGGCACCGTGAACCTGCCGAACGGCACCGGCAAGACCGCTCGGGTCCTGGTCTTCGCGACCGGTGAGCGTGCCGAGCAGGCTCGGGCCGCCGGCGCCGACATCGTCGGCGACGACGAGCTCGTCCAGAAGGTCCAGAACGGCTTCCTCGACTTCGACGCCGTCGTGGCCACCCCGGACCTCATGGGCAAGGTCGGTCGTCTCGGCCGTGTCCTGGGCCCCCGTGGCCTCATGCCCAACCCGAAGACGGGCACCGTCACCCCGGACGTGGCCAAGGCCGTGACCGACATCAAGGGCGGCAAGATCGAGTTCCGCGTGGACCGCCACGGGAACCTGCACTTCATCATCGGCAAGACCTCGTTCGACGAGCCCAAGCTGCTCGAGAACTACCAGGCCGCGATCGATGAGGTGAACCGCCTCAAGCCGTCCGCAGCCAAGGGCCGCTACATCAAGAAGGCCGTGGTCTCCACCACGATGGGCCCGAGCATCCCGCTCGACGCCTAAAGCCTTCCCGGGCCTTGTGTGAAGCATGAGAACGGCCCCCGCTCCTTCGGGAGACGGGGGCCGTTCCGTGTCTTGGTGGGGGAGTGGATCAGCCGATCTGCTCCTCGGCGGGAATCTCGAAGGAGGTCGACCCGATCTCGGAGAACTCCATCGTGACGTCGGCCTGGTCGTCGGAGAAGTCGATGCGCATCGGGAAGCCGTCATCGCTGACCGCCAAGGAGACGTCCAGTGTGCCGCTGACCGAGCCGAGGAGTTCGATGACCGCGAGCTTCTGCTCGGCGTCGAGGGCGTTGATCTCCTCTTCGGTCATGCTGCCTTGGAGCACGGTGGTCTCGATCCCGCCGACCTCCTCGGTTCCGGTCTCCTCGATCTGGTCGAGCGTGGCGAACGCGGCGACGAGGTCGGGCAGGGATTCGATGTCGAAGGCGTCGCTCGGGTTCTGTTCCATGGTGGACGCGTCCCCGCGGATCCAAGGGGCATCCCCTTGGAGACCGTACGTGTCGGCGACCAAGGGGTCCGAGCCCTCCTCGAAGATGACGATGTAGGTGCTCAGGTCTTCGGCGGTCACCCCGTCCGGCAGTTCACCGCCCATGGACATCAGCTCGAACATCATCTCGCCCATGAGAGGCATGGACATGGTGGCCTGCGTGGCCACCGGATCGTTCATCACCTCGTAGAGGATTCCCATCTCCACGTCGGGCGCCGTCATGTCGATGTCGAGGGTGTAGTTGGTGATCTCGGTGGTGCTGTCGAAGACCTGGGCCAGGAGATCCTTGGGGGACCCGCCGCCTTCCTCCTCCTGCTTCTCGGTGGAGACCGTGGTCTCCTCCTCTGCGGGGTCGTTGCCACATGCCGTGAGCATCAGGACGAGGGAGAAGGCTCCAGCGGAGAGCAGGGCCGGGGTGCGCGTCATGGGAAAGAATCACTTTCGCTATGGGGGAGTGGGCACGCTCGATGAGTGCGGACGCCCAGTTGGCCTCATGATCCCAGTGTCTTCGGACATTTCTCCTGTTGGGTGCGTGATCATCACCGAACGGTGATGAGGGTGCCGGCGATCACATCCTTTCCGCGTGGGAACGATGGTCGAGCACTCCCATTCGTCGGTTAGCATTGGGTCTTGCCGAAGACCGCTGGTCGTCACCCGCTCGGGTGACCTAAGGACCCACCTCGATGGGCGCCCGCGCAGGTGTCACCAGAGCTTTCCCGTTCCGGGTCCCGTGTGCCGAGCACACGGGCGGAAGAACGCGGACATGCCCCGTGCGCCTTGCGTTCGGGGCTTTTCTCGTGCTGACGCCGATCGTGGAAGTCCTTGGGATAAAACCAGCGTTCACTGTTGGAAGGAGTCCCATGGCGAGGCCGGACAAGGCAGCCGCGGTCGCCGAACTCGCGGACGAGCTCCGCGAGTCGAACGCCGCAGTGCTGACCGAATACCGGGGGCTCACTGTCGCGCAGGTTTCCGCACTGCGCCACAGCCTCGGTCAGAGCACGCGTTTTCGCATCGTCAAGAACACGCTGACCAAGATCGCGGTCAAGGAGGCCGGCGTCGACGAGCAGATCTCCGATCTGCTCGAAGGCCCGTCCGCCATCGCCTTCGTCCACGGGGACGTCGTCGAGGCCGCCAAGGGTCTGCGTGACTTCGCGAAGGCGAACTCGCCCCTGGTGATCAAGGGCGCTGTCGTCGACGGCAAGTCGATGAACGCCGAGCAGGTCACCAAGCTGGCCGATCTGGAGTCCCGAGAGGTTCTCCTCTCGAAGCTGGCCGGTGCGCTCAAGGCCAAGCAGGGCCAGGCCGCCGCCGTCTTCCAGGCGCTGCCCTCCAAGACTGTGCGTCTCGCGCAGGCTCTGGCGGACAAGCGCACCGAGGAAGCCGCTTAAACCTTTTGAACCACGGCGGGTGCCGACGGCGCCCGGCCATTGGCTCGCACGCTGTGCCGTTGGCGCGCGTGTCATGAGAGAAAGAGAGATCGCATCATGGCGAAGCTCAGCAACGATGACCTGCTTGCCGCGTTCGAGGAGATGACCCTTCTCGAGCTCTCCGAGTTCGTGAAGCTGTTCGAGGACAAGTTCGACGTCACCGCCGCCGCCCCGGCCGCCGTCGCCGTCGCCGCCCCCGGTGGCGCCGGTGCCGAAGAGGCCGCCGAGGAGCAGACCGAGTTCGACGTCGTCCTCGAGTCCGCCGGCGACAAGAAGATCCAGGTCATCAAGGAGGTCCGCGGCCTCACGAGCCTGGGCCTGAAGGAAGCCAAGGACCTGGTCGACAACGCTCCGAAGGCCGTGCTGGAGGCTGCCAGCAAGGAGAACGCCGACAAGGCCAAGGAGGCCCTTGAGGGCGCCGGCGCCACCGTCACCCTCAAGTAGTCCCTCGCGGGCCTCAGACGCCCGCTGGTCTACGCTGAGCGGCCGTTCCTCCCTTCGGGGAGGGGCGGCCGTTTTTTCGTGTCCGTGTCCATCCTCGGGTCGGGGTCGAAGGGCCCGGGCCCATGGGTGGCCGGTACGCGGGTCGAGCGGGAACGAACGTCCCCTTTGTCGTGGCGCGGCCGTGTCCGTGCCAGGACACGGGACTTCGGTGTGCGAAGCTGTTGCGGTCCCCGGGCCCTCGGACCAGGGGAAACCGGGAACGGAGGGGTACGCGTGTGCGAACTGTCCCTCGGACGCGATAATCTCCCGTCCCGGGAATCCTGACGGACCCGTTGGGGAGTGTTTACCCGCCTTGGGCGAGGGAATCCTTCCGGGTGTCCGTTGGCTCACAATCCCCCGTGGGGCCAGGGCAGGCGCGCTGTTTCACCCTGATGGTCCAGGGCCTTTCCCCCGGGGGCGTGTGCGGTGGCGTTCGGCGGCCACCGGGCTTGACGGATCGCCCTCCAGGGGTGATCCTGCCGGTGTCGTGAGTGGCGCCGTGGACCGTGAGTGGACAGCGGTGTAGTGTTCGGCTACACTGCTCTTTTGCGCTGCCCTTTGGTGATCCCTGTGTCGGTGAACGGCTTTTCGTCGTTTCCGTTTGTTACTCCGGAAGCTCCGACAATGCCCGCTCCCGCTCGAAGTGACCGTCTCAACCGCGTTGCGGCGGTCCTTCTCGTGACGGATCGTCTGGCGTGCGCGCTTCAACCGCCACAAGCCTTCGGAAGGACCCCTGTTGGCAGCCTCGCGCAACGCCTCCGCTAACGCCCTTGGTCCGCACCGCGTTTCTTTCGCCCGTATCCAGGAACCCCTTGAGGTTCCCAATCTTCTGGCCCTGCAGACCGAGTCGTTCGACTGGCTGCTGGGCAACGACACGTGGAAGACGCGGGGCGAGACGGCCCGCGCCGCCGGCCGCAAGGACGTTTCGGAGCAGTCCGGTCTCGAAGAGATCTTCGAGGAGATCAGCCCGATCGAGGACTTCTCGGGCACGATGTCCCTTTCGTTCCGTGACCACCGGTTCGAACCGCCCAAGTACTCCGAAGAGGAGTGCAAGGACAAGGACATGACCTACTCCGCCCCGATGTTCGTCACGGCGGAGTTCATCAACAACGACACCGGTGAGATCAAGAGCCAGACGGTGTTCATGGGCGACTTCCCGCTCATGACCGTCAAGGGCACCTTCATCATCAACGGCACCGAGCGCGTCGTCGTGTCCCAGCTGGTTCGGTCCCCGGGTGTCTACTTCGACACCTCCGTCGACAAGACCTCCGACAAGGACCTGTTCGGGTGCAAGGTCATCCCGTCCCGTGGTGCCTGGCTGGAGTTCGAGGTCGACAAGCGCGACTTCGTCGGTGTTCGCATCGACCGTAAGCGCAAGCAGGGCGTCACCGTCCTGCTCAAGGCCCTCGGCTGGACCACCGACCAGATCCTGGAGCGTTTCGGCCAGTACGAGTCGATCCGCAACACCCTGGAGAAGGACCCCACCGCGGGTACCGACGACGCGCTGCTGGACATCTACCGCAAGCTGCGCCCGGGAGAGCCGCCCACGAAGGAGTCGGCTCAGGCGCTGCTGGAGAACCTGTACTTCAACCCCAAGCGCTACGACCTGGCCAAGGTCGGTCGTTACAAGATCAACAAGAAGCTCGGCCTGGACACCGAGTTCACGCAGGGGACCCTCACCGAAGAGGACATCGTCTCCACGATCGACTACCTCGTCCGCCTGCACGCGGGTGAGGTCGAGAAGGAGACCGTCCTCGGCCTCCGTCCGATCGAGACCGACGACATCGACCACTTCGGCAACCGTCGCCTGCGCACCGTCGGCGAGCTCATCCAGAACCAGGTCCGCCTGGGCCTGGCCCGTATGGAGCGCGTCGTCCGCGAGCGGATGACCACCCAGGACGTCGAGGCGATCACGCCGCAGACCCTGATCAACATCCGTCCCGTCGTGGCCTCCATCAAGGAGTTCTTCGGCACCTCGCAGCTGTCCCAGTTCATGGACCAGACCAACCCGCTCGCGGGCCTGACCCACAAGCGTCGCCTCTCGGCGCTGGGTCCGGGCGGTCTCTCCCGTGAGCGCGCGGGCTTCGAGGTCCGAGACGTCCACCCGTCCCACTACGGCCGCATGTGCCCGATCGAGACCCCTGAGGGTCCCAACATCGGTCTGATCGGTTCGCTCGCCGCCTACGGCCGAGTGAACTCCTTCGGCTTCGTGGAGACCCCGTACCGCAAGGTCATCGACGGTAAGGTCTCCGACGAGGTCTACTACCTCACCGCCGACGAGGAGGACCTGTGCGTCATCGCGCAGGCCAACACCCCGTTGAACGCCGATGGGAGCTTCGCCGAGGCCGGTGTGCTCGTCCGTCGTAAGGGCGGGGAGTTCGAGCAGGTCAGCACCGACGAGGTCGACTACATGGACGTGTCGCCGCGCCAGATGGTGTCGGTGGCCACCGCCATGATCCCGTTCCTGGAGCACGACGACGCCAACCGCGCGCTCATGGGTTCCAACATGCAGCGCCAGGCCGTGCCGCTGCTGCGCGCCGAGTCGCCGTTCGTCGGCACCGGTATGGAGTACCGCGCCGCCACCGACGCCGGCGAGGTCCTCCTCGCGGAGAAGGCCGGTGTGGTCGAGGACGTCACCGCCGACTACGTCACCGTGATGGCCGACGACGGCACGCGCAAGACGTACCGGATGGGCAAGTTCCAGCGCTCCAACCAGGGCACCTGCTTCAACCAGCGCCCCATCGTCCACGAGGGCCAGCGGATCGAGGAGCGTCAGGTCCTCGCCGACGGTCCCTCCACGGACCAGGGCGAGATGTCGCTGGGCAAGAACCTCCTCGTGGCGTACATGTCCTGGGAGGGGCACAACTACGAGGACGCCATCATCCTCTCCCAGCGTCTGGTGCAGGACGACGTCCTCTCCTCGATCCACATCGAGGAGCACGAGGTCGACGCCCGTGACACCAAGCTGGGCCCGGAGGAGATCACCCGGGAGATCCCCAACGTCAGCGAGGAGGTCCTGGCCGACCTCGATGACCGGGGCATCATCCGGATCGGCGCCGAGGTCGTCGACGGTGACATCCTCGTCGGCAAGGTCACGCCCAAGGGTGAGACCGAGCTGACCCCGGAGGAGCGCCTGCTGCGCGCGATCTTCGGTGAGAAGGCCCGAGAGGTCCGCGACACCTCCCTGAAGGTTCCGCACGGTGAGACCGGCAAGGTCATCGGCGTGCGCGTCTTCAGCCGCGAGGACGGTGACGAGCTCGCGCCCGGCGTGAACGAGATGGTTCGCGTCTACGTCGCCCAGAAGCGCAAGATCACCGATGGTGACAAGCTCGCCGGTCGTCACGGCAACAAGGGCGTCATCGCCAAGATCCTGCCCCAGGAGGACATGCCCTTCCTGGAGGACGGCACTCCCGTCGACATCATCCTCAACCCGCTCGGTGTGCCCGGCCGAATGAACGTCGGTCAGGTCCTTGAGGTCCACCTCGGTTGGCTGGCCAAGAACGGCTGGTCCGTCGAGGGCACGGAAGAGGAATGGGAGAAGACGCTCCACGCGGTCGGCGCCTCGGAGGTCGAACCGAACTCGCGAGTGGCCACCCCGGTCTTCGACGGCCTGGAGGGCCCCGAGCTCAGCGGTCTGCTCAAGTCGGTCCGTCCGAACGCGGACGGCAACCGTCTCATCAACACCGACGGTAAGGCGCGTCTGTTCGACGGCCGCACCGGCGAACCCTTCGCCGAGCCGATCTCCGTCGGTTACAAGTACATCCTGAAGCTCCACCACCTCGTGGACGACAAGATCCACGCCCGCTCCACCGGTCCGTACTCCATGATCACGCAGCAGCCGCTGGGTGGTAAGGCACAGTTCGGTGGTCAGCGCTTCGGTGAGATGGAGGTCTGGGCGCTGGAGGCCTACGGTGCCGCCTACGCGCTTCAGGAGCTGCTCACCATCAAGTCCGACGACGTGGTGGGCCGCGTCAAGGTCTACGAGGCCATCGTCAAGGGCGAGAACATCCCCGAACCGGGCATCCCTGAGTCCTTCAAGGTGCTCATCAAGGAGATGCAGTCGCTCTGTCTGAACGTGGAGGTGCTGTCCAGTGACGGTATGTCCATCGAGATGCGGGACAGTGACGAGGACGTCTTCCGCGCCGCGGAAGAACTGGGAATCGACCTGGGTAGGCGTGAGCCGAGCAGTGTCGAAGAGGTCTAACTTCCGCATTCTTCGAGAGCAGGGGACGAATTAAGTGCTCGACGTCAACTTCTTCGACGAGCTGCGCATCGGTCTCGCGACGGCCGAGGACATCCGCCAGTGGTCGCACGGCGAGGTCAAGAAGCCCGAAACCATCAACTACCGGACCCTCAAGCCCGAGAAGGACGGACTCTTCTGCGAGAAGATCTTCGGTCCGACCCGGGACTGGGAGTGCTACTGCGGTAAGTACAAGCGTGTCCGCTTCAAGGGCATCATCTGTGAGCGCTGCGGCGTCGAGGTGACCCGCGCCAAGGTGCGCCGTGAGCGGATGGGCCACATCGAGCTGGCCGCTCCCGTCACGCACATCTGGTACTTCAAGGGTGTGCCCTCTCGCCTGGGCTACCTGCTGGACCTGGCGCCGAAGGATCTCGAGAAGATCATCTACTTCGCCGCCTACATGGTCACGTGGGTGGACACCGAGGGCCGTGAGCGCGACCTGCAGTCGCTAGAGGCTCGGATCTCGGTCGAGAAGCAGCACCTGGAGCAGCGTCGCGACTCCACCCTGGAGGAGCGTCACCGCAAGCTGGAGACCGACCTGGCCGAGCTCGAAGAGCAGGGTGCCAAGGGCGACGCGCGCCGCAAGGTGCGCGAGGGCGCCGAGCGTGAGATGCGCCAGCTGCGCGACCGCGCTCAGCGTGAGATCGACCGCCTCGACGAGGTCTGGAACCGGTTCAAGAACCTCAAGGTCCAGGACCTCGAGGGCGACGAGATGCTCTACCGCGAGATGCGGGACCGCTTCGGGAAGTACTTCCGTGGTGGCATGGGCGCTCAGGCCATCCAGGACCGCCTGTCCAACTTCGAGCTGGACGAGGAGGCCGAGAAGCTCCGGGAGACCATCCGTACCGGCAAGGGTCAGAAGAAGGCCCGTGCCCTGAAGCGGCTCAAGGTCGTCTCGGCGTTCCTCAACACCACCAACAGCCCCATGGGCATGGTGCTGGACTGCATCCCGGTCATCCCGCCGGACCTGCGTCCGATGGTGCAGCTGGACGGTGGCCGCTTCGCGACCTCCGACCTCAACGACCTGTACCGCCGTGTCATCAACCGGAACAACCGACTCAAGCGGCTTCTGGACCTGGGCGCGCCCGAGATCATCGTCAACAACGAGAAGCGGATGCTCCAGGAGGCCGTCGACGCGCTGTTCGACAACGGCCGCCGTGGGCGCCCGGTCACCGGTCCCGGTAACCGTCCGCTCAAGTCGCTGTCCGACATGCTGAAGGGTAAGCAGGGTCGGTTCCGTCAGAACCTGCTCGGTAAGCGAGTCGACTACTCCGGCCGTTCGGTCATCGTCGTCGGCCCGCAGCTGAAGCTGCACCAGTGCGGTCTGCCCAAGCAGATGGCCCTGGAGCTGTTCAAGCCGTTCGTGATGAAGCGTCTGGTCGACCTGAACCACGCGCAGAACATCAAGAGCGCCAAGCGCATGGTCGAGCGGTCCCGCCCGGTCGTTTGGGACGTCCTCGAAGAGGTCATCACCGAGCACCCGGTTCTGCTCAACCGTGCCCCGACGCTGCACCGCCTGGGCATCCAGGCCTTCGAGCCGCAGCTGGTCGAGGGCAAGGCCATCCAGATCCACCCGCTCGTGTGCACCGCGTTCAACGCGGACTTCGACGGTGACCAGATGGCCGTGCACCTGCCGCTGTCCGCCGAGGCCCAGGCCGAGGCGCGGCTGCTGATGCTGGCCACCAACAACATCCTCAAGCCGTCCGACGGCAAGCCCGTGACCATGCCCACCCAGGACATGATCATCGGTCTGTACTACCTGACGACGGAGAGGGCCGGCGCCGCGGGCGAGGGCCGTGCGTTCCGCTCGCCGTCGGAGGCCATCATGGCCTTCGACCTGGGCCACCTCGACCTGCAGGCGAAGATCCGCCTGCGGATCGCGGACGGAGCTCCCGCGCCCAAGGACTGGACCCCGCCCGAGGGCTGGGAACAGGGCGACGTGTACGTGCTGGAGACGACCCTGGGTCGGTACCTCTTCAACGAGGCCACTCCGGTCGACTACCCGTACGTCAACTTCCAGGTGGGCAAGAAGCAGGTCTCGACGCTGGTCAACGACCTCGCCGAGAACTACCCGAAGGTCCAGGTCGCCACGACCCTGGACGCCCTCAAGGACGCCGGTTACCGCTGGGCCACCCGGTCCGGTCTGACCATCGGCATCGAGGACGTCGTCGCGCCGCCGCAGAAGGGCGAGATCCTCGCCCGGTACGACGGCAAGGCCGACAAGCTGCAGCGCGAGTACGACCGTGGTCTGATCACCGACGATGAGCGCCGCAAGGAGCTCACGGAGCTGTGGACCGAGGCGACCGCCGAGGTCGCCAAGAACATGGAGGACAACTTCCCCGCCGACAACCCGGTGTGGATGATGGTCCAGTCCGGTGCGCGTGGTAACCCGATGCAGGTGCGCCAGATCGCCGGTATCCGTGGTCTGGTCTCCAACACCAAGGGTGAGACGATCCCGCGTCCGATCAAGTCCTCCTACCGTGAGGGCCTGTCCGTTCTGGAGTACTTCATCTCCACGCACGGTCAGCGCAAGGGTCTGGCCGACACCGCGCTGCGTACCGCCGACTCGGGTTACCTGACCCGTCGTCTGGTGGACGTCGCCCAGGACGTCATCGTCCGTGAGGTGGACTGCAACACCGACCGTTCCCTGTGGCACGAGATCGGTGAGAAGAACGCCGCCGGCGTCGTCGGTCGTAAGCACAACGTCGAGAACACCGGTTTCGGCCGTACCCTCGCCGAGGACGTGCTGGACGCCGACGGCAACGTGGTGCTGCCCGCCCTGTCCGACACCTCCGAGCAGAACATCGACAAGCTGGTCGCCGCCGGGGTCACCCGGGTGCGCATCCGCTCGTCGCTGACCTGTGAGGCGAAGATCGGCGTCTGCACCACCTGCTACGGCCGCTCCATGGCGACCGGCAAGCCGGTGGACGTCGGTGAGGCGATCGGTATCATCGCTGCACAGTCCATCGGTGAGCCCGGTACCCAGCTGACCATGCGTACCTTCCACATGGGTGGTTCGGCCGGTCTGGACATCACCCACGGTCTGCCCCGTGTCCAGGAGCTCTTCGAGGCCCGCATCCCCAAGGGTGTGGCCCCGATCTCCGAGATGGAGGGCCGGATCCGGATCGATGACACCGAGAAGAGCCGCAAGATCGTCGTCATCCCGGACGACGGCACCGACGAGATCGCTTACCCGGTCCCGATGCGTGCCCAGCTCCTGGTGACCGACGAAGACCACGTCAAGGTCGGTCAGCAGCTCATCCAGGGTGCGATCAACCCGCACGAGGTGCTTCGCATCCAGGGCCCGCGCGCGGTGCAGCAGCACCTCGTGTCGGAGGTCCAGGAGGTGTACAAGTCGCAGGGTGTGTCCATCCACGACAAGCACATCGAGATCATCGTTCGCCAGATGCTCAAGCGAGTGAACATCCTGGAGTCCGGCGACACCGAGCTGCTGCCCGGTGAGATGGTCGAGCGGCCCAAGTTCGAGCGCATCAACCGGCGCGTGGTGTCCGAGGGCGGCCAGCCCGCCGCCGGGCGTCCGGTCCTGCTGGGGATCACCAAGGCCTCGCTGGCCACGGAGTCCTGGCTGTCCGCGGCCTCCTTCCAGGAGACCACCCGGGTGCTCACCGAGAACGCGATCCACGGCAAGAGCGACCCACTGCTCGGCCTCAAGGAGAACGTGATCATCGGTAAGCTCATCCCGGCCGGTACGGGCATTCCGCAGTACCGGAACATTCGGGTCGAGCCGACCGAGGAGGCCAAGGCCTCGATGTACTCGGTGTCCGGCTACGAGGAGCCGAGTGAGTACACCTTCGGGCAGGGTTCGGGAGAGGCCGTGCCGCTGGAGGAGTACGACTTCGGGCCGTACAACCGGTAAGCAGCCGAACTGAACGTTGGCTGAGCTGACGGCGGCGGTCGGCCACCCCCATCACGGGGGGTGGCTCCGCCGCCGTTTCGTCGTTGTGGGTCGACACACCGCTGTGTTGACGGGGAGAGGGCGCCACGGCGCCGGCGGGAGAGCAGGCAAGTGAACGATAACGGGGGCGGAGAGCCGGGGAACCGGTCGTCCGGAGAGGACGCGGACTCCTGGTTCAAGCCCAGTGAGAACCGTTTCCGAACACAGTCCGATTACCAGGACCCCATGGACAATGAAGGGGCGGAGCCCGAGGGCGACGCCCCGAATGAAGCGGCCGCGGTCTTTCCCGACAGCGGCGGGTACTCGGGGCTGAGCACGTCGCGTCCGGCCCTGGTGGAGCCCTACCCTGACGCGCTGGGCGCTCCGCCCACACCCCCCGCGGTAAGCCCCGAGCCCCAGGGGCCGCCCGGCATCTCCTACCCGGGTGCGGGTAGTGGTGCCTATCAACCGGTGACACGTATCCCGGGTGAGCGTCCGCCCGCCTGGGAGTCTCCGAACACGTCCTCGACGCCGGTCGAGCCCTCGGTGCCGAACACGCACCCCGAGTGGGGTGCCCCGACCGGGGAGATCCCGGCCGGAGCCTCGGCTTCGCGAGTGCCGTCCTGGGAGCCGTCCACCGAACCCCGGGACCCCGCCGAGCCGCGGTGGCCCCGGCACGACGAGAACACGGTCTCCCCCTCGGAGAACGTGTCCTCCGAGGTCCCTCCCGGAGCGGAACCGTCGTGGGGCGTCGAGCCCGAGCGTGAGTTCGAGCGTGAGCCCGCTTGGGAGCCGGAGGAGGGCGAGAGCCGGACCGGAGGCTATCCGGGCATCGCCGCCAGCGCGCAGGTCCCGTTGCCGCCCGAGGAATCGGAGGAGAACGGTCCCGTTGCCGCCCAGGACTCCTGGGCGAATGAGGCGACCCCCGGTGCGCGGTCCGCGGACGTGTGGGCGGCCGACACCGCTGCCGCGGAGAACCCGGTGCCCCGGTACGACACCGATGGTCTGGACGATTGGACCCCGGGCCCGAGCCCCGTGCCGGATCGAGGGAGCACCGGTGCGGCCGAGCCCTGGGCCGGGTCCGAGCCGGAGCGTTGGCACGACCCCGCTCCCTCCTACCTGGAGGATCGCCGCCACGAGGCGTTCCCGGTCGAGGAGGCGGAGCGGCCCGGCGAAAGGTACACGGAGCCCTACGACGAGCTCTCCGCCCCTTCCAGGTACTCGATGCCCGCAGACGACGGGGGTCTGGGCACCGGCAGTGGCAACACCTGGGCGTTCGACCGCGACGACCCGCGGTTGCCGGACGTGGTCCGGGACGCCGAGCGGCGTCGTCGTGGCGAGAGCGGATTCGAGCCCACCGGTCTGGACGAGGTCGGTACCGAAGGGGACAACGGCCCCGATACCGGAGCACTGTCCGCGGCGGTGCCCTCATCCGAGGACCCGCTCGCCGCGATCGCGAACATGCAGTCGCGGGCCAAGGCCAGGGAGACCGAGGAACCGGGGGGATACGGCCCGGACCCGGTCGAGGAACCCTCCTGGAGCAGGGGCGCCGACAACGCCACCCGGATGTTCGGCTCACCCGCCTACGACGAGGAACCGTTGGGGTACGGGACCGGCACCGGACCCGCGATGCCCCACGACGAACTCGGGTTCGACGGTCGTGGCCTCGACGACTACGGGACGGCCGGCGCGCGTTCGATCGACCGTGCTCCGGAGGCGCCCGCGGGCGGTGACAGGAACATCGGCGGCTACGACGAACCGGCCTACTACGACCGTGGATACGCGGACCAGGGGTACATCGACCAGGGCCATCGGGAGCCGGGGTACCCGGAGCAGGGCTTCGGCGACCGGGCCTACCAGGAGCAGGCCTACGAGGACCGCGCCTACGGTGACCAGGGTTACGACGATCGGGTTCGGGACGAGCTCGGTTTCGACGACCGCCCCACCCCGCCCGTGGCCGGGCTCCCCTCCGACCTGGCGTCACCCTTCGGGTCCCACCCGCAGGGCCCCGCCGACGCCTGGAGCGACGCTCCGGACGACGGCCCGGAGCCCCGGTACGAGGCCGCGGAGGAACAGGTCGCCGAAGAGGGGGATCCCGAGTACGAGGACGGCTTCACCCCCGCCGACTACGGGATGACCGAACGTCCGAGGTCGAGCCGTCGCCGCCGTGACCGGATCGTTGAGGACTTCCCGGGCTTCGAGGACCGCCCCCTCGGGGGAGAGGCCGGCGACTCCTATCCCGGTTACGACAGCGTCGACTTCCTGGCCGACACCGATCCGGGTGCGATGCGGACCCTGTGGCTGGGCGTCGCCTCGCTGATCCCGTTCCTCGGTGTGATCACCGCGATCCTCGCGTTGTTCGTCACGGGACCCAGGGCCAAGAAGGAGATCCGGGGGTCGCGGGGGACCCTCGATGGACTCGGTCTGATCACGACCGGCACCGTATTCGCGGTGGCCGGCATCGTGGTGACGGTGATCTCCGTCGCGATCTTGGTGATTCTGTAGCCAGACGGCCGCTTTCGGGGGGAGAATGGGCCCTCCGGAAGCGGCCGTTCTCTTGTGAGGGCCCTCCAGCCACATTCCAGGGGAAACCTGGGGCGAAACGAGTCGGAGAGCGCGTAGACTAGGGGTGACCCACGGCTACGCGAGAACCGGTTCCGTTTGTTCTCGCTAACTCGCACACCGTTTTGACCGCCTGGTCTGGTAGCGGTAGCCTGTGTGATTGTGCCCGTGAGTCGACGGGTCACACATGTGCGCGGTGCCCCCAGTCCTTTTACGGGACGGATACGAGGCGCGCGGCGCATGTGAACCCCTCTCCTGCGAATCGGCCTCATGGCCGGGTGTGCTTCCGTTCCCGTGTTCGGGAACGAGGTCGACACGCCCGACTGCGGGGGTCGGGGAGTTTCGGGAAATTCAGCAGGTCAATAGCGATATCGGCTACGAGAACCGGCGTAGGTCACGAGGAAGACGGAGACGCGGTGCCCACCATCCAGCAGCTGGTCCGCAAGGGCCGACAGGACAAGGTCGCAAAGAACAAGACCCCGGCGCTGAAGGGGAGTCCGCAGCGTCGTGGTGTGTGCACGCGTGTCTACACCACTACGCCCAAGAAGCCGAACTCCGCTCTGCGTAAGGTCGCTCGCGTCAAGCTGAGCAGCGGCATCGAGGTCACGGCCTACATCCCCGGCATTGGTCACAACCTTCAGGAACACAGCATCGTGCTTGTTCGCGGTGGTCGTGTGAAGGACCTGCCGGGTGTCCGCTACCGAATTGTCCGCGGTTCGCTCGACACCCAGGGTGTCCGGGGCCGCAAGCAGGCCCGTAGTCACTACGGCGCCAAGAAGGAGAAGTAAGCATGCCGCGCAAGGGCCCGGCGCCGAAGCGCCAGCTCATCACCGACCCGGTTTACGGCTCGCCGCTCGTCACCGCACTGATCAACAAGGTGCTGCTCGACGGTAAGCGCTCCATCGCTCAGAGCGTCGTCTACGACGCCCTCGAGGGCGCTCGTGAGAAGACCGGTCAGGACCCGCTCGTCGTTCTGAAGCGAGCTCTGGACAACGTCAAGCCCGCGCTTGAGGTCCGCAGCCGCCGTGTCGGTGGCGCGACCTACCAGGTTCCGGTCGAGGTTCGCGCCTCCCGGTCCACCACGCTGGCCCTGCGCTGGCTGGTCTCCTACTCGCGTCAGCGTCGTGAGAAGAGCATGACCGAGCGTCTGATGAACGAGCTCGTCGACGCCAGCAACGGTCTCGGTGCGGCCGTCAAGAAGCGTGAGGACACGCACAAGATGGCCGAGTCGAACAAGGCCTTCGCCCACTACCGCTGGTAAAGCGGCTGGACCTGAACAGACCGAAGGACGAGCCTCATGGCTAAGACATTGCTAGACCTTGAGAAGGTCCGCAATATCGGCATCATGGCCCACATCGACGCGGGCAAGACGACGACGACCGAGCGGATCCTCTACTACACCGGTGTCAACCACAAGCTCGGCGAGACGCACGATGGCGCCTCGACGATGGACTGGATGAAGGAAGAGCAGGAGCGGGGTATCACCATTACCTCGGCTGCGATCACCACCCAGTGGAACGACACCACCATCAACATCATCGACACGCCCGGCCACGTCGACTTCACGGTCGAGGTCGAGCGGTCGCTGCGTGTGCTCGACGGTGCCGTCGCGGTGTTCGACGCCAAGGAAGGCGTCGAGCCCCAGTCGGAGCAGGTCTGGCGTCAGGCCGACCGCTACGGCGTTCCCCGTATCTGCTTCGTCAACAAGATGGACAAGATCGGGGCCGAGTTCCAGCGTTGTGTCGACATGTTCCGTGAGCGCCTCGGCGCGAACGCCATGCCGATCCAGCTGAACATCGGTGCGGAGAGCGACTTCCAGGGCGTCATCGACCTCGTGAAGATGAAGGCCTACCTCTGGAGCGCCGAGACGCCGCTGGGCGAGATGTACGACACCGTCGACATCCCGGACACCCACGTCGAGGCCGCTCGCGAGGCTCGCGAGTCCTTCATCGAGACGCTGGCCGACGCCGACGACGAGATCATGGAGATGTACCTCGAGGGCCAGGAGCCCACCGAGGAGCAGCTCGTCACCGCGATCCGTCGTGCCACCATCGCCGGCACCGCCGTGCCCGTGGTCTGCGGCACCGCGTTCAAGAACAAGGGCGTGCAGCCCCTGCTCGACGCGGTCATCGCCTACCTCCCCTCGCCCATGGACGTCGAGGCCATCGAGGGCCACGACCCCAAGGACGAGACCGAGGAGACCAAGCTCCAGCGCAAGCCGAGCGTGGACGAGCCGTTCTCCGCCCTGGCCTTCAAGGTCGTCAGCGACCCCCACCTGGGCAAGCTCTCCTACGTGCGGATCTACTCCGGTGTCCTCCAGGCCGGTACCCAGGTGCTGAACAGCATCAAGGGCCGCAAGGAGCGCATCGGCAAGGTCTACCGGATGCACTCCAACAAGCGCGAGGAGATCCCCAGCGCCGGTGCCGGCGACATCGTCGCCGTCATGGGTCTGAAGGACACCACCACCGGTGAGACGTTGTGCGACCAGGCGTCGCCCATCGTCCTGGAGTCCATGACCTTCCCGGCTCCGGTCATCGAGGTGGCCATCGAGCCGAAGACCAAGAGCGACCAGGAGAAGCTGGGCATCGCGATCCAGCGCCTGGCCGAGGAGGACCCCTCCTTCCAGGTGGCCACGGACGACCAGACCGGTCAGACCGTGATCTCCGGCATGGGCGAGCTGCACCTTGAGGTGCTGGTCAACCGCATGCGTGACGAGTTCAAGGTCGAGGCCAACATCGGTAAGCCCCAGGTGGCCTACCGCGAGACCATTCGCAAGAAGGTCGAAGGTCACGTCTACACCCACAAGAAGCAGACGGGTGGTTCGGGCCAGTTCGCCAAGGTCAAGATCGACCTTGAGCCGCTGCTGTCCGAGGACGGTGTCGCCTCCGGCTACGAGTTCGTCAACTCCGTCACCGGTGGCCGTATCCCGCGGGAGTACATCCCCTCGGTCGACGCCGGCTGCCAGGAGGCCGCTGAGCTGGGCGTTCTCGCGCACTACCCGCTCGTCGGCATCAAGGTGTCGCTGACCGATGGTCAGTACCACGACGTCGACTCCTCGGAGATGGCGTTCAAGACCGCCGGTTCGATGGCCTTCAAGGAGGCCGTCCGGCTGGCGAAGCCGGCTCTCCTGGAGCCGGTCATGGCCGTTGAGGTCACCACTCCTGAGGAGTACATGGGCGACGTGGTCGGCGACCTGAACTCTCGCCGTGGACAGATTCAGTCCATGGACGAGCGTTCCGGTGTCCGACTGGTCAAGTCCCTCGTGCCCCTCTCGGAAATGTTCGGCTACGTGGGTGACCTTCGTAGCCGCACGCAGGGTCGAGCCAACTACTCGATGGTGTTCGACTCCTACGCGGAGGTTCCGTCCGCTGTCGCCACGGAAATCGTGGCGAAGGTTCGCGGCGAGTAGTCGCGAACAACTAACCCGGCTGTTCCCCGTGCCCGCGGGGTTGGACCACAGTCAGATAGATCTGTACGTCTAGGAGACTTCCAGTGGCGAAGGAAAAGTTCGAGCGGACCAAGCCGCACGTCAACATCGGCACCATCGGTCACATTGACCACGGCAAGACCACGCTGACCGCGGCCATCACCAAGGTGCTGCACGACGCGTACCCGGAGCTGAACCCGTTCACTCCGTTCGCGGACATCGACAACGCTCCCGAGGAGCGCGAGCGCGGTATCACCATCTCCGTGTCTCACGTCGAGTACCAGACCGAGGCGCGTCACTACGCCCACGTCGACTGCCCCGGTCACGCCGACTACGTGAAGAACATGATCACGGGTGCGGCCCAGATGGACGGCGCGATCCTGGTCGTCGCCGCCACCGACGGCCCGATGCCGCAGACCAAGGAGCACGTGCTCCTGGCCCGCCAGGTCGGTGTCCCGGCCATCGTCGTCGCCCTGAACAAGTCCGACATGGTGGACGACGAGGAGATCTTCGAGCTCGTCGAGCTCGAGGTCCGTGAGCTGCTCAGCGAGTACGAGTTCCCCGGTGACGACACCCCCGTCACCAAGGTCTCCGCTCTGAAGGCGCTTGAGGGCGACGCCACGTGGGGCCAGGCCATCCTGGAGCTCATGGGCACCGTGGACTCCCACATCCCCGAGCCCCAGCGTGACACCGAGAAGCCCTTCCTCATGCCGATCGAGGACGTCTTCTCGATCACCGGTCGCGGCACCGTCGTCACCGGTCGTATCGAGCGCGGTATCGTCAACGTGAACGAGACCGTCGACATCGTCGGCATCAAGGAAGACAAGCAGACCACCACCGTCACCGGTGTTGAGATGTTCCGCAAGCTGCTCGACCAGGGCCAGGCCGGTGACAACGTCGGTCTGCTCCTGCGCGGCATCAAGCGCGAGGACGTCGAGCGTGGCCAGGTCGTCATCAAGCCCGGCACGACCACCCCGCACACGCAGTTCGAGGGTCAGGTCGTCATCCTGTCCAAGGACGAGGGTGGCCGCCACACGCCGTTCTTCAACAACTACCGCCCGCAGTTCTACTTCCGCACCACCGACGTCACCGGCGTCGTGACGCTGCCGGAGGGCACCGAGATGGTCATGCCCGGTGACAACACCGGTATGACGGTCCAGCTCATCCAGCCGGTCGCCATGGAAGAGGGCCTGAAGTTCGCCATCCGTGAGGGTGGCCGGACCGTGGGCGCGGGTCGCGTCACCAAGATCCTCAGCTAGTACACACGCCGGGGTGGTCCCAACCGGAACCACCCCGACGTGGCGGGTGGGCCGCGGAGACGCGGCCCACCCACCACATTGACAAGACGTCATCGGGCTCTGTGACGGTGACGCACCGCAGGGGCAAGCCCTGTTGCGGTTTCTCAAGGGAATAGGGGCTCAAGGCCAAGAAGCCGGCGGATTCCGCCGACGGGCCTGGGCTTCTGTGACCGGAACTGCTCACCGTTACGGACACTGAAGCGAAGGACGAACAGGCCATATGGCGGGACAAAAGATCCGCATTCGGCTAAAGGCCTATGACCACGAGGTCATCGACAGCTCGGCGAAGAAGATCGTTGAGACCGTGACGCGAACTGGCGCACAGGTCGCGGGCCCGGTGCCGCTGCCGACGGAGAAGAACGTTTACTGCGTCATCCGATCGCCGCACAAGTACAAGGACTCGCGCGAGCACTTCGAGATGCGCACTCACAAGCGGCTGATCGACATCATCGACCCGACCCCGAAGACGGTCGACTCGCTCATGCGACTCGACCTCCCGGCCGGCGTTGACATCGAGATCAAGCTTTAAGGACGCACTGACATGGCCACCAAGCAGATCAAGGGAGTTCTGGGCGAAAAGCTCGGCATGACCCAGGTCTTCGACGACGCGGGCAAGATGGTTCCCGTGACCGTCCTGAAGGCCGGTCCGTGCGTCGTGAGCCGCATCCGGACTCCGGACACCGATGGTTACTCCGCCATCCAGCTCGGCTACGGGCAGATCAACCCGCGCAAGGTCAACAAGCCCCTGGGCGACTACCTCCGCGCGCACGACCTGACCCCGCGCCGTCACTACGTCGAGGTCCGCACCTCCGACGCCTCCGAGTACACGCTCGGCCAGGAAGTCGACGCGGCCACGTTCGAGATCGGCCAGAAGGTCGACGTCACGGGCAAGAGCAAGGGTAAGGGCTTCGCCGGTGTGATGAAGCGTCACGGCTTCGCGGGCCTCTCGGCCTCACACGGTACGCACCGCACCCACCGCTCGCCCGGCTCCATCGGCGGCTGCGCCACGCCCGGCCGCGTTTTCAAGGGCATGCGGATGGCCGGGCGCATGGGCAACGTGCGCAAGACCGTCCAGAACCTGACCGTTCACTCCGTGGACGCGGAGAAGGGCCTCATCCTGGTCAAGGGTGCGGTGCCCGGTCCCAACGGCGGTCTGGTGCTCGTCCGCACCGCTGTGAAGGGGGACAAGTAAGCCATGACCCAGATCGAGGTCAAGAACCCTGAGGGCGGCTCCAAGGGCAGCGTCGAGCTTCCCGAGAGCGTCTTCGCCCAGCAGGTCAGCATTCCGCTGCTGCACCAGGTCGTGAACGCCCAGCTGGCCGCAGGCCGTCAGGGCACGCACGCCACCAAGACCCGCGGCGAGGTCCGCGGTGGTGGCAAGAAGCCCTACCGCCAGAAGGGAACCGGTCGCGCCCGTCAGGGTTCGATCCGCGCCCCGCAGTACACCGGTGGTGGCGTCGTTCACGGCCCCCAGCCGCGTGACTACAGCCAGCGGACCCCGAAGAAGATGAAGGCCGCCGCCCTGCGTGGTGCCCTCACCGACCGGGCCAACCACGGCCGCATCCACGTCGTCGGCCGGTTCGTGGCCGATGACGCGGACACCAAGCTCACGCAGACCGCCCTCAAGGCGCTGCGCCAGGTCACCGAGTCCGACAAGGTCCTCGTCGTCCTGGCTCGTGAGGACGAGCACAACCGGCGCGCCCTGCGCAACCTCGAAGAGGTCCACATCCTCGACGCGGACCAGGTGAACACCTACGACGTCCTGTACTCGGACGACGTGGTCTTCACCGAGGCGGGCTACGCCGAGTTCCTGGCCCACGCGGCCGGTACCTCGAAGGCCGCTGAGTCCGAGGAGGACGACCAGTGAGGATCGCCGACCACCGGGACATCATCGTCGAGCCGGTGATCTCCGAGAAGAGCTACGGGCTCATGGACGAGAACAAGTACACGTTCATCGTTCGCCCGGACGCCAACAAGACCCAGATCAAGATCGCGATCGAGAAGATCTTCGAAGTGAAGGTCACCGGCGTGAACACGATCAACCGGAAGGGCAAGCGCAAGCGCACCCGCTTCGGTTTCGGGAAGCGTCCTGACACGAAGCGCGCGATCGTCAGCCTCGCCGAGGGTGACCGCATCGACATCTTCGGTCAGTGACCTTTCGGGTCTGACCGCTGTACATCAAGTAACACGTAAAGGAATGCGCGAAGAAGATGGGCATTCGTAAGTACAAGCCGACGACGCCGGGTCGTCGCGGCTCCAGCGTGAGCGACTTCGTCGAAATCACGCGTTCGGAGCCGGAGAAGTCCCTGGTCCGTCCGCTTCACTCCAAGGGCGGTCGTAACGGCCACGGCCGGATCACCGCTCGTCACCAGGGTGGCGGTCACAAGCGCGCCTACCGCGTGATCGACTTCCGTCGCCACGACAAGGACGGCGTGCCGGCCAAGGTCGCTCACATCGAGTACGACCCCAACCGCACCGCTCGCATCGCCCTGCTCCACTACGTGGACGGTGAGAAGCGCTACATCCTGGCGCCCGCCGGCCTCTCGCAGGGCGACAAGGTCGAGAACGGCCCCCAGTCCGACATCAAGCCGGGCAACTGCCTCCCGCTGCGCAACATCCCCACGGGTACGTTCGTGCACGCGGTCGAGCTGAAGCCGGGCGGCGGTGCCAAGCTGGGCCGCTCCGCCGGATCGCAGATCCAGCTCCTGGCCAAGGAGGGCGGCTACGCCACGCTGCGTATGCCCTCCGGTGAGATGCGCCTGGTGGAGATCTCCTGCCGCGCCACGGTCGGCCAGGTCGGCAACGCCGAGCAGTCCAACATCAGCTGGGGCAAGGCCGGCCGCTCGCGGTGGAAGGGCAAGCGCCCGACCGTCCGTGGTGTGGTGATGAACCCGGTCGACCACCCGCACGGTGGTGGTGAGGGCAAGACCTCCGGTGGTCGTCACCCGGTCAGCCCCTGGGGCAAGAAGGAAGGCCGGACCCGGGCCAAGAACAAGGCCAGCGACAAGCTGATCGTGCGGCGTCGGCGTAGCGGTAAGAAGAAGCGGTAAGGAGCACGTCTGATGCCACGTAGCCTTAAGAAGGGCCCCTTCGTGGACGGCCACCTCATCAAGAAGGTGGAGTCACAGAACGAAAAGGGGACCAAGAACGTCATCAAGACGTGGTCCCGGCGGTCCATGATCGTCCCGGAGATGATCGGTCACACGATCGCCGTCCACGACGGCCGCAAGCACATTCCGGTGTTCGTGTCGGAGTCGATGGTCGGCCACAAGCTCGGTGAGTTCGCTCCCACGCGTACTTTCCGTAGCCACGTCAAGGACGACCGCCGTAGCCGCCGTTAGCGGTTGCAGCAGTTGTAAGAACAATGTTCTCCATGGTGAGTGGAGAAGATATTTTCCGTGAGCGAGGGAAAAGCGATGGGAACGAGGGCACAGGCGCGGTTCGTCCGCGTTACGCCCCGCAAGGCTCGCCGGGTGGCGGACCTTATTCGCGGGTTGCCCGCTGACGAGGCGCAGGCGGTGCTCCGGTTCGCTCCCCAGTCGGCGAGTGAGCCCGTTGGCAAGGTGCTGGACAGCGCCATCGCCAACGCCGAGCACAACGACAAGCTGGACCGGGAGAACCTGGTGGTCGAGCGTGTCTGGGTGGACGAAGGTCCGACCCTGAAGCGTATTCGCCCGCGAGGCTTCGGCCGGGCCTTCCGTGTCACCAAGCGTACGAGCCACATCACCGTGGTCGTCGCCGAGGACGCGCGTGCCTCGTCCAAGACGAAGGAAAGGACCCGATAGTGGGGCAGAAGATCAACCCGCACGGGTTCCGCCTCGGCATCACCACCGACTTCAAGAGTCGCTGGTACGCCGACAAGTCCTACAAGGACTACGTCAAGGAAGACGTCGCGATCCGTCGGATGCTGACCCGTGGCATGGAGCGCGCGGGCATCTCCAAGGTCGAGATCGAGCGCACCCGTGACCGTGTCCGCGTGGACGTCTACACCGCCCGGCCGGGCATCGTCATCGGCCGCCGCGGCGTGGAGGCCGACCGGATCCGTACGGACCTCGAGAAGCTGACCGGCAAGCAGGTGCAGCTGAACGTCTTCGAGGTGAAGAACCCGGAGATCGACGCGCAGCTCGTCGCCCAGGGCGTCGCCGAGCAGCTGAGCAGCCGCGTGGCGTTCCGCCGCGCGATGCGCAAGGCCATGCAGAGCGCGATGAAGAGCGGTGCCAAGGGCATCCGTATCCAGTGTGGTGGTCGTCTGGGTGGGGCAGAGATGTCCCGCTCGGAGTTCTACCGCGAGGGTCGGGTCCCGCTGCACACGCTTCGCGCCGACATCGACTACGGCTTCTTCGAGGCCCGGACGACGTTCGGTCGCATCGGTGTGAAGGTGTGGATCTACAAGGGCGACGCCCCTGTGACCCGCGCCGAGCGTGAGGCCGCTCAGGCCGCGCAGCGCACCGCCGGTGGCGGTCAGCGCCGCGAGCGTCCGCAGCGCCGCCGTCGCGGTGGCCCCGCGGGTGGCGGTCAGACCGAAGCCAAGGCCGGCGCCTCCGCCGAGGCCCCGAAGACCGAGGGGAGCTGACAAGTGCTTATTCCTCGTAAGGTCAAGTACCGCAAGCAGCACCACCCGGACCTTCGTGGCAAGGCCAAGGGCGGGACCCGGGTCACCTTCGGTGAGTACGGTATCCAGGCTCTTGAGTCCGCTTACGTGACGAACCGTCAGATCGAGTCCGCTCGTATCGCCATGACGCGTCACATCAAGCGTGGCGGCAAGGTGTGGATCAACATCTTCCCGGACCGTCCGCTGACCAAGAAGCCCGCCGAGGTCCGCATGGGCTCCGGTAAGGGTTCGCCCGAGTGGTGGGTCGCGCCGGTCAAGCCCGGTCGCGTGATGTTCGAGCTGTCGGGCGTGCCCGAGGCGGTGGCCAAGGAGGCCATGAGCCGTGCGATGCACAAGCTCCCGATGAAGTGCAAGTTTGTTAAGCGTGAGGGGGAGTGATGGCGAAGTCCGTGACTGCCCATGAGCTGCGCGACCAGTCCGTCGAGGACCTGGTCACCAAGCTCAAGGAAGCCAAGGAAGAGCTCTTCAACCTCCGCTTCCAGGCCGCCACCGGCCAGCTCGACAACCACAGCCGTCTTCGCACGGTCAAGCGCGAGATCGCGCGGATCTACACGGTCATGCGCGAGCACGAGCTGGGCATCGTCCCGCTGTCTGGTGAGTCGGCTGAGGAGACGAAGGAAGCAGCCGAATGACTGAGAACCAGACCGCGGCCCGTAACGACCGCAAGACGCGTGAAGGCCTCGTCGTCAGCGACAAGATGGATAAGACCGTCGTCGTCGAGGTCGAGGACCGCGTCACGCACGCCCTGTACGGCAAGGTCATCCGTCGGACGACCAAGTACAAGGCCCACGATGAGGCGAACTCCTGTGGCGTCGGTGACCGGGTCCTCATGATGGAGACCCGGCCGCTCTCCGCGACGAAGCGTTGGCGCGTCGTGGAGATCCTGGAGAAGGCTAAGTAACCCCGGCCTGTCGGCGGCCGACACCAGTTGTCGGCCGCCGTCGCGAGGGGTGAGACCACCTAGCCGTGCGGCAGTGGACCGCACGCATCACATCAGGAGCAGACGTGATTCAGCAGGAGTCGCGACTCAAGGTCGCCGACAACACGGGTGCCAAGGAGATCCTTACCATCCGTGTTCTCGGTGGCTCGGGTCGGCGCTACGCCGGGATGGGCGACACCATCGTCGCCACGGTGAAGGACGCCCTGCCTGGCGCTGGAGTCAAGAAGGGCGACGTCGTCAAGGCCGTTATCGTGCGCACCGCCAAGGAGCGCCGCCGGCCCGACGGCTCCTACATCCGCTTCGATGAGAACGCTGCCGTGCTCATCAAGGACGGTGGGGACCCGCGAGGCACCCGCATCTTCGGCCCGGTGGGCCGTGAGCTGCGTGACAAGAAGTACATGCGCATCATTTCGCTGGCGCCGGAGGTGCTCTAAGCGATGAAGATCAAATCTGGCGACGAGGTCATCGTTCTCGCCGGCAAGGACAAGGGTGCCACGGGGAAGGTCGTCAAGGCCCTTCCCAAGGAAGACCGTGTCATCGTCGAGGGCGTCAACCTGGTCAAGAAGCACAGGAAGGCCAACCCCGCCGGTGGCGAGCAGGGAGAGGTCGTCACCAAGGAGGCCACCATCCACGTGAGCAACGTTGCGCTCGCTGAGGACGGTAAGGCCACCCGGGTCGGCTACCGCTTCGAGGAGGACGGAACCAAGGTTCGCGTCTCCCGCCGCACCGGTAAGGACATCTGATGACGGTTACCAACGACATCACCGCCCCTCCGATGCCGCGGCTCAAGGAGAAGTACCGCAACGAGATCGTTGCGGGCCTCAAGGACGAGTTCGGCATCGAGAACGTCATGCAGATCCCCGGTCTCACGAAGATCGTGGTGAACATGGGCGTCGGCGAGGCGGCTCGTGACGCGAAGCTCATTCAAGGCGCGATCGCCGACCTGTCGGCGATCACCGGGCAGAAGCCGAAGATCAACCGGGCCAAGAACTCCATCGCGCAGTTCAAGCTGCGCGAGGGTCAGCCGATCGGCGCCAGCGTGACGCTGCGCGGCGACCGGATGTGGGAGTTCCTCGACCGGCTGCTCTCCCTGGCCCTGCCCCGTATCCGGGACTTCCGTGGCCTTTCCCCGAAGCAGTTCGACGGGAACGGGAACTACACCTTTGGTCTGACCGAGCAGGTCATGTTCCACGAGGTGAACCCGGACAAGGTCGACAGGCAGCGTGGGATGGACATCACCGTCGTCACCACCGCCACCATCGACGACCAGGGCCGCAGCCTGCTCAAGCGGCTCGGTTTCCCGTTCAAGGAAGCCTGAGGGGTTAACCATGGCTAAGAAGTCCCTGATCGCAAAGGCGAACCGGAAGCCGAAGTTCGGCGTTCGGGCGTATACTCGATGCTCGCGGTGCGGTCGCCCGCGTGCCGTCTTCAAGAAGTTCGGCCTGTGCCGTATCTGCTTCCGCGAGATGGCGCACCGGGGCGAGCTGCCCGGCATCACCAAGTCGAGCTGGTAGTTTCCGGCAGGGCCGACCAAGCGCGTGAGCGCGGTCGGCCCCCGGAGACGCCACCTTCCCGGTGGCTCGACGCAGGAACCGTCGTCCTCCACGACGGAGTTCGACGGGAAGCGAAATTCATTCACCAGGGCACGGCAGTCCCACGGGGACAGCGGTGCCCACGACCACGCCGAAGGTCCGTTTGTGCACTTCACGGGGGAAACCTCGCGGAAGGCAGGCTCTGGGAAAGGCCCGCACTCGGAAACCGCGGTGAGGAAGGGCCAGTCGGCCATGACAATGACCGACCCGATCGCAGACATGTTGACTCGTCTGCGTAACGCGAATTCGGCTTACCACGACACCGTGACGATGCCGTTTTCCAAGATCAAGGCGCACATCGCCGAGGTCCTCCAGCATGAGGGCTTCATTCAGGGGTGGCGGACCGAGGAGGCCACTGTCGGCCAGAGCCTCGTCCTGGAGCTGAAGTACGGCCCCACGCGTGAGCGCTCCATCGCGGGCATCCGCCGGGTGTCCAAGCCCGGTCTCCGCGTGTACGCGAAGAAGGACAACCTTCCTCGCGTTCTGGGTGGCCTCGGTGTGGCCATCATTTCGACGTCCGGCGGCCTGATGACTGACAAGCAGGCCAAGAAGCGTGGCGTGGGCGGCGAAGTCCTCGCTTACGTCTGGTAATAGGGAATAGGGAGAGACGAAAAGCATGTCGCGTATCGGTCGACTGCCGCTCTCGGTCCCCAAGGGCGTCGAGGTCACGATTAACGGGCAAGACGTCACTGTCAAGGGGCCGAAGGGCGAACTGAAGCACACGATCACCGAGCCCATCACCGCCTCCTTCGAGGATGGTGTGGTCACGGTGTCGCGTCCCGACGACAAGCCGGAGAACCGGTCGCTGCACGGTCTGAACCGTGCGATGATCGCGAACCTCGTCGAGGGTGTCTCCAAGGGCTACGCCAAGACTCTGGAAATCCACGGCGTGGGTTACCGGGTGCAGGCTCGCGGCTCCAACCTGGAGTTCTCGCTGGGCTACAGCCACCCCGTCGTGGTGGAACCGCCGGAGGGCATCTCCTTCCGCGTGGAGAAGCCGACGATCCTTCACGTCGAGGGCATCGACAAGCAGCTGGTGGGCCAGGTCGCCGCGAACATCCGCGGACTGCGCAGGCCTGACCCGTACAAGGCCAAGGGCGTGCGCTACCAGGGTGAGCACATCCGCCGCAAGGCCGGAAAGGCTGGTAAGTAGGCATGGGCATCACCGTGAGCCGCAAGCGCACCGCGAAGGCCACCACCGCTCGCAAGCGTCGCCAGTTCCGGGTGCGCAAGAAGGTCGTGGGCACCGCCGAGCGTCCCCGTCTGGCCGTCTTCCGCTCCTCCAAGCACATCGTCGCGCAGGTCATCGACGACACCAAGGGTCACACCCTGGTCGCCGCCTCCAGCGTCGAGTCGGATGTGCGTGGCGCCGAGGGCACCAAGTCCGACAAGTCCGTGAAGGTCGGTGAGCTCGTCGCGCAGCGCGCGAAGGACGCCGGCATCACCAAGGTCGTCTTCGACCGTGCCGGTAACCGGTACGCCGGCCGCATCGTGAAGCTCGCCGAGGCGGCGCGCGAAGGCGGGCTGGAGTTCTGATGACCGTTGTACAGGCCGAGAACAACCACGAGAAGAGGAACCACTGATGGCTGCAGCACCGCGGCGCGGCGCCGGTGGCGAGCGGCGTGATCGCCGTGACGATCGCCGCGGCGGCGCCGCAGACAAGGGTGTCTCCTACATCGAGAAGGTCGTGACCATCAACCGGGTCGCGAAGGTCGTCAAGGGCGGCCGTCGCTTCTCCTTCACCGCGCTCGTCATCGTCGGTGACGGTAACGGCATGGTGGGTGTCGGTTACGGCAAGGCCAAGGAAGTCCCGGCCGCCATCGCCAAGGGCGTCGAGGAGGCGAAGAAGAGCTTCTTCCGCGTCCCCCGCGTCCAGGGCACGATCACGCACCAGATCCAGGCCGAGGATGCCGCGGGTGTCGTCCTGCTGCGTCCCGCGGCCCCGGGTACCGGTGTGATCGCCGGTGGTCCGGTCCGCGCCGTCCTGGAGTGCGCCGGTATCCACGACGTCCTGAGCAAGTCGCTCGGTTCGTCCAACCCGCTCAACATCGTGCGAGCCACGGTGGCCGCTCTGAAGGGCCTCAACCAGCCCGAGGAGATCGCCGCCCGTCGTGGTCTGCCGATCGAGGACGTCGCCCCGGCCGCCATGCTGCGCGCTCGTGCTGAGGCGAAGGCAGGAGCCTGATCATGGCAAAGATCAAGATCACGCAGACCGGCTCCAAGATCGGTGGCAAGGAGAAGCAGCGCGCTGCTCTCCAGTCGCTGGGTCTGGGCCGGATCGGTAAGTCCACCGTCCGTGAGGACCGCCCTGAGGTTCGCGGGCAGATCACGATCGTCTCGCACCTCGTCACTGTCGAGGAGGTCGCAGAATGAGCGACTACAACCCCGACGAGCCGCTCAAGCTCCACCACCTGCGTCCCGCCCCGGGTGCCAACAAGTCCAAGATCCGCAAGGGTCGTGGCGAGGCCTCCAAGGGTAAGACCGCCGGTCGCGGTACCAAGGGCACGAAGGCTCGTAACACCGTTCGGCCCGGTTTCGAGGGTGGGCAGATGCCCCTCATCCGCCGGGTCCCGAAGCTCAAGGGCTTCAGCAACGCCTTGTTCAAGACGACCTACCAGGTCGTCAACCTGGACAAGCTGAGCGAGCTCTACCCCGAGGGTGGCGAGGTCACCGTCGAGGGTCTGGTCGCCAAGGGCGCGGTTCGCAAGAACCAGCCCGTCAAGGTGCTGGGCACCGGTGAGATCACCGTCGCCGTGCAGGTGAGCGTCAACGCGCTCTCCTCCTCGGCGAAGGAGAAGATCACCGCCGCCGGTGGCACCGTCACCGAGCTGTAGGGGTTTTCCCTACGATGCGCGTTTGGGGGCGTCCGCCCGGCAGGATCCGCGAGGATCGGCTGGTCGGGCGCCCTCACGCGTTGTGAGTGTTGATCGTTATGGCTCACGAACCCTGCTGTTGGGTGATGGCTGTTACAGTGCCATCTGTTTGAGCTCCCCGCTTGACGTAATGTGAGTACTTCCGAGCAATGGGCGACGTGCCTGTTGCTGACGTTCTACGACGATTCAGGATCGGCCGCGATGTCTGGAACCCGTTCCGCCGCCGAAGCCGCGCAGGAGGAGACGTGCTAGGTGCGTTCGTTCGTGCATTCCGCACGCCCGACCTGCGCAATAAGCTGCTGTTCACACTGTTCATCCTGACGCTGTTCCGCCTGGGATCGGTGATCCCGGCGCCGGGCATCGACTCGGCGGCGATCAGGGAACAGATGGAGACCATCACCACAGCCGACCAGTCCGGCGTCTACGCCCTGGTCAACCTGTTCAGTGGTGGCGCGCTTCTGCAACTGGCGGTGTTCGCGCTCGGGGTCATGCCGTACATCACCGCGAGCATCATCATCAACCTGCTGACGGTGGTCATCCCCCGCCTGGAGTCCCTCAAGAAGGAGGGCCAGGCCGGTCAGGGCAAGATCACCCAGTACACCCGCTATCTCACGCTCATGCTGGCGGTGCTGCAGGCGACCAGCATCGTGGCCATGGCCCGCACCGGTGCGTTGTTCCAGAACTCCATCCCGGTCTCGTCCTACATGCCCAACCAGGACATCATGACGATGGTGACCATCGTCTTCACGATGACCGGTGGCACCGTGATCATCATGTGGATGGGCGAGCTCATCACCGAGCGCGGTGTCGGCAACGGTATGTCGCTGCTCATCTTCACCCAGGTCATCGCGGTCTTCCCGTCCTCGATCATGGGTCTGTACGAAGAGCGTTCCGTCTGGATCTTCACCATCATCTGCATCGCGGGTCTGGCCCTGATCACCGCCGTGGTGTTCATGGAGCAGGCCCAGCGCCGTATCCCGGTGCAGTACGCGAAGCGCATGGTGGGTCGGCGGATGTACGGGGGTAGTTCCACCTACATCCCGTTGAAGGTCAACCAGGCGGGCATCATCCCCGTGATCTTCGCCTCCTCCCTGCTGTATCTCCCGCAGTTGATCGTGGGTCTTCTGGGACAGGAGTCCACCCATCCGGTGGCGCAGTTCTTCCAGACCTACTTCCTCACCGGCACTCACCCCGTCTACATGGCGACCTTCTTCGTCATGATCGTCGGCTTCGCGTTCTTCTACGTGGCGATTACCTTCAACCCCACCGAAGTCGCCGACAACATGAAGAAGTACGGTGGGTTCATCCCGGGTATCCGACCAGGGCGTCCGACCGCCGAGTATCTCGACTTCGTGCTCACTCGGCTCACGACTCCCGGCTCTCTGTACCTGGGTGTGATCGCTCTCCTGCCGATGGTCGCTCTCGGCGCCACCGGCGCCGACATGAACTTCCCCTTCGGCGGGACGAGCATCCTGATCATGGTCGGTGTCGGGCTGGACACGGTGAAGCAGATCGAGAGTCACCTCCAGCAGAGGAACTACGAAGGTTTTCTGCGATAAATGCGAGCTGTATTGGTGGGGCCGCCTGGGGCCGGTAAAGGCACCCAGGCCCAGATCCTCGCGGAAGAGCTGTCGATCCCGAAGGTGTCCACCGGTGACATCTTCCGGGCCAACGTCAGCGGTGGTACCGAACTCGGCAAGAAGGCCAAGGAGTTCATGGACCGTGGCGACCTCGTCCCCGACGAGATCACCAACGCCATGGTCAAGGACCGACTGGCCAAGGGCGACGCCACGGCGGGCTTCCTGCTCGACGGGTTCCCGCGCAACGTCCCCCAGGCGGAGACGCTCAAGGGGATGCTCGCCGACCTCGGCTCGAACCTGGACGTCGTCCTGGAGCTGAGGGTCGACGAGGAGGAGGTCGTCAAGCGGCTTTCCGGTCGTCGTTCCTGCCCAGAGTGCGGTCGGGTGTACCACGTCGAGTACGACGCCCCGAACGTGGCGGGTAAGTGCGACAACGAGGGCGCCGAGCTGTACCAGCGCGAGGACGACCGCGAGGAGACCATCAGGCACCGCCTGAAGGTCTACCGCGAGCAGACCGCGCCGCTGGTCGAGTACTACTCCGGTGAGGGTCTGCTGGCCACCATCTCCGCCACGGGCCCCGTGGCGGAGGTGACGGCGCGCGCGAAGGCGGCCATCGCCGAGAAGAGGTCGGCCACCTGATGTTCGGCAAGGCCGATCCCGACGTGCAGATCAAGACGCCGGAACAGATCGCCAAGATGAGGGCGGCGGGCCAGGTCGTGGCCGACGCCCTGGACACCCTCCGGGCCGCGGTGCGGCCCGGAGCGTCCACCCTCGAACTCGACTCGATCGCCGAGAAGGTGATCCGGGGCGCCGGGGCCATCCCGTCGTTCAAGGGCTACCACGGCTTCCCCGGCTCGATCTGCGCCTCGGTGAACGAAGAGGTCGTGCACGGCATCCCCAGCTCCGAGCGTGTGCTGGCCGACGGGGACATCATCTCCATCGACTGTGGCGCCATCCTCGACGGCTGGCACGGCGATTCCGCGGTCACGATCGCGGTGGGCGAGGCCCGTTCCGAGGACCTGACCATGATGGACGTGTGCGAGGAGTCCATGTGGCGGGGGATCGCCGAGATGGTCCCGGGCAAGCGCCTCGGGGACATCGGTCACGCGATCGGCGGCCACATCTCGCAGAACGGTGGCTACGGCAACGTGCGCGAGTACGGCGGCCACGGCATCGGCACGCAGATGCACATGGACCCGCACGTGCTCAACTACGGCAAGCGCGGCAAGGGCATGCGTCTTCGCGAGGGCATGTGCCTGGCGATCGAACCGATGACCACGCTGGGCAAGCACGACGTGGTGGAACTCGACGACGGATGGACGGTCGTGACGAAGGACGGCCGTCGTGCCGCCCACTTCGAGCACACCGTGGCCATCACCGCGGATGGTCCGATGGTGCTGACCGCACGCGAGTCCAACCGCGATAAAATCGACGCGATGGGGTTCGTCCAGCCGACCTGGTGACGGCGGGCCCACCCCCGCGTCCCGTCGGAATCCGGCGATGGGGTGGCGACCACTCACCGGTGCAAAGGCGAGGTACGAACAGTGTCCGACCCGGGGCCTTCCATACGAACCTCCGACTCCGAACGTGATCAGGTGGCGCGGCTGCTCCAGGAACACTTCGCTCAGGGGCGGCTGGACCACGAGGAGTTCACCGAACGCCTCGGTCGGGCGTACAAGGCCAAGACGGCGGACGACCTCGCCGGGGTGACCGCGGACCTTCCCGAGAGGGATGTCGTGGAGACCAAGAGCCCGGTGGGCTTCGATATGGGTGTGGCGGCACCTCCGCTGCGCCTGCGAGACCCGGCCCTGATGGTCCCGTGGTGGCTCTACGGTGGCGTCAACATCCTCTGCTTCACCATCTGGCTCATCCTGTACCTGACCACCGACGCGTCGTATCCGTGGTTCCTGTGGGTGCTGGCGCCCTGGGGAATCCTGATGCTCGTGGTGACGTTCGGGGTCCTGGCCGCCCAAAGAGGCGGCCCGGACCCCGAAGACCCTGTCGCTTAGCGCCGCCGCTAGCGCTTTGGCGTGTTCGGGCGCCAAATAAGTCAGGAACCTTCGGCGCCTTTGGTGGGATAGCGAAAAGCGTGCTATCCCACCGCCGGCCCCTCCAGAACCCTGACGGCGCCCGAACGGTAACCCCCGATGGCCGAGGGACTGGGATGTCCTTCAGGGCGGGTGTTTCGTCCGGTGAGGCGGAGCGTGTAGGCTGCTCTGCTCTCGTGTCGAGAGCACTTGCCGGAAGGGGATAGACTGTCACTGCCCATACGCGGGCTGTTGGGTCAGTCTGCCTTCTTTGTGCCACGTCTTCTTATCGACGTAAGCCTTGCAGTTGGCCTGGACTTCCAGTGTGTTCCGGCGTCGGTGACGCGGTGTATCCGTGGTCGCCGGGGCCGTCGCGTCATGCGAGGGACCACTCAGGTCGCGTCGGGTCGTCCTGATCAACCAAATCGATGAGCGAGGCGTGGAGGACATGGCAAAGAAAGACGGCGCCATCGAGATCGAGGGTTCCGTTGTCGAGTCCCTACCCAACGCTATGTTCAAGGTAGAGCTCGATAACGGGCACCAGGTTCTTGCCCACATCAGCGGCAAGATGCGGATGAACTACATTCGTATTCTTCCCGACGACCGTGTCGTCGTGGAACTGAGCCCGTACGACCTCACGCGCGGGCGCATCGTTTACCGCTACAAGTAGCCCGTCCGGGGCCGAACGGCCCGTGACTGGTGATGTGATGAGTTCGGAGTCACCATGAAGGTCAAGCCGAGCGTGAAGAAGATCTGCGCGAAGTGCCGCGTGATCCGCCGTAACGGCCGGATCATGGTCATTTGCTCGGACCCGCGGCACAAGCAGCGCCAGGGCTGACCAAGCCCCGGTTCGCCGGCCGCGACTTCCGTGTCGCACCGGACCCGGGTAGGGGAGTTCCTCCTCGACCGGGCCCACGAAACAACGAAAAACCTGTTCCGATCTCCCGCCCGTTGGTGGTGGGGGAGAACCCTCGGTCGGAGGCCGGGGCCTCGTCGATTGGGCGACGAGAGGAAGGAACGGGTCAGACCTCCGCACATGCATGGATGGAGTCTCGCCCACATGGCACGTATTGCCGGCGTAGACCTCCCCCGCGACAAGCGGGTGGAGATTGCTCTCACGTACGTTTTCGGGGTTGGTCGCACTCGCGCCCTCGAAACCCTGAAGAACACCGGTGTCGACGGGAACACGCGCGTCCACCAGCTGTCCGAAGAGGACCTGGTCAAGCTGCGCGACTGGATCGACGCCAACTACCAGGTCGAGGGTGACCTGCGACGCGAGGTCCAGGCCGACATCCGTCGCAAGATGGAGATCGGTAGCTACCAGGGCATCCGTCACCGTCGTGGTCTCCCGGTGCGTGGTCAGCGCACGCAGACCAACGCCCGTACCCGTAAGGGCAAGAAGAAGACCGTGGCCGGCAAGAAGAAGGCCAAGAAGTAGTCCGCCTCGGACCTGTCGACCGCGTCCGAGAAGTAATCAACGGACCGATGATCTCTGGGAGTTTCACGCATGCCGCCTAAGGGCCGTCAGGGTGCCGCGCGCAAGGTGCGCCGCAAGGAAAAGAAGAACATTGTCCACGGGCACGCTCACATCAAGAGCACGTTCAACAACACGGTCGTCAGCATCACCGACCCGACCGGTGCCGTGATCTCGTGGGCCAGCTCGGGTCAGGTCGGCTTCAAGGGGTCGCGTAAGTCCACCCCCTACGCCGCCCAGATGGCCGCCGAGGCCGCCGCGCGTCGTGCTCAGGAGCACGGCGTCCGTAAGGTCGACGTCTTCGTGAAGGGCCCGGGCTCGGGCCGCGAGACCGCCATCCGTTCGCTGCAGGCGACCGGCCTTGAGGTGGGCTCCATCCAGGACGTCACCCCGGTTCCGCACAACGGCTGCCGCCCGCCGAAGCGCCGCCGCGTCTGAGTCGGCACCGGCGCCCGCGTCTCCTACCCGCGGGCGCCTCGTGGTGCGGTTCGCCTCCACCCTGGTGGGGTGAGGGGCGGACCGGGTAGGAATCCGAACAGGGGACACCGCCGACCGGGCGGTGTCCATCCGGTGGCCGTCAAATAGCGGTCGGCCATGTGGAAGGGAAGACACGGACCATGTTGATCGCACAGCGTCCGACGCTCACCGAGGAGACCATCTCCGAGTGGCGTTCGAAGTTCGTCATCGAGCCGCTGGAGCCGGGTTTCGGCTACACCATCGGTAACTCGCTCCGGCGTACGCTGCTGTCCTCCATCCCCGGCGCGGCTGTCACCAGCATCCGCATCGAGGGCGTCGAGCACGAGTTCACCACCGTGCCCGGTGTCAAGGAGGACGTCACGGAGATGATCCTCAACCTCAAGGGCCTTGTCGTCAGCTCCGAGCACGACGAGCCGGTTCTGATGTACCTGCGCAAGCAGGGCCCTGGCGTGGTGACCGCCGCGGACATCGCTCCGCCGGCCGGTGTCGAGGTGCACAACCCCGACCTGCACATCGCCACGCTCAACGGCAAGGGCAAGCTGGAGATGGAACTGACGGTCGAGCGCGGCCGCGGTTACGTCTCGGCGACGCAGAACAAGCAGCAGGGCCAGGAGATCGGTCGTATCCCGATCGACTCCATCTACTCGCCCGTGCTGCGTGTGACCTACAAGGTCGAGGCCACCCGTGTCGAGCAGCGCACCGACTTCGATCGCCTGATCGTCGACATCGAGACCAAGCAGGCCATCCGTCCCCGTGACGCAGTGGCCAGCGCGGGCAAGACCCTGGTCGAGCTGTTCGGTCTGGCGCGAGAGCTCAACGTCGACGCCGAGGGCATCGACATGGGCCCGTCGCCGACGGACGCCGCCCTGGCGGCCGACCTGGCGCTGCCGATCGAGGACCTCAACCTCACGGTTCGTTCCTACAACTGCCTCAAGCGTGAGGGCATCCACAGCGTTGGCGAGCTGGTTGCCCGCTCTGAGCAGGACCTTCTGGACATCCGGAACTTCGGTGCCAAGTCCATCGACGAGGTCAAGCAGAAGCTCGTCGACATGGGCCTGTCCCTGAAGGACTCCCCGCCCGGATTCGACCCCGGCACCGCGGCCGACTCCTTCGGCTCCGAGGACGACGAGGGTGAGTCCTTCGTCGAGACGGAGCAGTTCTAGACCTTCGTCGCCCAATGGTCCCCGGCCGAGTGCGGCCGCGGACCGCATCACTAGGAGAACGAAAACATGCCCACGCCTACCAAGGGCGCCCGTCTGGGTTCCGGGCCCGCGCACGAGCGGCACATCCTGGCGAACCTGGCCACCTCGCTGTTCCAGCACGGCCGTATCCGCACCACGGAGGCCAAGGCCAAGCGCCTGCGTCCGTACGCCGAGAAGCTCATCACTCTCGGCAAGCGCGGTGACCTGCACGCCCGTCGTCAGGTGCTCACCAAGATCACCGACAAGTCGATCGTGCACGAGCTCTTCACCGAGATCGGTCCGCGCTTCGAGAACCGCCCCGGTGGTTACACCCGCATCACCAAGATCGGTCCGCGCAAGGGCGACAACGCCCCGATGGCTGTCATCGAGCTGGTCGAGGCGCTGAGCGCCCCCGCCGCTCCGGCCGCCGCTGCCGCCCCGGTCGAGGAGACCCCTGAGGCTCCCGCCGAGGAGACCGTCGAGGCCAAGACCGAGGAGGCCCCCGAGGCCGCCGAGGAGAGCGCCGAGAGCAAGTAGGGTGCCCGTGCGTGGCCGGCAGGCCCGCGCGAAGCCCTCGTGAGTGCCCGACCCTTGTGGGGGTCGGGCACTTCTCTTTTGTCCGGACCGGGGTGGCCGGCGAGGTGGAACGGATGGGGATGGACGAGAACGAGACCGTCCGGCTGCGGCTGGACATCGCCTACGACGGAACGGACTTCTCCGGTTGGGCGACCCAACCGACCCGTCGGACCGTGCAGGGTGAGCTGGAGTCGGCGCTGGCCAAGGTGCTGCGGCTCCCGGAGGCGTCGGTGACCTGCGCGGGACGCACCGACGCGGGGGTGCACGCCCGCGGTCAGGTAGCGCAGATCGACGTGCCGAGCGGGACCTGGGAGAACGAGGGTGAGCGTGTGCTGCGCCGGTTGGCCGGGGTCCTGCCCAAGGACGTTCGGGTCAACGCCGTGCGTGTGGCCCCGCCCGGGTTCGACGCCAGGTTCTCGCCGCTGTTCCGCCGCTACGTGTACCGGGTGAGCGACGCGCCCTACGGTGTGGAGCCGTTGCGCCGCCGGGACGTGCTCTGGCACCGGCACCCGTTGGACGTGGACCGGATGAACGAGGCGGCGGCCCTGCTCGTCGGGGAGCACGACTTCGCGGCCTTCTGCAAGAAGCGGGAGGGCGCCACCACGATCCGCGAGCTGTTGAGGCTGTCGTGGGTGCGCGAGGAGGAGTACGTTCTGGCCGGCACGATCCAGGCCGACGCGTTCTGCCACAACATGGTCCGCGCGCTCGTGGGCGCGCTCCTGGCGGTCGGGGACGGCCGTCAGGGGGTGGCGTGGCCGGGACGGATCCTGGGCGCCGCCGTGCGCGATTCGTCGGTGCACGTGGTCGGTCCCCAGGGGCTGAGCCTGGAGGAGGTGCGCTACCCGGCCGACGAGGAGTTGGCCGAGCGCGCCACCCTCACCCGACGCGTCCGTGAGCTGCCCTGCAAGGGGCACACGGGGTAGACCCCTAGTACGTGAGACGGCGCCACCCTCGATCCACGATCCGTGGACGAACGGGGTGGCGCCGTCTCGTGTTCGAGCACCTCAGATCAGGAACGGTCCTCGACGAGCTTGTCGTAGGCGACGTCGATGAAGCCGTCGCCGATGTCGCGCAGTTCGGTGGCGTCGGTCTCCTCGTCGCCGCTGCCGTCGCTGTTGGCCGACAGGGAGAAGAGCAGGTAACGGCCCCACTGGCCGCTGCTGCCGTGGCCTCCGGAGTAGCCCAGGCGTTCGGCCGGGCTGCCCTCCTCGCCGGGCAGACCGGCGAACCACTGGGCGCCGACCAGGTCCTGCGCGGACAGGGCCTCCTCGGCCTCGGTGTCGCCGGGCATGGCGGCGACACCGACGGTGACCGCGTGGTTCTGGTCCTCGCTCAGGTAGGAGGCGCGCACCAGCTGGCGGCACTCCTGGGAGCCGAGCACCTCGCCGTATTCGCCGTGGGTGCCACTGGCGCAGTCCTCGGTGTCGTCGACCGCCACACGGGTGAACGTCCCCTGGCCCTCGACCTCCACCTCTTCGGGGAAGAGGGCCTCGGCGGCCAGGCTGCCCGGGTCGCCGCCTTCGTCGGCGACGGTGGCGGCGTCGCCGCCACCACCGCCGAGGCCGCCGCTGGCGAACAGGAACACGCCGCCGCCGACCACGAGCAGCAGGACGGCGAAGCCGACGCCCATCAGCACGTTGCGCTTGTTGGAACCGGTGGGACGGCGGTCGTCGTAGCCGTCGTCGTAGTAATCGTCGTAGTCGTCGTAGGAGGCGTTCTGGACGTCGAACTGGGCCGTGTCCGCGCCGGCGTCCTCGGGCACCTCGTCGCGGTAGAGCGGGCGGGCCGCGGCACCGGCGCTCGGGCCGGGAACCGCGTTCATGTTCTGGGTGGCGCCCATGGCGTCGGGTGGGAAGACCGGCTCCTCCTTGGGGGGAGCCGGAGGGAGCGCGCCGGGAGGCGGCGGGCCCTGCTGGTACATGGGCGGTCGGCCCGGGCCCGTTCCGGGACGGCCGCCGGTGGGCATGTTCGGTGGCGGGCCCTGAGGGTGCCCAGGGGGCATTGGGGGGCCGCCCTGGGGTCCGGGCCCCTGGGGAGGCCTGGGAGGCATCTGGGGGCCGCTCTGCGGTCCTTGGGGCGGTGGGCCGGGCGGCATGCCGTGCGGTGGGACCGGGCCGCCTGGAGGCATGGGTTGCCCCGGGCCGCCCGGGCCGCGCGGCCCGGGCGGAGGTCCGCTCTGAGTGATATGTCCCATTCCGGGCTGGCCGCCGGTGGGCATGTTCGGTGGCGGGCCCTGGGGAGGACCCGGAGGCATCTGCGGGCCGGGGCCGGGCGGAGGCCCGGGCGGTCTTTGGGGGCCGCCCTGCGGGCCCTGGGGATGCTGCGGCCCGGTCGGGACGCCGGGCTGCGGCGGCGGGGGCGGGAACCCCTGCGCCGGCGGCGTGCCGTGCTGTTGCCCGGGGCCCGATGTGGAAGGCTGTCCCTCAGAAGGGGATCGGGGTCCTCCGAGCAGGTCCTGGCCTTCGCCGTCCGGTGGGAGGGGGCGTCCGTCGGAACCGTGATGAGGCGGGTTCGGATGCGTACTGATGGGAGTCTCCGAATGCTCTGAGGGTGGGACTGGTCCGCGGTTCGCCGTTTTCCCGCGCTTGTGGCGTCCGTATGGGGTCGGCGACCGTGACGGGCGTCTCCAAGGAACACGTCGTCGCCCGTCATATCGGGCTGAGACCGGCCTTTCGGAGCCAGGGTAACCAACCCGCGGCCGGGGGCAGGACGAAGCACTCCCGACAACGGGCATAATAAAAGGCGGAGAGGTCACGGATGTGAACCCGTCCCGGCGCTTTCCCGCCAAGACGATGATCCCACCGGTCGACCCGGCGCTTGCTTTGACCTGCGTTAGGGTGGGCGGGTAGGATATTTCGTCGTTGTGCGTTGAGTTGCCGTGGGCCCCAAAACTCCCGAAGTTGGGTGCCGATCCACGCACCATCGTCTGCGCACTCACGACCGGGTCGTCCTGATTGGACATGGGACATCCGGCCAACGTAACAGCCCCGCAACATGAGGGCTGTTTCCGGCCCCGCACCCGTTGGGGTGTTCCGTAATACGAGTCCACCATCCCGTTCGGGATGGGGCAGCCGAATGAAGAGCGAAGGCGAACGATCGTGCGTACATACAGCCCCAAACCAAGCGATGTCCAGCGTCAGTGGCACGTTGTCGACGCTACCGATCTCGTGCTCGGGCGTATGGCGAGCCAGATCGCCACGCTGCTTCGGGGAAAGCACAAGCCCTACTACGCGCCCCACATCGACACCGGCGACTTCGTCATCGTCGTGAACGCCGACAAGGTCGCGCTCACCGGTAACAAGCTCGAGCAGAAGCGCGCCTACCGCCACTCCGGTTACCCCGGTGGTCTGCGTTCGGTCGCCTACGCCGACCTGCTGGAGAAGAACCCCGAGCGGGCCATCGAGAAGGCCATCAAGGGAATGCTGCCCAACGGCACCCTTGGTCGTCAGATGGCCAAGAAGCTCAAGGTGTACGCCGGTCCTGAGCACCCGCACCAGGCCCAGCAGCCGGTCCCGTTCGAAATGACCAAGATCGAGCAGCCCGCGTAGGCGTTCGCAGACTTTCACAGGAAACACGAGGTTAACCGTGGCCGAGCCCACCGGCATCGAAGACGTCGCCCAGGATTTCGCCGAGAACCCGGAGGAGTTCCCCTCCGAGTACACCAGCGAGTCCGATGAGCAGACCGCCGCTTACGTTCCCACCGCGTCCGGCCCGAGCGCCGGCACCGGCCGTCGCAAGAAGGCCGTGGCCCGAGTCCGGATCACCCCGGGCGCCGGCGAGTGGAAGATCAACGGTAAGCCGCTTGAGGCCTACTTCCCGGACAAGGTCCACCAGCAGACCATCAAGGACCCCTTCACCTCCCTCGGGTTCGACGGCGCCTACGACGTCTTCGCCCGTCTGGACGGTGGCGGCCCCAGCGGACAGGCCGGCGCCCTGCGTCACGGCATCGCCCGCGCCCTGGCCTCGCTGGACCCGGAGAACAACCGCCCGACCCTGAAGAAGGCCGGTTTCCTCACCCGTGACGACCGCGAGGTCGAGCGGAAGAAGGCCGGTCTGAAGAAGGCGCGCAAGGCTCCGCAGTTCTCCAAGCGCTAATGCTCATGCGCCGGCACACGCTCGGCTGAGCTTTCGCCCGTACGTCGTCTCCGCAACAGGGGGCGGCGTACGGGCTTTTGTTTTTCGTCGGTGGCGCTCTCCGCCACGCTGAACTTCACAGGTGCCGGAAGCCCGGTGCCGCTTTCGAAAGGGGCTGACGCCTGTGGCACGGCTGTTCGGAACTGACGGTGTACGTGGTCTCGCGGGGCGTGACCTGACCGCCTCGCTCACCCTGGACCTGTCCATCGCGGCGGCGCGCGTCCTCACCCGGGCCGAGGGCGACCGGCGCCCGCTGGCCGTAGTGGGCCGTGACCCGCGGGCCTCCGGTGAATTCCTGGAGGCCGCGGTGGTGGCCGGGCTGGCCAGCACCGGCGTGGACGTCGTCAAGGTGGGCGTGCTGCCCACCCCCGCGGTCGCCTACCTCACCGGTGCTTTGGAGGCCGACTTCGGGGTGATGCTCTCGGCGAGCCACAACGCGGCCCCGGACAACGGGATCAAGTTCTTCGCCCAGGGCGGCCAGAAGCTCGCGGACGCCCTGGAGGAGGAGATCGAGGGCATGATGGGTGTGCCCTCCACCCCCGCCGTGGGCGAGGAGGTCGGCCGGGTCACCGAGTCCCACGACGGCGCCGAGATGTACACCCGGCACGTCCTGAACTCCCTGCCACACGGACTGGAGGGCCTGAAGGTCGTCGTGGACTGCGCCAACGGCGCTTCCAGCGCGGTCGCCCCCGAGGCGTTGCGTCGGGCGGGCGCCGAGGTCATCGCCATCGGTGACGCCCCCGACGGCCACAACATCAACCAGGGCTGCGGTTCCACCAGCCTGGCCACGCTCCAGGAGGCGGTCCGTCTGCACGGTGCCGACGCCGGCATCGCCCATGACGGTGACGCCGACCGTTGCCTGGCCGTGGACGCCGACGGCGACGTGGTCGACGGAGACCAGATCCTGGCGATCCTGGCCACCGAGGCCAAGGAGGCCGGACGACTGACCGAGGACACCCTCGTGGTGACGGTCATGTCCAACCTGGGACTCAAACTCGCCATGCGGCGCGAGGGCATCAACGTGGTGGAGACCGCGGTGGGTGACCGCTACGTGCTGGAGGAGATGAAGCGCGGCGGGTTCGGCCTGGGCGGTGAACAGTCCGGTCACGTGATCCTGCTGGATCACGCCACCACCGGCGACGGGCTCCTCACCGGTCTGCACCTGCTGGCCGCCATGGCCCACCACAAGCAGGGCCTGGCCGAGCTGTCCAAGGTCATGACCCGGCTCCCGCAGGTGCTCATCAACGTGCCCGACGTGGACAAGGACCGTGCGGCCGACTCCGAGGAGCTGGCCGCCGCCGTGCGCGAGGCCGAGACCGAACTGGGGGAGACCGGCCGCGTGCTGATCCGTCCCAGCGGCACCGAGCCGAAGGTCCGCGTGATGGTGGAGGCACCCGCACAGGAACAGGCCACCGCGGTCGCCGAGCGGCTCGCCGGAGTGGTGCGTTCCGCCCTCGGCTAGAGGAACACTGCAAGTCGTCCCTTCCGGGGATTTTTCGGGTTTTCGCGCGCATCCGGGCACAGAGCGGTCCGGGTGCGCGTTTTCGTTCGTGTTGATGCGGCTCCGTCCGAGGAGCGGCCGCCTAGGGTCAGTGGAGTGAAACGGTCATGACGACGAACGCGCGCTATGGGCACTCGCTGACGATCGGTGTGGACATCGGTGGCACGAAGGTCGCCGCGGCCGTGGTGACACCGGGCGGGCGGGTACTGGCGCGGTTGCGCACCCAGACCCCCGAACGCAGCAAGAACCCCGCCGTGGTGGAGGACACGATCGTCTCGGTCGTTTCGGAGCTGCGCCGGGAGTACACCGTGCGGGCCGTGGGCGTGGGCGCCGCGGGGTTCGTCGACGAACGAAGATCCAAGGTCCTGTTCGCCCCGCATCTGTCATGGCGGGAGGAACCGCTCAGGGACACCCTGTCGGTGCGCCTGGGCCTGCCCGTGGTGGTGGAGAACGACGCCAACGCCTCGGCCTGGGCCGAGGTGCGCGCGGGCGCCGCCCTAGGCGTCGACGAAGTGGTGGTCGTGAACCTGGGCACCGGGATCGGCGGGGCGATCGTCTCGGAGGGTCGGTTGCGCCGGGGACGCTACGGTCTGGCCGGTGAGTTCGGACACATGACGGTGGTGCCCGGTGGGCACCGTTGTGAGTGTGGAAACCGGGGCTGTTGGGAGCAGTACGCCAGCGGCAACGCCCTCACCCGGGAGGCGCGCGAACTGGTGGTGGCCGAGTCGCCGGTGGCCGAGGCGTTGCGCCAGGAGGTGGGCGGTGATCCGGGCCTGATCACCGGGTCGTTGGTCAGCGAACTGGCGCGTAAGGGTGATCGAGCCTGCCGGGAGCTCATGGAGGAGACCGGAACCTGGCTCGGGGTGGGGCTGGCCAATCTGGCGGCGGCCTTCGACCCGGAGCTGTTCGTGATCGGCGGGGGAGTGTCGGAGACCGGTGGATTGTTGCTCGACCCGGCGCGGCGGGCCTTCGCCAAGGGGCTGACCGGACGCGGGTATCGACCCGAGGCCCGGGTGGTCGCGGCGGCCCTGGGCAACGAGGCGGGTGTGATCGGAGCGGCCGACCTGGCCAGGGAGGCTCTACCCCGCGCCCGCCGGGGCCTGCGCCAACGTCGCCTGGGGGGCCCGCCCAAGCGGCGGTGATCTAACGGCGACCGGTCAGCGCCTTCACGTCGATGTCGATGGTGAAGGGTACGTCGAGCTTGAGCCGTTCCCTGGCGATGGTGATCGGCACGTACCGGGGCTCTCTGGTCCCGTCGAGTTCGTACACGTGGATCGCGGGACCGGTGTCCTCGGGTTCGACCCGCCAGAAGTGCGGGATGCCCGCCGCCGCGTACTTCATCGGCTTGGTGGTGCGATCCCGTTCCCGGGACTCCGCGGAGACGATCTCGACCACGAGGAGGACGTCTTCCGGGGGAATGTGGGTGTCCTTCTGCCAATCACCCTCATCCTTGTCACGGTAGACGACGAGGTCTGGTTCAGGGCGCTGGTGGGAACCCAGTTTCATGGTCATCTCGGCTAGGACGTCGATGTCTTCCGGAGCCATGGACCGGAGTTCGTACGCCAGGTTCATCATGGTTCGGGAGTGGAACTTGGTCTGAGGGGAAAGCAAGACGAGCGCTCCGTCGATGAGTTCCATCCGAGGTACCCCCGGCGGAAGGTTGTCCATGTGGTCGGCGGTCCAACCCCCGGGCGGGGTGAGGAACCAATCGGGGAGCGGCTCGGCCATCGAATCCTCCAGGGTCGATTCCTGAGGCCACTCTAGTGTCGCCGTTCTTCGCATGAGGGGAAGGTAGCGCTCCGTGACGACACTCGTGGGTTCTTCGTTCATGTCCGTCTGCGGGGGGACGCGGCCGGTCCCGGTATTACTCACGATTAACCGAACCCGGTTCTAGTGCGTGGGTCACATCCTCGGTAGAGTTCGGCACATGGATCTCAACGGAATCTCCGCCCTCGTTTCGGGCGGCGCGAGTGGCCTGGGTGAGGCCACCGCCAAGGAACTCGCCTCCGCCGGTGCCACCGTCGTCATCGCCGACCTGAACGCCGAGCGCGGCGAGGCGATCGCCAAGGAGATCGGTGGCGTCTTCGTCTCCACCGACGTCTCCCAGGAGGACCAGGTCAAGGCCGCCGTCCAGGCCGCCGCCGACACCGGCAAGCCCTTCCGCGTCGCGGTGTCCTGCGCCGGCATCGGCTGGGCCACCCGCACGGTGGACCGGAACGGCAACCCCCACGACCTGGACAGCTACCAGAAGGTCATCCAGGTCAACCTGATCGGTACGTTCAACGTGCTGCGCCTGTCCGCGGCCGAGATCGCCAAGACCGAGCCGATCAACGAGGACGGCGAGCGCGGCTCGATCCTCAACACCGCCTCCCTCGCCGGTATCGAAGGCCAGATCGGTCAGATCGCCTACTCCTCGTCCAAGGGCGGCGTGATCGGCATGACCCTCCCGGCCGCGCGCGACCTCGCGGCCGTCGGCGTCACCGTGAACACCATCGCCCCCGGCATCCTGGAGACGCCCATCTACGGTGACGGTCCCGGTTCGGAGGAGTTCAAGCAGAAGCTGGCCGCCCCGGTCCCCTTCCCCAAGCGTCTGGGCACCGCCGCGGAGTTCGGCAAGCTGGCCCGGACCCTGCTGGAGGTCAGCTACGTCAACGGTGAGGTCGTCCGGATCGACGGCGCCCTCCGCATGCCCCCGAAGTAGGAGGACGACGTGTCCGACGAGGTTCTCTACACCGCCGAGGACGGCATCGCCGTCATCACCATCAACCGGCCCAAGGCCAAGAACGCCGTCAACGCCGCGGTCGCCGCCCGGATCGCCGAGGCGCTCGACGACATCGACGCCCGCAAGGACATCTCGGTCGCCATCATCACCGGCGCCGGGGGCACGTTCTGCGCCGGCATGGACCTCAAGGCCTTCATGAAGGGCGAGGTCCCGGTGGTGGAGGGGCGCGGGTTCGGCGGGTTCGCCGAGCGCGGCCCGAAGAAGCCGCTGATCGCCGCGGTCGAGGGTTACGCCCTCGCCGGTGGTTTCGAGGCGGTGCTCGCTTGTGACCTGGTGGTGGCCGCCGAGGACGCCAAGTTCGGCATCCCCGAGGTCAAGCGCGGTCTGGTCGCCGGTGCCGGTGGTCTGCTGCGCCTGCAGCACCGCATCCCGCGCAACATCGCGATGGAGTTCGCCCTGACCGGTGACTTCGTCGGCTCCGAGCGCCTGGCGCAGCTGGGACTGGTCAACCAGGTCACCGAGAGTGGCGGTGCCCTCGAAGGCGCCAAGGCGCTCGCCGCCCGCATCACGCCCAACGGCCCGCTGGCCCTGAAGGTCTCCAAGGAGATCTTCCAGGCCTCCGACGACTGGTCCACCGACCAGATGTGGGACAAGCAGAACGAACTGGCGGGCCCGGTGTTCGTCAGTCACGACGCGATGGAGGGTGCGGCGGCCTTCGCCGAGAAGCGCGCTCCCGTGTGGAAGGGCGAGTAGCCTCTCCGAGCCCCGGCGGCCGTCCTTCCTCGAAGGCGGCCGCCTTCGTCGTTTCCGGGACTTTCGGCCTTCGACGGGGTGTCCGGAGGCCGGCGATGCGTGTGTAATCTGGGGTGGTCCAGCGAGCTCTTCCCAGGAAGCGACCCCGTGTCCCTTGTTCCCACCTGGAGTCGGGCCGCCGGCGGTACGCCCGCTGTCCTGGCGATCGCCGACTCCGCTCCGCGCGCACGTCTCTCGGCCTTGATGCTCGGCGACCTTCCCGACTCCGAGGGCGCCATTGGTCTGGCCGTGCTGCGTTCGGCCGATACACCCTCACCTGCTCAGATCAGGGCCGCCCTGGAAGGCACCCGTCACGCGGGGCGACGGATTCCGCTGTTGACCGTGGGTCAGGTGCGCCGCCTCATCCGGCGCCGACGCCCCGACGCGGTCCTGCTCAACTGCTCGGGTACGCACATCGAGGCGTTGTCCTGGTCGAGCCGCTCCTTCCTGCGCCGCTATCGGCCGGTGGTGGCGTCGTCCCTGCCCGTGCCCGCGCTTCCCGCCTCCGAGGGCGAGTGGATGCATCGGTCGAAGGTGGACCTGGTGGTCGCGCACAGCCATCGTGAGGTCGAGGAGTACACGAAACTGGGGGAGCAGCTCGGTCTCAAGGGTCGGGTCGGATTGGCGAGCCTGTTCCCCGAACTCGGTGTGCGGGAGAGTCAGGGTTCACGGAACCGGATCGTGTTCGCCGCGAGACCGGGGCAGCCGGAGGGGACCCTGGGGTGTGAGGCGTTGCTCTCGGCGTTGACCGAACTGGCCGCCGACCGTCCGGATCTCGAAGTGGTCCTGCACGTGGGCGAGGAGGGCCACCCCGAACTGACGCAGACCTGGGAGTCCATGGTGGCGGCCGGGCGTGCCCCAGGGGGCGCCCTGGTCGTGGAGTCGGGACCGTTGCACGAGCAGTTCGAACGGGCCCGCGGGTTGGCGGCCCTCGGTTCCCTTCCGGTGCTGGAGGCCATCGCGGCCCGGGTGCCCTCCCTCGTGCTCACGGACTTCGGTGTGGGCTGGGACCAGGGGAACACGGTCTTCGAGGGCAGTGGCCTGTTCGGTGATCTGAAGGATCTGCGGGCGTGCCGGTTCCACAAGCCGAACCGTTCATGGGGCGAGCACAATCATTTCCACCCGACCTCGGATGACGATTGGGTGGCGCACCTCTACGAGCTGTGCGCCCGCGCCACCCGCGGTTTCCTGTAGTGCTGTTTCCTGTAGTGCTGTGACCCCGAAAGGCCACCGGATCTGCCCGGTCCCCCGGTGACGCTTCTATGCCGAGCGGTGGGGGCGAGTTATCCACAGGCGGGGAGTTCGGGGTGGTGGATTGTTCCGCCTACGTGATCCCATTGATCTTGGGGGAGCCGCTGGTTCCGCCGGTTTCGTGCTGCCCGGGGGTTGGTGGTGGGCGGTGGGGCGCCTGGGGGCGGGAGCTCTCCGGTTTACGGGGCGTTGCTCGGGTGGTTGGTGGGGCGCCTCGGCTAGAGGACCTGCTGGTGGTCTGGCGGGGTGGGGGTGGGTTCTCCCTCCTTCCCCGCCGCGTGATTGTTGCCGCCCGCACCGCACGCGTCAAGGCGATGTTGAGTGCTGTACCGCTGTGGTGGGTGGCCTTGACCCGTGCGGTGCGGGCGGCGGTTTGGCGGCTATCGGGGAAGGGGGGAGAGTGGTCGGGGTTCCAAGGGCCCTGTGGGCCTGCGGCCCACTCCGGCCGTGGCCGGCCGGATGCCTTCCCTTCCGCCTGGCTTTCTCGTGGGGCGCGTCGCCATTACGTGACGGGCCCGGTCACGAAGGACCCGCTACAGGACAAGCTCGGGGCGGGACGCGTCCCCGCGGTGGCCGGCCCCGGTCTTCACCCCGATGATCTTGCTCCTAGCGCCATGTTCGGCGCCCAAATTGGCGCTACGGACAAGATCGTTTCTCTTCAGAGCCCCTCCACCGAAACCCTGAGGAGACACTTCTGTAAGAGGTGGCGCCGACCATAGAGGAAAAGGGGTTGTGGATAACCCACAATAAGAGCCATTTCATGATAGGCATGCCGGCCTCGGAATTAGGTTAATAAACCGGTGGGTAGGCCTGCCATTCTTGAGGGTGTTGGCATATAATCAGAGTATGAGCTTTCCTCCCAGTACGCCGCGCCCGACCGGGAACACCCCGGTCGATAAGGCGATGGCGGGTGCGCGGGAGATCGCGGTGGAATTCTCCGGCCGGGATATCCCGTTCGGGTGCGAAGTCGATGTGCTCGCCCAGTTCGGCCGGCTCAACCAGGAAACAGATCGCATCCGCTATGGGATGTTGCCCGTCCTGGCCCGGATGGAGGCCACCGGTGCCCTGTTGGAAGAGGGCGGCCAGCGCAGCATCCAGGCGTGGATCACCCACCAGTGGGGCACCTCTCCGGCCGAGGCCCGCGATCTCGCCACCCTCGCCCGGGCGTTGTACAAACAACAGCTGCCCCTAGTGGAAGAAGCCTTCCAGGGCGAGGTCCTGTCGCTGGGTGAAGCGTGCGCAATCGCGACCTCCACCGAAAAGGCTGTGGCCGATTGGGCGCAGGTGTGGGAAAAGGGTGATGAGGATTTCCGGGCCGCCCACCCGGACGCGGAGGGGTTTCGGGCCCGGTTGGAATTCGGGCTGATCGGTTTCAAAGCCGAGTGCCCGCAGGCCTCGGTGCGCCAGTTGCGGGACGCGGCGAAATGGTTCGTCGCCCGTCTGGACCCGGATAAGGCCGACCGGGACTATGAGGTGTCTTTCGAGGAGCGGGGCGCGCAATTCTCGCCCACGTTCGAGTCCGGGTTTTTGTTGCGGATGTGGGGGCCGGGGGCCGACAACGAGCTCATCCAGGCCGCCCTGAACGCCTACACCGAACCGTACGGGCCCGATAACGCCGCCGTCCCGAAGCACCAGCGCACCTATGACGCGATGATGCGCATCTTCGAGACCGCCCTGACCCACCGGGGTTGCTCCAGCCTGAGCCGCCAACCTCTGGCGACCATCAACATCACCGTCCCCCTCAAACGCTTCCTCGGTGACGGCACCGCTGAGCCCGCCACCACTGAGGATGGGGTGGTGTTGCCTGATCAGATGGTGGCCCGGCTGGTCCCGCAGAGTTGGTTGCGCCGGTTTCTGACCGACGAGCAAGGTCGCACCTTGTTGGATGTGGGGCGAAAGAAGCGGTGTGCTCCGGATCCGGTGCGTCAGGTGGCCGGGTTCAAAGAGTTCACCTGCCAGTGGCACGAGGGCTGTGATGTGCCGCGTAGCTGGTCGCAGTACGACCACATCGTCCCCTTCTCCCACGGCGGGGCCACCAGCGCGGCCAACATGCAGGTGCTCTGCTCCACCCACAATCGGCTCAAGCACCGGTTGCAGGCCAGGGTGAACCGGCAGATCTGGGAGCACCACCACGCCCAGAACCGACAGGAAGCGGGTAAGGAAAGCGGGGATGATGAGGGGGAACCAGCTCCAGCCACAGTCCTCTAACCACCACCATCCGTTTCCACCACGCGTTTCCGCCAGGTGGACACCACCCCCGACGAGAACACCCCCAAGTGGGTGTCAGACCCCAAGGGCCTATGCCCTGTGGGGATATCGGCATGCCCAGGGGCAGAAACACCGCGAACCCCCTACCCGGAGCCATCACCTGGGCCCGGAGTGGCTCCCGTTGGGGGTGTGGGCGGCACACCTGCCGACACTGCCTCTACTGCGGCTACCGGCACCACTGCCACCCCACTACAGGGTGTCGGGGCTATCCCCACCGCCACTACAGAGTGCCGGGGCTACTCCCACCACCACTGACCATCACCGCTAACGGCCCGCCGGCACCGGGGACTGCTGTGGGCCTCGGTGTGGTCTTGTTGCCAGAGCCGGCTACCGCAGGGACGTGCCCCGCCCCGTGTCCGGCCTGTAGCGGGCCCTTCGTTACCTCACCGGTCACGTAGTGGCGACGCGCCCCACGAGAAAACCAGGCGGAAGGGAAGGGATCCGGCCGGCTGCGGCCGGAGTGGGCCGAAGGCCCACAGGGCCGTTGGGACCTCAACCACTCTCCCCCCTTCCCCGATAGCCGCCAAACCGCCGCCCGCGCCGTGCGGGTCAAGGCCACCAGCCCGATCGCTACAGGACTCAACGTTGCCTTGACGCGTGCGGGGCGGGCGGCAACAATCACGCGGCGGGGAAGGAGGGAGAACCCACCCCCACCCCGCCCAACAACCCCAAGAGCAGAGACCTTAGGCGCCCCACCAGCCCACCCCCACACGAACCCGCCTCCGCCCCCGCCCCACTTCCGCTCCTAACGTGGACCTCGTGGATCTCGTGGATCTCGTGGATCTGGCGGTTCTGGCAGAAGTGGTGTGCACTTACCTACGGGTCTGCGGCTGACCAGCAGAACAGAAGTGGGTCAGGAGTGGGCACCTTCGTGGAGGGTCATGGCGGCATCGACCAAAGTCGGCTCGCTCTGGGGCACCGACTGCCCGACCGCGTCCAGGATCTGGGGCTCCATCACCACCGCCAGGGATCGGGAGAACGCGTAGGACAGGTGATCGGTGTCGTAGAAGACCAACTGGTTGCCGATCACACCGTGACAGACCCCGTCCTCGCACAGGTAGTCGGTCAGGTCCAGGAACCGGGTGTTGTGCGGGACGTTCGGCAGGTCCTTGAAAGGTGGCACCTCGGCCATGGACTCGGCCTTGGGGGAAGAGCACTTGTCGCGGTCGTTGCGGTCGGTGCACTCGGGCACCGCGAAGTCGAACCGGGGTGTGTCCCGCATCGCGATCACGTCGACCCCCATCCCTTCGAGCAGACGCCAACGGTCCACGAAACCGGTGGGTACGTGTTCACCCTCCTTGCGATCGGTGAGCGAGGCCAGGGTGAACACGGCGTCGGGAGCCAGTTCGGCGAGGTCGGTCATCACTTCGGCGTTCCAGGTGGCGCACTCGGTATAGACCTCACCCCGGTACACCTGTTCCTCGGAACTGAACTGGCAAGCGTTCTTGGTCATCGTCACCAGTCGCCAACCGTGCTGGTCGGCGAGGGTGCGCATCGCCTGGAACCAGTGCCGCACGTGCGAACTTCCCACCATGGCGATCGTGTAGTCCGAGTCCGGGTCGCCGAACTCGCACGAGACGACCTGGGTGTCCTCCGCGACCGCGTTGCAGGCGCGGGTCTGGTCGATGGTCTCTTGGGCGACGGTGGTCGTGTCCGGGTGGATCGGCAGGTCTGGCAGCCCGGCGGCCAGTTCCGGGTTCAGGTGGACCGCCGCACCCGGGTAGGCGAGCGGGTTGGAGCTCAGTTCCAGACGCAGCTGTCGGTCCTGGTCGATGGAGTGGGCCCACAGAGAACCCGCCGCCAACACCGGGATGATGAAGATGACGCCGGCCGCCAGCGACCAGCTCGGGGCGCGATAGCGCTTGGTCACCCGGTTCACGCCACCCTCGATCACCCGGGTGGTGAACAGGGCGGCCGCGAACGAGGAGGCCAGCACCATGAGGCCACCGGTCAGGGATGGCCGGACCCGCTCGGTCAGCTCCAGGTAGACGATCAGTACCGGCCAGTGCCACAGGAACAGCGTGTAGGCGTGCCCACCGAGCCAGGTCAGGGGACGCATCCCCAGCAGCCGGTTGGCGGAGAACCGACCGTTGGCGGCCTCGCCCGCACCCGCCACGATGATGAGCAGGGCGGCGATGGTCGGCCACAGGGAGGCGTAGCCCGGGTAGGGGATCGAGTCGCCGATGACCAACCCGCACAGCACCAGACCGGCCAACCCCAGCCACCCGGCGATCATCCGCAGCGTGCCGGGCATGTTCACCCGGTGCACCACCAGGGCGAGCATCCCGCCCAACGCCAGTTCCCACAGGCGGGCACCGGTGTCGAAGTACGCCCAGACCGGCTCGGCCGCCGTGATCCACAGCGAGTACGCCAGGGACACCGCGAACACGACGCCCACGACCGCGAATGCGACGTGGCGCACGCGCGCACCCAGCCGCACGGCGACGAACCCGACGATGGTGATCAGCACCGGCCACAGCAGGTAGAACTGCCCCTGCACCGCCAACGACCAGAAGTGCTGTGCCGCGCTCGCGGCGGAGTTGTCGGCCATGTAGTCGACCGAACCAGTGGCCAGGTGCCAGTTCCCGTAGTACAGGACGGCGGCGCGGACGTCGTCGATCACCGTCATCCACTGCGAACGCGGGAAGAACAGGTAGGTCATCACCAGCACGGCGCCGAGGACGACCGCTCCGGCGGGGAACAGGCGCTTGACCAGCTTCGTCCAGAAGGCGCCGAAGGCGATGCGGCCGTCACGCTCCATCGCCCGGACCAGCGACCCGGTGATGAGGAAGCCGGTGAGCAGCAGGAACACGTCGACGCCACCGGAGACCGTGCCGAACCAGATGTGGTAGACGGCGATCAGTACGGCGGCGACGGCGCGCAGGCCCTCGATGTCGGCGCGATGACGTGGACGCGTGGGCGCGGTCACGGGTGTTTCGACGACATCGGTGACACGCGGGTGAGCGGGAACGGACACAGGTCAGCCTCGGGCTCGAAGAAAGTGGGGCAGGGGCCGGCCGGACGCGGCGGCTCGATGCGTCCGAGGAGAGGTTCGCGACGCCGAGAGGGAGCCCTGCCGAACCAGTATCGGTAACCGTCGGGAGTGACTTGGGTGTACAGGCCGTCCCGTTGTCGAGTCGAGATGGAATCTGTGTGAACGCGTAGCCCTGATCTGCGTAAACGAGTGCCCCGGGTCACATTCTCGGGCCCGTCGGTCCGGGTGCGGCCCAGGACGACCATCCCCGGCGAGGGCTTGCGGGGTGCTTCGAGGTCGTGTGTTGTTCAGGTCTTATTCATTACGTTTTGATCTATCTGTCACTTTTGACAACCCCGCGGTTCACGCGGGCGTCACCTATCGGTGGCCTCGAATGTGATGGACCGCCCCCGATGGGCGATTCTTCGTGCGAGGCACGGAAACCACGCGCCCCTACCCCCGGCGAACATCCCCCTGACCTGCACCGTTCGCTATCCATCGGAGTTCAGGGAAATGCCCTCCTTCACCCTCGCAGACGTGCGAGACCAGACCTACAAACCGCGCGACTCGTGGTGGACGGTCTGGCTAGTCGACCCGCTCGCCTCCCGGCTGGTCAAGGCCACGGCGAACCGCACCAACATCACCCCGAACCAGCTCACCGTGGCGGCCCTGATCCTGGGCCTGCTCTCCGCGGCGTGCTTCTTCCTCGCGGACTGGTACTGGCTCCTGACCGGTGCCCTGCTGTTCCACCTGAGCTTCGTCCTCGACTGTATGGACGGCAAGATCGCCCGCCTGAAGGGCAACGGCTCGGTGTTCGGTAGCTGGCTGGACTACGTCTTCGACCGCATCCGCGTACTGCTCTGCGGTATCGCCCTCATGGGCGGCCAGTTCGCGATCACCGGCAACCCCGTCTTCCTGTGGGTCCTGCTGGCCATCGTCTTCACCGACATGTTCCGCTACCTGAACTCGCCGCAGATGGCGAAGGTCCGCTCGGCCATGCGCCGCCACATCGCCCAGGCCATCCGAGAGGTCGAGGAGCACGCCGGCGAGCAGGACAGTGGTCGGGTCCGCCAGGCCGCCGGCGGCTTCGCCGGCACCGATGACAACGTCAACGACGGTATGGGAGACGAGGAGAGCAGCGTCTCCATCGGCGGGGCCGAGCGTGTCCAGGCCCCCACCTCGGCGTCCGACGACGATGACGAGACGGACGAAGAGGGGGTCATCACCCCCAACCGCAAGGCCAAGCACCTACAGAGCACCGCTCTGCAGAAGGGCTTCGACAAGCGTTTCCCCTGGTACCGCAGGGTGCGCGACATGCTCTGGGCCAACCGGATCCGTCCGCACCTGTTCAGCGGCATCGAGTTCCAGATGGGCGTGTTCATCGTCGCCCCGCTGGTGGGGATGTTCTCGGTCACCGGGATGGTCGCCACCATCATCGGTTCCGCGGTGTTCATGCTCACCTTCGAGCTGCTGATCATCTACAAGCTCTGGTTGTCCACCCGCGAGTTCGTCCGGGTCACCCAGAACATGAACGAGACGTTGGAGACGCTGGACCTCAGCGGCCTCGCACGGCACCGTCCGGCGGCCTGACCGGCCCCGATTCGCATGGCTCCTGGGTGTGAGCGGCGCGTCCCCGATTCGGGGACGCGCCGCACCCGTTTTCGAGGGATCAGCTCGTGCCGCTCTCCGCCGCCGCCCGGTCGGCGGCGAGCATCCGCCGGTCCGGGAGGAGGGCGCCCAGCGCCCAGTGCAGGAGGAACGCGGCGATCAGGCCGACCACCCAGCCGTACGAGGCCAGTGGGCCCGCAACGGACAGCAGCGCGCCGACGCCGAAGGCGAGCAGCGCGCGCCAGTTCCAGCCGCCCGAGTACCAGTACTCGCCGTCCCGGTCGAACAGGGCGGGCAGGTTGATCCTGGTGCGGCGCAGCAACCAGTAGTCGGCCAGCAGGATGCCCGCCACGGCACCGAGGATGCCCCCGACGGTGCCCAGCCACACGAAGATGTAGGTGTTCTCGTCCTCCAGGAGCTTCCACGGGAAGATCAGGACACCGAGGACACAGGTGATGAGCGCGCCGGTGCGGAAGCTGATCAGGTTCGGCTTGAGGTTGGCCAGGTCGTAGGCGGGCCCCACCAGGTTGGCGGCCACGTTGGTGGACACCGTGGCCAGCAGCACCACGAAGATCGCGAACAGCAGACCGAGGCCGGAGTCCATCTTGTCCACGACGTCGATCGGGTTCCAGATCGGCTCGTCGTACACCGCGGCGGTGCCCGCGGTCACCATGACCGCGATCAGCGAGAACAGCGTCATGGTCGTGGGCAGACCCAGGGACTGACCCATCACCTGCGCCCGTTGGGTGGAGGCGAACCGGGTGAAGTCACTGATGTTGAGGGTCAACGTCGCCCAGTAGCCGATCACACCCATCAGGGACGGGAAGAACAGCGCCCAGAAGGACGGGCTCCAGTCCAGGGGCCGGTCCACGGACAGCATCGGGCCGAGACCGCCCGCCTGGGAGGCCATCCACCCCAGCAATGCGACGCCGCCGAGGATCATCAGGGGCGCGGCCCACAGCTGGACCCTGCGCACACCCTCCATGCCCCACAGGACGATGGCGACCTGGGCCAGCCAGAACACCCCGAAGGACAGCCACAGCGTCCACGGGTACCCGCCGAACTCCGCGGCCTCCATCCATGGGGCACCGAACAGCCGACCGGTCAGGACGTACACGCCCTGCCCGCCGATCCAGGTCTGGATGCCGAACCAACCGCACGCCACCGCCCCACGCAGCAGCGCGGGCAGGTTCGCGCCGCGCACCCCGAAGGAGGAGCGCGCGAACACCGGGAACGGGATGCCGTACTTGGCCCCCGCGTGCCCGGTCAGGACCATCGGCAACAACACGATGAGGTTGCCCAGGACCACCGCGAGCATCGCCTGACGCCAGTCCAGGCCGGCGGCGATCAATCCACTGGCCAGCGTCCAGGCGGGGATGCTCACCGACATGCTCACCCACAGGGCGGAGAAGCTGCCGGTGCCCCAGTTCCGCCTGGACATGGGTACGGGCTGGAGGTCGTCGTTGACGAGGGGGCCGACCGGAAGGGTGGTGCCCTCCGGCAGGGAGACACGGCCGTCGGGATGGGTGACCTGTGTGGTCGACTCGGGTTGTGGTGGGGCTTGGGACACGGGACACCTTCTCGGTGGTGCTGACGGGGACGCACGACGGCGGGATCGCGCGCGGGGCCGGGGGGAGGGCCGGATAGGACGCGCTTTCAGGCCGTCGACCATCCTCACACGTCGCCGGGGTCGCGGCGACGTTCCCGTGCGCGGGCGGTCGGGGCCGGACCCCGGTCTCGGGGTCCGGCCGGGGCGGGTCACGGACGTGGCCGTGTCCGCTCAGGACATCGCCGGGACGATCCTGCTCCCGTAGGTGTCGATCACACCGTCGACGTCGTCGTGCATCGCGTAGATCGCGAACTGGTCCACACCCGCGGCGCGCAGCCGCTCCAGCTTCTCCAGGTGTTCGTCGACCGTCCCGATCAGGCAGAACCGGTCGACGATGGAGTCCGGAACGAACTCGGTGTCCGGGTTGTCGGCCCGGCCGTGGTGGCTGTAGTCGTAGCCCTGGCGGGCCTTGACGTAGTCGGTCAGCTCACGGGGCACCATGTCCGACCGGTCCCCGTACCGGGAGACCAGGTCGGCGACATGGTTGCCCACCATGCCGCCGAACCAGCGGCACTGCTCCCTGGCGTGGGCCCGCCCTTCGACGGATCCGTCGGTGACGTAGGCGGGCGCGGCCACGCACACCTTCACCTCGTCCGGGTCGCGCCCGGCGTCGGCGGCGGCCGACCGCACCGCCTTGACCATCCACTCGGTCAGGTAGGGGTCGGCGAGTTGCAGGATGAACCCGTCGGCCCGCCGACCCACCAGGTCCAGGGCCTTGGGTCCGTACGCGCCCATCCACATGGGCAGGGAACCGTCGCGCACCCACGGGATGCGCAGGGTCGCCCCCTCCACGTCGGCCTCGCGTCCTTCGGCGAGGTCCTTGATCGCGGTCATCGCCCGTGAGAGTCGTTCCAGGGTCGCGGGCCTGCGCCCGGCCACCCGCATCGCCGAGTCGCCGCGGCCGATCCCGCAGATCGTCCGGTTCCCGTACATGTCGTTCAGGGTGGCGAACACCGACGCGGTCACCTCCCACGCGCGGGTGGCGGGGTTGGTGACCATGGGGCCCACGACCAGGCGCTCGGTCCGCTCCAGGACGCGGCTGTGGATGACGAAGGGTTCCTGCCACAGCACCACGGAGTCGAAGGTCCACCCGTGCGTGAACCCCTTCTCCTCGGCGCGCACCATCCGCTCCACCAGGAGGTCGGCGGGCGGATCCGTCTGGAGGACCAGTCCGATGTCCATGCGGCCCCTTCAGATCAGGTACTGACAGGTGGACCTGGGCACGTACGAGCCGTCGCCGGCCGAACCCAGGTAGGAACCCCGGTCCACGATCACGCGGCCCCGGGAGAGCACGGTGCGGGCCTCGCCCGTCACCCGTTTCCCCTCGTACGCGGAGTAGTCCACGTTCATGTGGTGGGTCTCCGCCGACAGGGTCCGCTCGGCGTTCGGGTCGTACACGACAAGGTCGGCGTCGGCGCCCGGGGCGATGGTGCCCTTCCTCGGATATAGACCGAACATCCGGGCCGGGGTGGCGCAGGCCAGTTCGATCCACCGTCGGCGACCGATGTGCCCCTCCACCACGGCCTGGTGCAGCAGGTCCATTCGGTGTTCCACCCCGGGCATGCCGTTGGGGATCTTGGAGAAGTCGCCCACGCCCAGGTCCTTCTGTCCGCTGAAACAGAACGGGCAGTGGTCGGTGGAGACCACGGACAGGTCGTTGGTGCGCAGTGCCCGCCACAGGTGGGCCTGGTGCTCCTCGGGCCGCAGCGGCGTCGAGCACACGTACTTGGCGCCCTCGAACCCGGGTCCGGCGAGTTCGTCCACCGTCAGGAACAGGTACTGCGGACACGTCTCACCGAAGACGTTGAGCCCCATGTCCCGGGCCCGGGACAGTTCGGCCACGGCCTCTCCCGCCGACACGTGCACCACGTACAGGGGAGCGCCCGCGACCCGGGCGAGCTGGATGGCGCGGTGGGTGGCCTCCGACTCCAGCAGGGCCTTGCGGACCTCCCCGTGGTGGCGCGGGTCCGTCCGCCCCTGGGCCAGGGCCTGCTCGACGAGGACGTCGATGGCGATGCCGTTCTCGGCGTGCATCATCGTGAGCGCGCCGTTGGCGGCGCCGCGCTGCATCGCCCTCAGGATCTGACCGTCGTCGCTGTAGAACACGCCCGGGTAGGCCATGAACAGCTTGAACGAGGTGACGCCCTCGTCGACGAGGGCGTCCATCTCCTTCAACGAGGATTCGTTGACGTCGGACAGGATGGCGTGGAACGCGTAGTCGATCGCGCACCGGCCGTCGGCCTTGGCCATCCAGGAGTCCACCCCGGCGCGCACGGACTCGCCCGGCCGCTGGATGGCGAAGTCGACGATGGTGGTGGTGCCGCCCCACGCCGCCGCGCGGGTGCCGGTCTCGAAGGTGTCCGAGGAGTACGTACCGCCGAACGGCATCTCCATGTGGGTGTGGCCGTCGACGCCGCCGGGGATGACGTAGTGGCCGGTGGCGTCGATGACCTCGGCGTCGCCTTCGGCCCAGGTGCGGGCGGCGTCACTGCCGCGCAGGGCGAGGGCGGCCACCTTCCCGTCCTCGACGAGGACGTCGGCTTCGACCTCCTCCGCCGAGGTGACGACGAGGCCGCCGCTGATGAGGGTCCGGGTCATGGTCTCATCCCTCCGTCAGCGGGCCGTAGGCGTCGGGCCTGCGATCCCGGTAGAACGCCCACTGCTGACGGACCTCGTCGACCATGTCGAGATCGAGGTCGCGGACGACCAGCTCGGCCTTGGTGTCGGAGGCGACCTCGCCCACGAACTGTCCGCGCGGGTCGACGAAGTAGCTGGTGCCGTAGAAGTCGTTGTCGCCGTACTCCTCCCGGCCGACCCGGTTGATGGCGGCGACGAAGTATTCGTTGGCCACGGCGGCGGCGGGCTGTTCGAGCTTCCACAGGTGGGCGGACAGGCCGCGGCTGGTCGCGGACGGGTTGTAGACCAGTTGTGCGCCGGCCAGGCCCAGGGCACGCCAGCCCTCGGGGAAGTGGCGGTCGTAGCAGATGTAGACGCCGACGCGGCCGACGGCGGTGTCGAACACCGGCCATCCGAGGTTTCCAGGACGGAAGTAGTACTTCTCCCAGAATCCTTTGACCTGCGGAATGTGGTGCTTGCGGTACTTTCCGAGATAAGTGCCGTCGGCGTCGATGACGGCGGCGGTGTTGTAGTAGAAACCGGGTTTCTCGATCTCGAAGACCGGAAGCACCATCACCATGTTCAGTTCCGCGGCGAGCGCCTGGAATCGTGTGACGGTGGGGCCGTCGGGTACGGGCTCGGCCCAACGGTGGTGTTCGGCTTCCTGGACCTGGCAGAAGTAGGGTGCGTTGAACACCTCCTGGAACCCGATGATCCCGGCGCCCTGCGCGGCGGCCTCCCGCGCGTACCGCTCGTGGGCGTCCAGCATGGATGCGGTGTCTCCGGTCCACTCGGTCTGTACGAGTGCTGCCCGGACGTTGTGCGGCATGGTTCCCTCGCTCCTGGTCGAGCATGCGACCTGCGCTGTAGAGACCGCACCCTAGATAAGAGACGAATGACCGGTCAATATCCGACATCCCGCGTGACCGGATAAGAGTGTGTTAACCGAATTCGCATTTGTGTCGTATGAGGATATATAACCTTCCTGTGGCGTTATTCGGTCGGAGGATCGGACAAGCCCGAGCGCTCATCCGGGTGGAATTTCATGTATCCGCACATGCGTCGGGGCCGCCGGATCAGATCCGGCGGCCCCGCCCGCACGACGTCGGCGTCGATGTCACACGTCAGCCGGTGACGTCGACCTCGACCTCGTTGCCACCGAGGGTCTCGGCGCTCAGACCCATGTGGGAGATCTGCGAGGGGTCGTCCACGTCGAACACGATCACGGTCTCGTAGCTCTCACCGGGCTCCAGTTCGATGAGCATGCTGTCCTCGGTGTAGTCCCAGGTCGCCTCGTAGTCCTCTTCGATCTCTTGACCGTCGTAGGTGTAGAGGTGCTGCTCGTCGCGCCAGAAGTCGTCGGCGGCCGAACCGGCCGGTTCGATCTCGATCCAGACCGCGACGTACTCGCCGACCGGGGTGTGGCTGCCGGCCTCGGGGAGACCCGAGTCGATCTGGGTGATGGTGAAGCGCAGACCGTCGTGCTCCACGGTCTCGCCGATCCCCGGCATGTCGGGGTTGGAGCGCGGCTCGTTGCCCAGACCGGAGTCGGTGTCCGCTCCCGCGGAACCGCCGTTCTCGTCCTCGCCGGTGCCCTCGGATCCACCGCCGCCGGTGGTGGTGGATCCGCCCTCGTCCTCGGGCTCGTCACCGAAGACGAAGACCAACAGGACGACCAGGACCACACCGATCACGAAGAGGCCACCGCAACCCAGGCTGATCCACAGCCAGGGGGAGGTCTTCTTCGGCCGCGGTTGCCCGTAGTGGCCACCGGGAGGAGGACCCATCGGCGGTTGGCCATAGGGCCCACCAGGGGGCATACCGCCGGGGGGCATACCGCCCGGCGGGGGCGGACCTCCGGGAGGCATCCCTCCGGGAGGCGGCCCCATAGGCGGTTGCCCGCCGGGGGGCGGAGGTCCGTAGGGAGGAGGCTGACTCATGGCGGGGCCTGGCTTTCTGAAGACTGAAGTTGTGCCGTTGGCTGAGACGCCATCCGACTTGTGCCGGTTCCAAGAGCTTTGGGCACGCTCCGACGATACCGACATGCCGAGGGTCGAGGTCAACGCTGACCGCGAGGTGCCCCGATCGTGGTCGTCTCGGTGAGGGGTGGGATGCCCTATCGCGCCGATCGGTTCTGAGAAGGTGGGCGCATGGCACGACTGCTCATCGTTCACCACACCGTCTCACCCGCCACACGCGAACTCCTGGACGCGGTCCTGGAGGGGGCGCGCGACGACGACGTCGAAGGCGTGGAGGTCGAGGTCAGGGCGGCACTGGCGGCGACGCCGACCGACCTGTTGGCGGCCGACGCGGTGGTCCTCGGCACCCCCGCCAACATCGGTTACATGTCGGGTGCGCTCAAGCACTTCTTCGACACGGTGTACTACCCGGTCCAGGTCGATCGCCAGGGCTTGCCGTTCTCCCTGTACGTGCACGGCGACAACGACACCTCCGGCGCGGTGCGTTCGGTGGAGTCCATCGCCAAGGGCATGGGCTGGGAACGGCACCGGCCCCCGGTGACGGTGACCGGGCGCCCCGACGCCGAGGCCCGGGAGGCCTGCTGGGAACTGGGGGCGGTCACCGCACTCGCCGCCTTGGAGCACGCCGAAGGGTGAGAGGGATGGGGTGGACGACCTCGAAGGGGCCCGTCGAGAACCGGTCACCGGACCACACACGACCCTGAACGCGGCTTTTCCGGCAAGGCTCGGTAAGTCTGCGTCAAGGGTTGCCATTCGGGACGAGCGGGGCGGCGTGGCGTCCACCGCACGTCCTCGCCCCGAGGCCAGGATGGTTCACGGACCGCGGGGGAGCTCCGAGAGGTGACCCGCTCCCCCCGCGGCCTTCCCACCTTCCACCGGACCACCGCGTGACCGCCCACCGGCCCAAGATCGTCAGGTCGCGCGGTGACCTCGTCGAGGCCGGCGCCCGCACTTCACGGGCGCCGGCCTCGACGTCGTTTCCGGGTTCCCTGCGGCGGCGGTCAGTACCCGCGCCAGGCCTGTCGATCCTGGTGGTAGCCGATCACCCGCGGGTGCATCATCGTGGACTCCTGGACGTCGTCTTCGCGGCGGTCCATCGGGAACACCTGTGCCGCCTCCAACAAGGGCTGGTCCAGGTAGCGCAGCTCGGGGGCGTCCTCGGGCATGCGCAGCTCCGGCGCCCCGTTCAGCGTCCCGAGGTAGAAGCCCCAGTTGCCGAAGGTCGGCACGTCCACGTTGTACGGGGTGACGTCGATCCCCGCCTCCACCAGTGAGTGCCGGACGCCCCAGTAGGCGTCGGGCGCGAAGAACGGCGACCCGGCCTGGACGACCAGCCTGCTGTCGCCCGTCATCGCCTGACCGATCAGCGAATAGAACTCCACCGTGTACAGCTTCGAGGTGCCCACGTCCGTGCCGTCGGGCAGGTCCGCGATGACCACGTCGAAGTCCTCGGCGTTGTCCCGTAGCCACTGGAAGGCGTCGGTGTTGACCACGTCGACCCGGGAGTCCCGCAGTGAGTCGTCGTTGAGGTCTCGGATCACCGGGTCCTCCCTGGCCAGCTCGACCACGGCCGGGTCCAGGTCGACCAGTGTCGCCGACTCGACGTCGTCATAGCGCAGGATCTCCCGCAGGGCCAGACCGTCGCCGCCGCCCAGGACCAGGACGTCCTCGCGCGGGCCGGCCATCGCGGGGTGGATGAGCGACTCGTGGTACCGGTACTCGTCCAAGGTGGAGAACTGCAGGTCCCCGTTGAGGAACAGACGTGTGTCCACGCCGTCCAGGGACTGGGTGACCACGATCTCCTGGTACTCGCTGCGATCGGCGTGCACGATCGGGTCCCGGTACATGGCCTGCCGGGCGTCCACCTCGAATCGCTCCGCGTAGTAGAAGGCCAGCCCCAGGACCGTCACGATGACCACGAGCCCGACGGTCAGCCCCACGTAGGCGAGGCGGGTGAGTTCGGATCGGAACAGCCACAGCACCACGGCCATGCCGATCACCGCGTTGAGCGCGCCCACCATGAGTGCGCCCTTGGGCAGGCCCAGCAGTGGCAACAGCAGGAACGGGAACGCCAGCCCACCGATCAGACCGCCCACGTAGTCGGCGGCGAACAGGTCCGCGACCGCCTCGGAGGCGTCCTGCTTTCGGATGCGCTGGATCAGCGTCATCAGCAACGGGATCTCGACACCGATGAGCATGCCGATGACGAACGCCAACAACACCAGGGTCGGCTGGTAGGCCGAGGCGGACAGCCAGGCGAACGATCCGTACAGCAGCAGGATCGATAGACCACCGACCAGGGACAACAGCCCCTCGATGACGGCGAAGGCCAAGGCGGGGCGGGCCTGGTAACGCTTGGACAGCAGCGAACCCACACCCATGGCGAACACCATCACCGACAGCACCACGGAGGCCTGGGTGATGGTGTCGCCCAACAGGTAACTGCCGATCGCGACGAGTGCCAACTCGTACACCAGACCGCAGGCGGCACAGATGAACACCGCCAAAAGCACGAGGAACCGGGCCAGTCGTGGTGTCACCGGAAGTCGCGTTCTGGCGGGATCGGAGGCATCGGAGTCGGCGGCCTCGACGGCCGGGGTGTCGGTCACACTACTGCTGCTTTCTGGAGAAGAACTTCTAGGAGATCGCCGCGGCCACGACCAGGGCGATGGAGACGTGCGCGGTCGCGTTGACCCACGTCGCCGGGTGCCATTCGGGGTCGCTGATCATGTGGCTGACCCGGCCCGGGATGATCAGATCGATCAGGAGGAAGGACAGGGCCATCACGACCAGACCGATGAGGCCGAAGATCAGGGCGGAGAGCAGACCGGCGCCGAGACCCAGTTCGGAGTAGCTGGACAGGATCGCGGAGACCACCACGATCGCGGCGCCCAGGGTGTTGGCGGAGACCAGCAGGATGGCGTTCCTGTTCCGGTCCTCCCAGATCAGTTTGTGGAGTTTGCCCGGGGTGAGCAGGTCGGTGATCAGGTAGCCGAGCAGCATGATGACCGTGCCGACCACGCCGTAACCCAGGGCGTAGAGCGAGCTGGTGAGAATTTCGTTCATGGCCTTGTCCGTGTCGGGGGAAACTCGTGCGTCCGGAGGGACCGTGGGGTACCCCCGACACGGCAGACTACTGGCCTGAACTCGGCTTACTTACCGAACCCCGATCCGCCACCGCGAGTGTCGCTTCCACTTCCCCCGCTGTTGGAGTTGTTGCCACCTCCGCCACCGCCGCCGAAGAAGAAGAAACCGCCGCCGCCACCACCGCTGCGGCCGTTGCAGTCGTCGGTGGGCGAGGGGCTCGGGGTGCGGTCGGCGGACGACGACGTGGTCGTACCACTGGTGGAACTGTCGCTGGGCCGGCAGTCGGCGCTGTTGCTACCGCCACAGGCGGACAGGAGCAGCAACAGGGCGGTCGCGCCACCGACCGCCGCGATCTTGTGGCGTGGAGTCTTGATCGTGGACATGAGGGCCTCCCTAGGGGGTCAAGGTCGTGATCGTCGTCACCAGTTCGCCGCTCTGCGGATAGGCGTGCCAGGTCCGCCAACGCAACGAGGTCCCATTGCCGGAGGTCAGGTGCAGTGCGGTGACCGCGAGGGGGTCACCGGGGAAGGCGACGATGAGCCCACCGGGCGAGTTCGAGGTCTCCTGGTGGATCCCCTCCACCCGGCGAGTCAGTTCGGTGCGGGGCAATGACTCGACGATCGAGTCGAAGCGGTAGTCGCCCACCCCAGGCAGGGGGTGCTCGGCGTTGCCGGGAAGCCCGCCGGGAACCCCCGGCAGGCAGGCGACCGTCTCCACCGGCGCACCCGGTCCGGCACCGAGTACGACCTGGTGCGAGGCGCCCAGCACCCGGAGTTCGACCGACAGCCCCGACACCTGGACGGTGCGGGTGGCGAGAGGGTCGACCAGCGGGTGGTTCAGGGTCCAGACCAGGTCGTCTGCGTTGGTGTCGACGAAGGGGGCGCTGATGGTCGCACGCATGGGGGCATCAGCTCCCGGGGAAGATCGTGAACGTACCGGCGTGGATCTTCTCGCCGGTGCTGACCTCCCAGTTCCCGTGGTCGAAGCGCTCGAAGGCGAGCAGCTTGCCATCGGTGGACTCGTAGTCGGCGTAGTCCATACCGCCCTCGGCCTTCAGACCGGTGGTCCCCTCGGAGCGGTAGGAGCCGGAGCCCTTCTCGTCGAGCTTGTAGGTGACACCTTCGAGCTCGATGTTCTTGCCCTGGGGCACCATGGTCAGGTCGGGGCGACCGGTCCACAGGGCCAACTCCACGTCCGGGTCCTCCTCGACGGAGAGCCAGCGCTTGCCGCCCTCCACCTCCAGGAAGTGCTCGGACCAGGTGTAGCCACCCTCGGACAGGCGTAGGGTGCCGCGGATCCAGGTGCGTTCGTTGCCCCAGTCGATCATGTCGCCGGCCTTGATGGCCCGAGGGTCACCGGCGGTGTCGGTGGTCGAGGAAGCGGCGAAGGGGTCCTGGGGCGGCGGTGGGGGAGCGGTGTCCTGCTTCCGCGAGCGCGAGCGCTGCGTGTAGATCAGGACTCCGATCACGATTCCAACGATGAGAATCAGTAGGAGAAGGAGTTCGATCACCAGAGTTCCTCGTTTCGCGGTGGAGCACGTCAATCGGTTCCGGGGGGCGGGGACCCTCTGTTCGCTGTGACGTCGGAACAGGGGTTCTGGTTCCGACAACGCTGCGATTCGGGAATCTTTCGCGTGGTCGAAGGGTTGACTTACGCCCCTTTGCCGTCGGTTCCTTCGTTCCTCGTCCGTCCACCCTAGGCGGTGGCAAGAACAAATAGGGGCGAAAAGGACAAGGCCCGCGCGGGTAGGCGCGGGCCCAAGGGTATCGGAGCCGGTCAGAGGTGGTTTCGTACGGGCGGGGGTCACGCCCGGGGATCACCGGTCTCCAACGGGAGCGACTCGTCCCCGCCCCAACGGCTCCACGAACCCGGGTACAGACGGGTATGACCGTAACCGGCGTGTTCCAACGCCAGTAGGTCGTGGCAGGCGGTCACTCCCGAGCCGCAGTAGGCGGTGACGGTGCGCGCGGAGTCCGCGCCCAGGGCGGCGAAGCGCTCGCGCAGCGTCTCGGGCGCGGCCAACAGCCCGTCGGGGCCCAGGTTGGCGGGCCATTGGGCGCTGCGCGCCCCGGGGACGTGTCCCGCCCGCGCGTCGACGGGGGCCGGTTCGGCGCCGGTGAAGCGCCCGTACACGCGGGCGTCCAACAGCAGCCGGTCGGGGTCGGAGAGTTCGTCGCGCAGTTCCTCGGTGTTCACGATCCGGTCGGAGGGCCACGGGATCGGGGTCCGGTGCGCGGGCTCGACCGTCACCTCACCCTCCTCCAATGGGCCGGTCCAGCTCTGGAGGCCACCGTCGAGGAAGGCTGCGGGGGTGCCGAGGGCGCGCAGCATCCACACCATCCGGGCGGCCACCGAACCCCCGGCGTCGTCGTAGACCACCACCGTGGTGGTGTCGCCGACGCCGAGTGCGCCGAGGGAACGGGCGAGGTCCTCGGGGGAGGGCAACGGGTGGCGTCCCCCTTCCGCGCTCGCGGGGGCGGCGAGGTCGGTGTCCACGTCGGCGAACACGGCACCGGGGATGTGCCCGGCCCGATGGGCGAGGGCTCCCGAACGACCGTCCATGTACCAACGGGAGTCGACGAGGACGACCTGATCACGGTGTTCGCGGAGCCATTCGGAGGAGACGGCCACGGGAAGAGTCGGCTCTGACATGGTCGACAGCCTAGTGCGGGGAGTCGACGCCGGGCGGGTTCGGCGGGGTGGGTCGGAAGGCGACCAGGCCCAGCCCGGTCAGGAGCGGGACCGACAGCCACACCTGGTACCAGAGGGCCGAGTCCAGGTTCGCCCAGGGCATGGTGCTGAGGGCGGTCGCCGCGACGAGACCGATGGCGAAGGTGGCGAGGCTGCGGGAGGCGCCCCGGGGCGTTCGCGCGTCGGCCCACAGCAGGGCTGCCAGGATCGCGGCGCCCGACAGCCACAACACCAGGAAGATGCGGTGCTCGATCACGTTGGGGGCGTTCGCGTTCCACACGAACGCGACCAGACCGAGGGACACGGCGAACACGACGCCGCCACCCAGATATGAGGGGAAGAGAGGCCGGGTGGGGGCCTGCGTGTGTACCTCCATGCACACGTCTGTGCCCGCGATGTCCGGAACTATGCGGTCCGCGACACTGTGTCCCGCGTCACCCCACGGGGTGGGCGCGGTCGGCGCGGTGCACCTTGAGGATCCACCACAGACCCAGGATCGGCAGGACCAGGGGAATGAACAGGTAGCCGCTGCCGAAGTGCGACCAGACGGTGTCCTCGGGGAAGATCCCGCTGGTGAACTCGGACAGGGCGCCCACCACCAGGACCCCGACCATCTCCACGGTCACCGACACCAGGGCGACCTTGCGGGAGACGCGACCGGCGCGGGCCAGGCCGATCGCGGCAACGAGGTACACCACACCGGCGAACACCGACAGCGCGTACGCCAGCGGAGCCTCCTCGAAGCGTGTCACCAGTTGGTAGGTGCCACGGGCGGTGGCCGCCAGGGCGAAGACGGCGTACACGGCCACGAGAAGCCGGCCCGGTCCGGTGCGCAGGGTGCGGTCGGGGGCCGGGGGCGTGGTCTCGGTGTCAGACAACGGGACTCCACAGCTGTTCGATGCGCACCAGCAGGACGGGGAGGATGAGGCAGGTGAAGGCGATCACCGCCGGTCCCCACTTGCTGCGCTCCATGAACCCCCACACCGCGCTGGCCGGGGGCAGGAGGGCGACGGTCGCCAGGTAGGAGATCACCATCGCCAGATCGTCGGGGCGGTCACCGCCGATCATGGCGAAGACCATCGCGCCGACCTGGCCCAGGACCAGAAGCCACAGAACACCCATGCCGACCAGGTGGGGGACCAGCATCGGCTGGTCTCGGAAGGTCGAGACGAGGCACCACACGGCCATCGCCAACGACACCATCTGAATCAACATGGTCAGCCAGTCGACCACGTCGCCTCCGCTCGGGTACTTCCGGAACGTCCACCCATGTCAGCGGACCACACGACTACGACACACGGTAGTACGTCCGGAGTACCGCCCGGTACAGGGCGGGGCCGTCGGTGGAACCGGCATGGCGTCGCCCCCGGGGGGGGGGCGGGGGGGGCGCCCAGGGGGGAGCAATCGGGGGCGGGGCCCCGGGGGCCGGATAAGACGGCGGTGGGGGCCCAGACCACCAGCCCCCGACGGTAAC